>JBHAFG010000112.1:0-51122 GCA_041855945.1 Treponema sp. | reverse complement strand
TGACTCCGCCAAGAACGTGGAAAAGTCCCGTATATCCGCCTGCCGCCTCGATTGTCTGAACGTCCTGTGGCTGTTCTACAACGCATATCAAAGTCTGATCCCTGAGCGGATTCGAGCATATGGGACAGGGATCTGTTTCCGTCCATGAACCGCATACAGAACACGACCGTATTTTTTCCTGGAGTTCAACAAGCTGCCTTGAAAAATTGTGAATGTACGTCCTTTCCGCCTTAAGAAGATGGTTCACGATTCTTGCGGCGCTTTTTTTTCCTATTCCAGGAAGACGGGAAAAACTTGACGTAAGGTCGTCGATTGCGTTCGCCATTAAAACGGAAGCCCCGGAATGTTAAGTCCTGCAAGCATCGGTCCCGCCTTTGCCCTCAACTGTTCCTGCATGTTTGAAATCGCGCCGTGATGGGCGGCCACAATCAGGTCCTCAAGCATCTTTACATCCCGGTTGTCAACGCATATCGGATCCAGGTGTATTCCCGTCATTTCAAATTTTCCGTTCACGGTAACTGTTACCATGTGTCCGCCAGAAGAACCCGTAGCAGAAAGTTCAGAAATTTCCTGCTGGAATTTTTCAGCCTGTTCCTTTATCGCCGCGGTGTTTTTCAACAAGTCAAATGGATTCACAATTTTCCTCCTACAACAGTGCCCTTGAAGGCGTTGCACAAAAGCGTAACCTGAACTGGAAGTTCCGCCGCCTTTGCGTTGATTTTTTCTTCCTCATACAGGATTTCAAACGTCATGGGCTTACGGCATATTTTGCTCACCGCCTGACTGATTGTCTGAATGTTCTGCTGTATGAAATTTTTTTGATATTCTGTATTTATTTTTGTCGTTATCTTGTTCTGACCCGGAATCCATTCCTTTGTTTCCATGAGCGCGGAAGCAAGCATGGCGTTGTTCACCGCAAGTTCCGCAACCACAGTTCCATACAGTTTTTCAACCGTTACGGAAGAGCCGTCGTCAGAAAAGATTCTTTCCTGGCTTGAGTGCAGGTCCTGCGCGTTTTTATCAAGGTCGCCGCCATAACCGTGTTCTTCAAGAAGAATTTCGCCGCGGGCTTCAAGCGATTCAGGTTCATCGCATGTGTCGGAATATCCGTCGTCGTCGGAATCTGGAAACTCGTTTTCAGGCGCGTATGAATAGCCTTCATCGTATGTACGGACGGAGCGCGGCGCAGCCGGATGTTTTAAAACAGAAGCCGGCTGGACGTTTTTTTCCGCCTCTTTTTTTAGAATCGAAAAGGTCGGCATTCCTTCTGGAGTATTGCAGTTCCGTCCTTCCGAGTTTTCTGCCGCCTCTGTGTTTTTAGGCGGCAGGGCACCGCCATCAGAAAAAGGGTTCTGGAATTCCTCCTCGCCGCCGTTTCCAAAGTTTTTTTTCTCGCGTACAGGTGGATTTTCAAGAAACGAAAAACGCGGAAGTCCGCCGTTGGATTGGGATTGTACATTTGTGTTTGCGTCATGCGAAAGTCTGCAAGCGCCTTCCGGTTGAGCGCCGCCATTTGACGCTGAAACTGAATTTCCCACTTGTTCTGAAAAATGTTCGCCTGAAGATTCACGCGGACTTTCACGGGAAGAATTTTCCAAGTCGGACGCAAGAAGAGCCTTCGCCCTGGAAATCGCGTCCTTCAATTCAGACGGCGAAACGTATTCTGAAAGCCAGCAGAGTTTTGAAAATGCAAGTTCAAGTTCATACCTTGGAGAAAGCGAATAGCGTATGTCCCTGTAAAGCTGCATGAAAATTGAAAGCGCCCTTTCCGTCTGTACGGTGTTCCACGCATCAAGGACTGCGGAACTGAACCTTTCGGCCGACTGCCCCAGAAGAGATTCCTTGCGTATGCCGTTCTTCAAAAGCAGTACGCTTCTAAGATATTCTGAACTGTTTGCGATAATCTGTTCGATTGAAATTCCAGACTGCAGGAATTCGTCCAGTTGGTTCAATGTTTTTTCGGTCTTTCCAGACGCGGCGCCCTCAAAAAGAGCGTTAAGCCGTTCTATTCCCAAAAGACCAAGTTTGTCGCGGATTTTTTCGTATGTTATTTCGCCCTGACTGAACGCCGCAATCTGGTCGAACAGTGTGTAGCAGTCGCGGACAGAACCGCCTGATTCCTTTGCAATCCAGTAAAGCGCCTCGTCGTCCGCATTTATGTTCATTTCAGAACAGGCGTCTGAAAGAAGAGCCTTGAGCCTTTCTACCGACACAAGACGGAAGCTGTACTGCTGGCATCGGGATTTTATCGTGGCTGGAACTTTTTGAAGTTCAGTTGTGGCAAAAATAAAAATCACGTGCGCAGGCGGTTCTTCAATCGTCTTGAGAAGGGCGTTGAACGCGCCGGAGGAAAGCATGTGAACTTCGTCGATTATGTAAATCTTGTAGCGAGCCGATGCAGGAGGAAACATCACCTCGTCCTTAATCTGCCGCACATCGTTTACAGAGTTCGTGGAAGCGCCGTCAATCTCTATAACATCAAGGCTTGAACTGTTTGTGATGGACCTGCACGACTCACATTCACCGCATGGAGCGCAGGTAGGTCCTTCGGACGACTGGCAGTTCAACGCCTTTGCAAGAATCCTTGCGGTTGACGTTTTGCCGCAGCCTCGTGGACCTGTAAAAAGGTAGGCGTGCGCAATCTGCTTTGTCTTTATAGAATTTTTAAGAGTCTCGGCAACATATTCCTGACCCGCAAGGTCTTCAAACTGCCTGGGACGACGGCGAGTTGCCGTAACTTCGTATGCCATTTTTTACCACCAGTTTTAAATATACCAAAAGAAATTGAAATTAACAATTGCGGAACGTGTCATTTAATAGAGAAGAAAGAATATATATTTATCTTGAATATTTTAAATAATACAAGAAAATAAAGTCTATTGACAACCTACGTGTTAATTGTTGTCAGTATGTTGACAAATAAATGCGACATATTTATCATTAGGACATAAGTGTTGACAATAACTGGAGGTAGGCATGGATTATTTTTCAGAAGAAAGCATTTTGAATCTACTTTATTCATATAATCCTTGGTGGAATGCAGGAAGCGTGCAAAAAGATTTTGACAAGCCTATGAAACGAGCTTCCTTTTATGAATGCAGAAGGGCTTTTGAAAACACTGATATCCGACGTACAGTTCTTTTATCTGGAGCCCGTCGCACCGGCAAAACTACAATTATGTATCAGACAATTTCCGAATTGATAGAAAATGGAAAGAATCCAAAGGATGTGCTTTTTATTTCTTTTGATCATCCTTTGTTAAAACTCTGCAGCATAAATGACGTTGTTGACATTTATAAACGAAATATTACTTCTTCTCAAAAAATATTTTGTTTCTTTGATGAAATACAATATTCCCAGGACTGGAATTCTTGGCTAAAGGTTTTGTACGACACTAATCCAAACATCAAAATTATGGCAACTGGTTCTGCCAGTCCTATTCTTGCGGACAAAACAAGGGAAAGTGGACTTGGAAGATGGATTACAGTTCAAGTTCCAACCTTAACATTTTTTGAATACTGCAAACTTCTCAATCTAAAAGAAGTGGAATTGCCTTTTGGAATAAAACCCACTCAACTTTATCTTCTTGATAAAAAAGAACAGAATGACATCGTCAATAAACTTTCATTTTTACAGCCGCATTTTATACGATATTTGCAGGTTGGCGGATTTCCGGAACTGGCCCTTTCAAAAGATGACATTTATGCACAGAGAATTCTTAGGGAAGATATTGTTGACAAGGCTTTAAAAAGAGATTTACCTTCACTTTATGCAATCAGAAATATTTCAGACATCGAAAAGGTGTTTTTATACCTGTGCTATAATTCGTCGAACATAATTAATTTCAATACAATTTGCAAAGAACTTCAGGTGTCAAGAAATACATTGGAAAAATATATCTTATATCTTGAAGGTGCAAATTTAATCTATGTAAGTCATTTGGTGAATGTAGGGCCAAAGCAAATTTTAAAATCTCAGGACAAGATTTATGTTGCCGATGCGGCTTTACGAAATGCCGTTCTGATGAAAGATGATGTTACAAACGACGCAGTTGAACTTGGCATCATTGCCGAAACCGCTGTTTACAAACACATAAAGGCATTTAATTACAAATCTGTAACAAAAGTAGGTTACTATCGTGGCGGTGATAAAAGCAAAGAAATTGATATAGTTGTGCAGTATGCCCAAAGCATTGCTCCAATAATGATGGAAGTAAAATATCGTGAGAATTCTCCAATTTCTGAAAAAGACTTGATAGTCCAACTTTCTTCAAAGGAGCGGCCAAATCTTGTGATTACAAAACGAATTGATGATTTTGGATTAACTGACTACAAAGATGACAAACGAATTTATAAAGTTCCGGCTCCAGTTTTTCTTTATCTTTTAGGATATGTGGAGTCACTTACCTATCATAAATAGCAATTAGATTGAAAACAAGGGGAGTTTTCATTACACTTTGAAGGCTGTGCGTCGGGGTTTTAGGGGGCGGATTTTTTTAAGCCCTTTTCCTGAACACTGCGATGCCACCCCCTAGGAGAGGGGGTAGCGTACAAGCGGACGCAAGGCGTACGGCTTGGAAGCGAGGGGGAGGCTTCCCCCACCCTGTTTCACCTGACGGCGGTCGATGAAAATAAAAATCTTGCAGGAGTTTTTATGTCTTTAAAATTGTTCAACACGATGGGGCATTCAATAGAAGAATTCAAGCCGATTCGCAAGGGATTCGTGGGTTTTTACGGCTGCGGTCCGACTGTTTACAACTACGCCCACATAGGAAACCTGAGGGCATACGTTTTTCTTGACACGCTCGACAGGACGCTCACTTTTTTGGGCTACGACATAAAGCACGTGATGAACATAACGGACGTTGGACATCTTACAGGAGATGGTGACGAGGGCGACGACAAAATGGTAAAAACCGCGGAGGAACGCCACCAGTCAGTCCTTGAAGTTGCAAAATTCTACACCGACGCATTCATGCAGGACATAGACGAACTGAACATACGGCATCCCGACGTAATATGCAGGGCTACCGACCACATCGACGACATGATTGAACTCATAAAGAAAATCGAGGCGGGCGGACACACCTATCTTTCAGGCGGAAATCTTTATTTTGACATAACGACGTATCAGGACTACGGAAAACTTGCGAACCTGAACCTTGATGAACTGAGGGAGGGCGCCGGACGGCGGAAGGAAGTTGTAATAGACGGAAACAAACGAAATCCGGGAGACTTTGTGCTTTGGTTTACAAAGTCAAAATTTGAAAACCAGGCGATGACGTGGGATTCTCCGTGGGGACGCGGATATCCTGGCTGGCACATCGAATGTTCCGCCATGAGCATGAAGTATCTTGGAAGGCACATAGACATCCACACAGGCGGAATAGACCACGTTCCTGTGCACCATACAAATGAAATAGCCCAGTCAGAAGGAAGTTTTTCCGCGGAGGAAAGGGCGGAAGGTCCGTGGGTCAAATACTGGCTGCACAACGAATTTCTTGTTGTGGAGGGCGGAAACAAGATGTCAAAGTCCAAGGGGAATTTCCTGCGCCTGCAGACCCTGAAGGACCGCGGCTACGACGCGCTTGACTACAGGTTCTTCCTTTTGGGCGGACATTACAGGAAGCAGATTTTTTTCAGTTGGGACGCGATGGAGTCCGCCAAAAACGGACGTGCAAGCCTTGTTCAAAAAATTGTAAAACTTGCCGACAGGGGAAGCGTGGAACTGTCCTCCGCGCACGGAATTTACAAAAAGGGCGAGGCCGACTGCAGGAATGGACTTTCCGCAAAGGCTTCGGAACACATGGACGCGTTCAAGTCCGCCCTTGAAAACGACCTGCTTCTTCCGGTGGCGTTAAGCCAGGTGAACAAGGTGTTAAAGGATTCTTCGATTGAGCCAAAAGAGGCCGTCCTTCTGATAGACAGAATGGACAGCGTCATTGGACTAAGGCTCATTGAAACTGCCGCAAAAATGCAGAAACTTGCAAAAGAGGAAGCCGTCTGCATGGCGGACGACCATGCAGGAGATCCGGAGTCCGCGGAAATAGACGCGCTTGTGCAGGAAAGAACGGCGGCAAAAAAGAACAGGGATTTTGCAAAGGCGGACGAAATACGGAATCTTCTTTCGGCGCGAGGAATTGCAATAGTAGACACTCCAACAGGTCCTACATGGAAGCGAATGTAGCGGTGCAGGCGGCTGTGGAGATGGAAATGTCCTCCGTGATGGAAGCGTCCGCGGCATAAAAATTGAACTTGGAATCAGAATTTTAGTAACCTTTTTAACGACGTGGGGTTTGTAATTTATGGAAAGTCAGACTGAAATCACAAGACAATTGAATTCGGCAAATCCCGCTGACTTTAACCTGATTTACAGGGAAACGATGCAGATGCTGTTCAAGATTTCCTATCGTATTGTAAACGACGAGGAGGCGGCGGAAGACCTTTCCCACGATTCGCTTATAAAGGCGAACGAAAAAAAAATCATGTTTCCGTCGCTGAACGACGCGAAATTCTGGCTTATAAGGGTCGTTAAAAACGCATCGCTCAACTACGTGAAACGCAAGGCAAGGGAAAAAACCGCCTACGAAAAGGCTCTTTACGAAGACCACAGGACGGTGAAGTCCGGAGAAACGGAACTTCTGGCGGCGGAGTCGATAAGGTTGACGCAGGAAGCGTTGAACAGACTTCCAAAAAAATTGAGGGAAGCCGTGGTGCTCAAGGAGTACAGCGACTTGAACTATAAGGAAATTGGGAAGGTGCTTGGAATTTCTGAAGGAAACGTAAAAGTCAGAATTTTCCGCGCCCGTAAATTACTTGGAGAAATGTTAGGAGCCGAAAATGTATTCTTGCCCAACTGACGACATTCATTCAATCTATCTGGACCGCGAACTGCCTTCCGCGTACGCCGTGGAATACGAGGAGCATTTGAGGAACTGCAAAAAATGTTCCGAAAAACTCAATGCGCTCAAGACCTTGAAGGGCGTTTTTGAAAAGGACAGCAAATCCCTTGATTTCGACCAGAAATTTATGGACGAAAGCTATGTGCGTCTTATGGCAAAAATACGACATTCAAGGAACACAGGATTTACAGACCGCTTCTCCGTGCAGAAATTTGTCGCGGGAACAGTGGCGGCGGCGGCCGTTCTTGTGGCGGTCATTCTTCCTGTGCGCACTTCTCCGGGCGGCAAACCTGCACGGGATTCTTCCCTTGCAAACCTTGTTCCTGTTGAACGGCCGCAGACCACGTTGATTTCAAACAAGAATATTGTAATTAACGGAAATATAAACGATAATCTGTCGCAGGCAGTAAGCACGGGCGCGCTAAGAAACACATCTCTGGCGGACCTTGACGTTTTCAGACCTGAGTTCAGAGATTCAAGAATAAAGATTTCTGTTCCAGGAATGGAAGTTCAAAATTCCCCTGTCATGGAAGTGAGGATGCCCGCAAACACAATCGCAGGTCTTTTACCGTGAACAAGTCGTCTTCAGCAAATTATTTTTTCAGAAAATCGCCCTTGATAAGATTTCTTTTCTGGGTGCTGTTTGTAGTTGTATTTTCAGGCGTTTCACTGATTCTAAGGATGAACGTGAAAAAATATCCTGAAATCACAGAGATAAATCCTCCAATAGGTTCGCCAGGCGACCTTGTAATAATACGCGGAAGGACTTTCGGTCCATTGAGGGATACAAGTTACGTTGAATTCGGAGGAAGCAGGCTTACATCAAGTTCATACATTTCGTGGCAGGACGATGAAATACGCGTCATACTTCCGCCTAACGTACAGGAAGGTCTTGTGGTTGTGGGCGTAAAGGATTTGCGTTCCAAACCTTCTTTTTTTGCAAACGCCACCTCCGCGCCTGTAAAAGTTCCTGAAAATCCACAGCTTTCCGTTCCGATAATAACTGGAATTTCGCCTGAAAAAATTCTTCCAGGAACACTTGTAACAATTTCTGGAAGCAATTTTGGAAAATCACGTGAAAGGGCGGCGGTTTATTTTTCAGCGGACAGAGAGGCTGTATCAAGGGATGAAGGCGACAAATCCGAAAACTTTGAATTTGTATGCGCGGACGAACGCGACTTTGACTACGAATACTGGTCTGATTCTGAAATTCGGGTGCGGGTTCCAGACGGGGCGACGGGCGGAAAAATATACGTAAAGACTCCGCGGGGACAGTCCGCGGCGCGTGAAATAAAAATCGACAGGAAGGCCGGAAGAAAAAGTCTTTTAAATCCAAAAACCTATGTAATACAGATTCTGTGCGACGTGGAGGATTCTTCTGGCGACAAGGATTCTTCAATCATACTTAGAATTCCGCGTCCGTCTGCAAGCGCGTATCAGCCTTCCGTTCAACTTGTGGAAGCAAATCCCGAACCAATAATTCCAGACTTCCAGAACACCATAATACACCAGATGCAGGGCGGACGGATTTCAGGTGGAAAAAAACGTTTCACACAGAATTTCGCGGTAACTTCATACGAAACAAGGACCGATGTAGTGGCTTCCGCGCTGGATTCTTCGCGAAATATAAGCAGGTCGCTTTTCAACAGTGCGACCGCCGCGGATGCAATCGTTCCGTCCTCGAATGAGGAAATAAAAAAACTTCTCTTTAAAATAATCGGAAAGGAAACAAATCCGTACAACATAGGAGTTCTGTGCTACAACTTTATGATTCAGAACTACAAGATTCTTGCAAATCCACGGTCTGCAAACACGTCTCCTTTGGACATACTGGACTTGAAAAAGGGCGACGCGTACGACTTTACAATAATTTTTACAGCCCTGATGCGCGCCGCGGGAATTCCCGCCCTTCCAAACAGCGGAATCCTTGTAAATCCCGACCTGAGGGCAAAGGTGCACTGGTGGTCCGAGATTTATCTTTCAGGATTCGGCTGGCTTCCTGTGGACGTGGCGCTTGGAGCGGGACTTGAATACCAGTCGTGGATAAAGGACATAACGCCGTCAAAATTCTATTTTGGAAACCTGGACTCCCAGCACGTACTGATTTCACGGGGACTGAACGAAATAAAGTCAAGTTCTCCTGAAAACCAGACTGTTTCGCGTCCAAAATCATACGCGCTGCAGACGATATGGGAAGAGGCCTCGGGAACAAGGATTAAATACAGTTCGTACTGGGCGGACCCCGTTGTAATAGGCGTCTATTGATTTGTACGGACAGATTTTACCGTGCGGAATAAAGTGCTGGACGTGCAGTTTGAGTCGCAGACTTTTCTATGAAAAAACGCGTTTTGTTTTTATACGCCGACTGGCAGAATCAAAACGCCAAATTTTAAATTTTGGAGAAAAACATGACAAAGGTTCTTTCTGTAGGCGGTTCGATAGTTGTTCCGGACGCTCCCGACAGTGATTTTATCGCGAAATTCGTCGCCATGGTGCGCGAATGGCTTTTGGAAGATTCAAGCCGAAAACTAATCCTTGTAGTGGGCGGAGGCGCGCCTGCACGAGTGTATCAGAACGCGTATTTCCAGACTGTAAAAAGCCTTGGAACCGACTCTGGAACGGACGACGCGGACTGGATTGGAATCATGGCGACAAGGCTCAACGCGCAGCTTGTAAAAGCCTGCTTTGGAAAACTGTGCGAAAACGATGTTGTATACGACCCTACCGCTCCCATCGATTTTAAAGGACGTGTTCTTTTGGCGGCAGGCTGGCATCCGGGATTTTCAACAGACAACGACGCCGTTCTCCTTGCTGAAAAACACGGCGCAAAAACAGTTGTGAACCTTTCAAACATCGAGAAAGTGTATACGGACGACCCAAGAAAGAATCCCGATGCAAAGCCTATTGACAGCATTTCGTGGAAGGATTTTAGAAAAATGGTGGGCGACGACTGGACTCCGGGAAAAAACTGTCC
Source organism: Treponema sp. (assembly GCA_041855945.1). GTDB lineage: Bacteria > Spirochaetota > Spirochaetia > Treponematales > Treponemataceae > Treponema_D. Next base: position 41,247 of record JBHAFG010000112.1, on the reverse strand, counting down.
GTTCGACCCCATTGCATCAAAAAAAGCGGACGAATCCGGAATGACAGTAATATGCGCAGGCGGAAAGAACATCGAAAACATAAAAAAAATACTGAACGACGAAGATTTTGTCGGAACAAAAATCGGCTGACAGAAAAAACACAGTGGGCAAGCCGTTCAAGTCCGTTGAATTTTCATGTAATTCTGATAAAATGTAGGAATGAAAAAGCGAGCGATTATTTTTACTGAAAACCTTGACCGGTGTCCGTCCCTTGCAGAATTTTTGGTTTCTGACGACTGGGAAATCATTTCTGCGGGGGAAACCGCCGCGTATCTTGCGTCAAAAAACATTCCAGTGACGATAGAAAAATCGCTCCTCGCCTCAAACAGGGAAAGCGACGATTTTTTCAGACTTTTACAGCAGGTTGAAAAATCCGCCTCGGCGTTCGGCGGCGAAAGTCTTGAAAGCATGGCGGCGATAAAACTTGTATGCTCAAACATACGCCCCAGTTTCAAACCTCTTCCTGCATTCCTTGAAGAATCGTCTTCAGAAAACTGCATAGACTTCAAGCACATAGCCCTTATAAGGTGTGCCGCAAAAAACTACAACAGCACAATCGTCCTTACAGACCCTGATGACTATCAGGAGGCCGTGATTCAACTGCGGACCGAAAGCGTTACAAAGGAATTCAGGCTTCAAATGGCTGGAAAGGCTCTGAACCTGTGCTCGGCGTATGACTCCGCCACTGCACTTTCCATATTGATGCAGAAGCAGAACATTGAATTTCCGCGATACTTCACAGTTCCATACGAAAATTTTCAAAAACTGAACCACGGAGACAATCCGCACCAGTTCGCCTGCCTCTATTCGGAAAACCTAAGAAACACCGCCCTTGACGGAATGAAAAAAATCCAGGGAAGGGAACTTGACAGTCCCATAGTAAAAAGTTATTTTCTTGCATGGAAAATCGTAAGCCTCTTCCTGAAAATCATAAAAAATCCATTCGAGGTTGAAAGCGTAGACTGTTCAGGATACGCATACACGACTCCTTTTACGCCCGCGGCCGGTTCTGTCTTTACGATTGGAATAAAAAACAACAATCCAATAGGAGCATCCCTCGGTTCAAACGTAAGCCATTCAATTGCAAAGACATTCAACTGCGCGCCAGAAACTTTTGACGGCGCAACCCTTGGATGCAGCGCGGTAATAGACGAATCCGCGGCAATCTCTCTTTCAAAATCAAACCTTGTGTGCATAATTGCGCCGGACTTTACAAAAGAAGCAAGGCAGATTCTCGCCGAAAACAATTCCATTCGGCTCATAATGGCTTCTGAAACTTTTTCCGGCTTCCACGAGATGACTTCCGTTGACGGCGGACTTTTGGTTCAAACACCGGACAATGAACTTTTCAGAAAATGGCAGGTTGTTACACAGAAACGCCCCACGCAGTCGCAGATTGACTCAATGGCTTTTGGAACGATGGTGATAATGGCTGCTAAGTCGGACGCCGCCATTGTTGTGAACGATTTTTCAGCGATTGGAATTTCAACGGGACAGCCAAGCCGTAAAAAATCGATAAACCTTGCCATACAGGACGCGGAAGAATGTTTTAAAAATGGTCTAACATCTTCCGATACAAATGCCGAAGTTTTAGTTAGCGACACTTCAATTCCTTTTGATGAAAAAATCATAAAGGCGGCGGAACTTGGCGTGAAGGCGATAATACAGACAGGCGGAACTTCCTCCGACCAGGCATTAATCGACTTCTGCAACGAACACGAAATCTCCATGATTTTTACAGGAATGCACCATCTTGCGTTCTAAATGTCGCGTAAAATTTTATTTTCCCAGAGGAACCTATGCTCTATCATCTTGGCAGTTTTCTGCAGCAGTTTTGGGGACCGACTCGTTTGCTGCAGTCCTACACAGTGTTAATCTCGCTCGCCCTATACACAGGCTTTTTTGCAACATACGCGCTTCTTCCCAAGTTTTACAGCCGTCTTCCGCAGGACCGCGGCCGCGAATTTACAATCAAGGAAAACGCCGAAGCCGCCAGGGGAAAACCTACAGGCGCGGGATTTGTGTTCATAACGATTTACGCCCTGCTCTGTGTAATCTTTGTTCCAATGGGAATTTTACAGGCAGGAATTCTTGTATTAACATGGCTTACAATGCTTTTCGGCTACCTTGACGACAGGAGCATTACAAGCTGGGGTGAATACCTTAAAGGTTTTCTTGACCTGGTGATAGCGGTTCTTACCGCGCTGCTGATTTTATTCTGCATATCAAGGGAAAATTCCGACGGAAACGTACATTTCTGGTTTCCGTTCGTATCACAGCCTGTAAACGTCCATCCTGTTCTTTTCATAGCGATAAGCGTTGTCCTGATATGGGCTTCGATAAATACAACGAACTGCACGGACGGTGTTGACGGACTGAGCGGTTCACTTGTATTGATAGCGCTTTTGACGCTGGGTTCGATTTTCTATTTCATACTCGGACACACGGACATTGCGAACTACCTTCTTGTTCCGCACCTTGCAAACGGAGCGAAATGGGCGTTGATGACGTTCAGCCTGGCGGGAGTACTGATGGGCTATCTGTGGCACAACGCGTTTCCTTCAAGCGTCTTGATGGGAGACGCCGGAAGCCGCGCCCTGGGATATTTCATTGGCGTAATGGTTCTTATAAGCGGAAACCCGCTGCTGATTTTTGCGACAAGCACCGTGATTTTTTTAAACGGCGGAATGGGGCTTTTAAAGGTGTTCCTGTTAAGGTTCTTACACATAAAGATTTTTGAAAAAATACGCTTTCCGCTGCACGACCACATGAGAAAAAACAAGGGCTGGAGCGCAACTCAGGTGCTTCTTAAATTCATGATCCTTCAACTTTTGATAACGGTTGCGGTCCTGGGACTTTTCTTCAAGGTAAGATAGCCCCGCCTTCCACACCAATACAAAATCCTAAATCGCCTGTATGTTGGTCATCTCTTCCTGGAACTGTATTTCCACAAGTCCGAGCGGCGCGCGAAGGCTCGCTGCCACCTGCATGCAGTCGGACTGCACCGCCCCGTAGTTTTCAAGTATGCACCTGCAGAACCTTGCGTCAATCTGCCCCAGTCTTACGGTTTCCTGTATTATCGATTTTATCTGCTCTTCGTCGTATGACGCCTTGTAGGAGCGTTTGTCTACAAGGGCGCTGAATATGTCCGCGACTGTGAGTATCCTTTGCAGATCCGTCAAATCAGCCGCGCAAAGGCGGTCCGGATAGCCCGAACCGTCCATTTTTTCGTGGTGGCGCACCGCTATGTCCTGTATTTTTTGGGGAACGCCGTCCTGCAGGATTTTTTGTGTTTCCGAGACGTGCTGTTTTATGAGCGTGTACTGCCATGAAGGAAGATTTTTCTTTGGCGACTCAAGTATTGATATTGGAATTGACATTTTTCCAATGTCGTGCAGGATTCCGGCGGTGTACAGTTCGTTCAGTTCCTGCTTTGAACAGCCGGCGTATTTTCCGAGCGTAACGGCGTATGAGGCGGCGTGAATCGTATGCTGCACTGTCTGGGTGCTTTTAAAGTCCATCACGTAAATCAAAAGCCTTAGAAGGGTTCGCGTGTCGTCCTTTGTGAACTGCAGGTTTGAAAACCATCTGAAAAGTTCGTTCTTGTAGGAACCGTCAGAAATCGCCCGTGAAATTTCACGCCGCCTGTCAAGAGCCCTGAACACGTCAAGATAATCTTCGTTGAATTTGTAAAGTCCGTATGCAAAAAAATCGCGCTCGTCGTAGTCGCCGCCCTTTGATTCAAGCATCTTGCACAGCGACTGTGAAAGGAATATGAGCGAAGCGTATTTCATCGAGGGAATTTTTTCTGCAATCTTGGGATTGTATTTTTTATTGTAAAAAAGAACCGCCTCGGCGACATCGGGAACCGGACTCATCTCCTTTAAATAGTAATACGCGTATGTGTAGAACCTGTACACCTCGTCGCTTGTAAAGTCCTTGCGTTCTATAAGGTTTTCACCTATGAAATGATAGAAGCCTGTAAGATGAAAAAGCGAAAGGATGAGCGTGGTCCTGAGCGAAATTCTGTCGTCTTTTTTATTGTGCAGCGCGATTTTTACGGCGATATATGCGGTCTGCCAGCAGATTTTTCCAAGCCACGGATTTATCGCCATCAGGAGTTTTGCAATCAGGCTTACTGTCTGCCCCGCGGAAAGAAGTCCACGCGGTTCGTAGTCGCTGTAATACGCGTCCACGTCGGAGGTTTTAAAAGTTCCCGAAGCAAAAGATTTTTTTTGCGCCCTGAATTCAAACCTGTCGTACAATCCCATAAAACCTCTCTTCCCATTTAAAATGTAATTATACACCCAATTGAAGATAATTTGCTGTTTTTTTTATCAATGTAAAACGTAAAAAATTCAATGTAAACGATTCGGCGGATCTGGCTGGTGTTTTTAATACGCCCCATGCCCCAGCGTGCAGGGGTTGAAAAACTCTTTTTGAGTTTTTCAAGTGCGGAGCACCGAGCCTCTGGCGGGCCCCGGAAGGCTGGTTGGAAAAGCACGCCGGCCCTTGATTCCATACAGATTTAAAAATGCACAAGTTCCGTCCATGCAGCGCATTGAGATAGAAAAACGCGCGATTTGTTGGTAAAATTGAACCATGACTGTATTAACTAGCAAACAAAGACGGTATCTGGAAAAGTGCGCGCACTCGCTTGAACCGGTTGTAATTGTAGGCGGAAATGGTGTTTCGCCGCAGGTTGTTGAAATGATTTCAAGGTCGCTGGATTCACACGAACTTTTAAAGGTGAAATTCAATGAATTCAAGGACGAAAAGGTTGAACTTACGGACGAAATCTGTTCCAGGACGGACGCGACGCTGGTTCGCATAATCGGAAACGTAGCGATTCTTTTCAGGCAGAACGAAGACGCGTCAAAACGGAAGTTCAGTCTGTAACGATTGAACCCCTTTTGTGTTTTATGTTCAACAGGCAATTGTAAATCTGTTTATAGAATAAAGTTTGCGTTGCAGACTCATCATCACATCGGCCCTGCACTTTGGCAGGGCGTTTTCTGGAGAAATCAAATGATTGAAGTTTCTAACGTCTCGCGGCACTTTGGCTCGTTCAAGGCTGTTGACGGTGTTAGTTTTTCCATTCCCACCGGTCAGATTGTAGGTCTTCTGGGTCCGAACGGCGCCGGTAAAACTACCACAATGAGAATGATCACCGGTTTTTTGAGGCCTACAAGCGGCTCGATAAAAATCGACGGAATCGACGTGGCGGAAAATCCCGTCCATGCAAAGTCCAAGATTGGCTATATGCCTGAAAGCGCGCCGCTGTACGGCGACATGATTGTAGAGGACTATCTTAAGTACATTGCAAGCGTGCATGGACAGCGTTCGGACGAAAAGGTTCTGACCCTATGCAGTGAATGTGGACTTGAGGAAGTAATGCACAAGAACATAAGCGAACTTTCGCGCGGTTACAGACAGCGCGTGGGTCTTGCGCACGCCCTTATGAACGATCCTGAAATTCTTATTCTTGACGAGCCTACAAGCGGACTTGACCCGAACCAGGTGGAGGAGGTGCGCGCCCTCATAAAGGAGATAGGAAAAACAAGGACTGTAATAGTTTCAACACATATTCTTGGCGAGGTGGAAATTCTTTGCAGCCGCGTGATAATAATTTCCGGCGGAAGGCTTGTGGCGGACTCTCCTACAGAACAGCTTAGGACGCGCTACGCAAACTCCGCTACAATCAGGGTGAACGCGGACGCAGGCGAGGCGGAACTTTCCGAGGCGATGCACGGAATAAATGGAATCGAAAGCCTTTCGTTCGAGAAGGCTGAAAAAGGTTCAACAGCGCTAATCTCCATAAAAGAAGGAACTGAAATACGTCCGGAAATCGCAAAGGCTGTCCTTGCAAAGAATTACGACCTTTACGAACTTAGCATTCAGAAAAACAGTCTTGAAGACATATTCCACATACTTACGGCGGATTCTTCCGCGGACTCAAACGCGGCGGGCGGTGTAAAGGATGCGGCGGACGGTGTAAAGAACGCTGACGCCACATCCGGCGCGGACAGTGCGGACAGTGTAAACGCGGCGTCCAGGACAGTTGAGGCAGAGTCAAACGGAGGTGAAAAATGAACGACAAATCTTTAAAAAAACAGAACGCCGCGGCGATAATAATGAAACGGGAAATTTCGTCCTATTTTTCAAGTCCAATCGCATACATTGTAATATGCATGAACATAATCATTTTGAGCCTCGCATTCTTCAAGGGGCTTTTCCTTGGATACAACTTCTTTCTGTACAAGAGCGCGGACCTAAGGATTCTATTCCTGTTCCAGTCGATTCTTCTTACAGTTTTCATTCCGATAATAACAATGCGGCTTTTCAGCGAGGAAAAGCGAACGGGTTCAATCGAAACCCTGATGACGCTTCCCGTCACTGAATTCAACGTGGTGCTTGGAAAAACACTTGCGGCTTTTGCAACTTCGCTTGTTGTGGTCGTGCCTTCGCTTTTCATTCCAGTCCTTGTTTCGTTCTGCGGAAAACTTGACGCAAACCAGATTTTTGCAGGCTATCTTGGACTTGCGCTTCTTTGCGCGCTTTTTTCGACAATCGGAGTGTTCGCCTCTTCCATTACAAAGCACCAGATTGTATCGCTTTTTGTTTCGCTTCCGGCCTGCGCTGTCCTTATGGCGATATACGTGCCTTTTTCGATTCCTAAAAGCGTTCCGCATTTCATAGATGAATTCTTCAAGTTCATTTCAACATACGAACACTTCACTTCGATTTCGCACGGAATAATTGACACACGCGACCTTCTTTATTTTGTGTGTCTGTCGCTGTTCTTCTTCTGTCTTACAGTTGTAACCCAGAAAAAGGAAAGAAACTAAAATCATAAGGTGGAAGAAAAATGAAAAGATTTTTAAATTGGCTGAAAAGTCCAAAGAGCGACTTTGCCCTTCTTGTAATAGTTCTTGTACTGGCGTGCATAGTCGGACGCAACGCACATCTAAGGCTGGACATAACAAGCCAGCGTTCGTATTCGCTTTCCGAGGCTAGCAGGCAGACTGTAAGCACACTTACTTCTCCGCTTTCGGTGAACGTGTTTTTTTCCGACAACCTTCCGTCAGGACACAGCAAGGTTTCCACATACGTAAAGGACATCCTTGCCGAATACAAGGGAGCGGCGAACAGGAATTTTTCATACACTGTATACGACATGAACAAGGCTGAAAATCAGAAGATAGCGTCAAGTTACGGACTCAGGCAGATTCAGATTCAGGAAGTCAAGAACAATGAAGTGGGCTTCAAACAGGTCTGGATGGGAGTGGCGGTGTCTTACGGAGATTCAATAGAAGTCATAGACGGCATAACAAGCGAGGCCGGATTTGAATACAACCTCACCACAAAGATTGCAAGGATAATCTCTACAACGGACGCGCTTGCAGGTCTTTCCGCGGACGAGTCCATTACAGTAACGCTCTACGCCACGGACGAACTTTCAAGGTTCAGAATCTCAGGCTACGACCAGCTTGACCAGAGCGTACAGTCTGCGTTCAATTCGGTGAACAGGAAGAATCTTGGCAGGCTTTCATACATCAAAAAAACGCCTGGCGAGGCGGAAGAAATCGCCGGAATTTCGGAAAAATACGGTCTTCAGGTCATAAACTGGAAGAATTCGGACGGAAGCACGGGTTCAGGCATTTTTGGAATTGTAATGGAACACGCTGACAAATTTAAAATCATTCCCGTAACGATTCAGCGTTCCCTGTTTGGTTTTGGTCTTGCAGGTCTTGACGAACTTGAGTCTGCAATAGACGAAAGCATACAGTCGCTTCTTTCAAAGGCGGTGCAGATTGGCTACATCACTGGAAACGGACAGAAGCCTTTGACGGACGAAAACGGCGAGGCGACAAAATTTGCAGCCCTTCTTTCGGATATGTACGAACTGGTTGAAATAAACCTGAAGGAATCAGAAATTCCTGCAAACCTTTCTTCAATAATTGTGAACGGACCTGAGGAAAGGCTTGGAGAATCTGAACTTTACAAAATCGACCAGTTTGTAATGAAGGGCGGAAACCTTGTTGTTTTTGCAGACCCTTTTGAGGTTGTGCAGGGAAACTACTATCAGCCCGCGTCATACAATCCGCTTGACACCGGCCTTAACACAATCCTTGAAAAATACGGCGTAAAACTTGAATCGAACTACGTATTTGACGAAAACTGCTACGTGGCCCGGCAGCAGGGTTACGGAAACATAAACCTTTACTGGGCGCCCCAACTTTCGGGAAAACAGCTGAACCAGAAGCATCCCGTAACAAAAAATCTTGGTTTTGTAATATTCCTGCAGGCGGGCGGAATCAACACCGCGGGCGTAAAGGAAATGGACGGTGTAAAACTTACAACGCTTGCAAGCACGTCCGAGAAGGCCTGGAAGGAAGGAAAAAACATCCAGTTGATGCCGGGAATGGAACCTCCGTTCGACAAGTCCGTTCTTAACAGCCATCCGCTTGCCGTCCTTCTTGAAGGAAAATTTGAAAGCGGCTTTGAAAAAAATCCAATGGAAATTGACGATGAAAAAGGCGACTTTTCAACAAGCACGCACATTTCAAAGGCAAGACAGAACGGAAAAGTGTTTGTGGCAGGAACTTCATACATAACGTCAAACCAGCTGATTGACGACAGGGGCCGTGAGCCGATTTCAATGTTTGTAAGGAACGTTGTTGACTACATGAACGGAAACGGCGACCTGTGTACAATGAGGACAAAGGGCGTTTCGTTCCAGTCAATTTCAAACACGAACGGCGCATACGCCGCAATAGTTGAATACTTCTGCATATTTGGAATCGCGGTTCTTGTTGCGGCTTCGGGCGTATTTGTATGGCAGAAGAGGGCCTCAAGGCGTAAAAGAATCCACGACAGGTACAATCCAAACGACAGCCGTGAGATAAAGTAGGATTACGCGGCAAGGATTGCAAGGGCTGGCGAAAGCCAGTTCCGAAGCGAGTGAAACGAGCGCAGGAATGAGCCGCGGCAGTCGGCGAACCCTGAAAAGCCTGTTTTTTGCCAAAGCGCAGCGCGGCAAAAAGCCGCCCGAATTATGATTTTACAAATTAAATCTGTGTATAGACAGAACCAGGAGAAATATATGAAACCTAGAAAAATCGTGCTTCTTTCGTGCATTGGAATTCTGCTTGCCGCCTGTATCGTGCAGCTTGCAATGGCGGCAAGGAATCCTGTAAAAACTTTCAGGCTGGACGAAGGATTTGACTCCATTACAATAGAAAAATCGGGCGAAACGGTAAGTTTTTCCCTTGACGGCTCGGACTGGTATGTTGGACGGGGCGAATACAGGGCGAATCAAAGCGACATGAACAGCATTACAAACAGCATAAAGGAGGTGAAGGTCCTTGACACTGTAGGAAGGCTTTCTTCCGACGATGCGAACGGACGCTGGGACCTGGACGACGAAAAGGCGATAATCGTGAACGCCATGAAGGACGGAAAAACTGTAAGAAAGATGCGTGTTGGAAAGGCGTCGTCGACAGGCTCGCAGACTTACATGAGCCTTGATTCTTCAAAGGATGTAAGACTTGTGTCAGGAAATCTTTCGAGCATCTTTAACAAATCGGAGGACGCGTACAGGAGCAGGTCCATTTTTACTGTTACAGGCTCGTCTGTAAATTCCGTTGAGGTGAACACTGCAGGGAAAAACTGGAAGGTGTCAAAATCTTCTTCCGACGAGGGAGACCTTGTATGGACGGCTTCCGGCTCTGCCGCGGGAAAAGAGGCGGACGCGTCAAAGGTAAACTCGTGGATAAACCAGATTTCAGGCTGCACTGCAAGCGCGTGGACGGACGACAGGAAGGTTCTTCCTGCAAAAAAAGAGGCGTCTGTTGAAATTCAAAGTTCCGAAGGAGTTTTTACGCTTGATGTATACATGGAATACGAGGGCGAAAAGGCGAAATATTTTGGAACGAGCAACAGGACTCCGCACAAATTTGAACTTTCAGAAAGCACGGCAAAACGCTACATAAAAACGTTTGACGATTTGAAAAAATAAGGCAATGAGGCGTACAGGGCGCGAAGCCTTGTATAACGTGCTTTGCATGACGCGAGGGCCGTGTAAAGCGCGTCGCGTCGTGCAATGCGTCGCGTCGTGCGGCATTGCAATTGTACTTGCGGCGCTGACGCGAGTTTTACAGCACGACGGACGGACATACAGCACGACGTCGCTGTACGTACACAACATTGCAGGAACCTTGACAATTATTACAGGGCGGTTTAGGTTTTAAAACATCATGAAAACAACCAGATTGATTTTTTTTGCGGCCTGCGTTTTTTTATTCGCGACCCTTCCGATTCCGCTGCACGCCAAAAACGGGTCCAACACAAAGAAGGCCGGAAATAACGAAGCCGAAAAATCTGAAATATTTTTCAAACGCAAATTTGACGACGAATTTTTCCTGCAGGCAAATTTCACGCTTGCAGGCGGCTTTAACTTCACGCAATTTAAAAATTATCCGCTTGTAAAACTTGACGTCGATATTGTAGAGGCGTGGTTTGGACGTCTTGGAGTTTCCTCGGTTATTGGCGCTACATTCGGCTTTGAGCCAAAAGACAGTTCCGTCCTCATAAGCCAGTTGACCTCGCCGTGCATTCTTTTTTCGTGGGATTTTGGACTTGGGCTTTACGCGGGCGCGGGAATAGGAATGACAACCTCGTGGCATTATTTCAAACAGCAGACAGAAACAGAAAGCGTAAGCCTTTCGGGAACAAACGTTGCAAGGAGAACGGAAAAAATCGCGGCGACGACCACGCTTAGAAGCTACGGAATATCAGTTCCTGTAAAAGTCAGGTTCGCGCTGAACAGATACGTTTCAATATATTCGGAATACACTTTTTCCGCTTATCCGTGGATTTCTGTTTCCGCGGCAAAAAGCCCGGACTGGATTTTAGCAAACACCATGACCGCAGGAATTTCCGCCTCGATTCCGCTAAAGATATGAGCACGCGTAATTGTGTCCGCGCAGGGCGTATGAGCGAGCGTAAAATTATGTTCGTATGTCCGTGCAAGGTGTATGGGTATGTTCGTACACGCGTATGGGCGGCGCAAAAACAAAACAAGGAGTTTTCAGCATGAAAAACAAAATGAAAGTTGCAGCCTGCATTTTTACGGTTTTTGTAATTCTTCTTGCCTCGTGCAGTTTTACAGACAGCCAGTGGGGGGCTTACACCACAAGTTCGGGCGCGACAAAAAAGAACAACGCAAACATTTCAGCGTATTACGATTCAAACGGAAATAAAATCGGCGTAAGGCTGAGTTTTATGGTGATGCTTCCCGACGCCGCAATTCCAAACGAAATTGCAGGCGAAAAGGTCGTCGCCCTAAGTTTTTCCTCGGCGACAGGCAAGACTTCCGTAACAAGCATGACATTTCCAAACACTGTCCGGGAATTTGACGACCTTTCAGGATTTTCCTCCTTGACGGCGCTGCACCTTTCCAAAAACCTTGAAAAAATCCACGGAAAATCATTGGTCGGAAACACAAGGCTTTCAACAATCACGCTTTTATCTGAAACACCGCCTGAAATTCCGCCAGGAATTTTTGATCCGTGCGCCGCAAGCCTTTCGATATACGTTCCTGCAGGAAGTCTTGAGTCATACAAGACGGCTGAAAACTGGAGCGGCTACGCGGAAAAACTTGTAGGCTGCACGGAAATCGAGCCATAGGTTTTACGCGCAAGGAATTTTTAAGCCCGGAAACCATACAGTCTGGGCGGAAGAACATTTACAGAAGCGGAAAATTATTCACACAGGCAAAAAAAACATTTACAGACGCGAAAAAACAAAAAGCCCGACTTCAACTTTTTTATTGAAAATCTGGCGTAAAAAAAACAGGAGCCTTACACTGAAGGCGGACTTCTAATACGAAGTCCTGATGTTCATAAGCCTTCCATTTGCGGAATCAGTGCCGTCAAGTCCATGTTTTGGATGGTACTTTCCAACAGGCATATCCAGGAGGGCGGAATTGTTGCACTGTATCGCAACCTTCACATAGTCTGCAACCGCAGTTTTTACAGCATCCGCGACGACATTTACAAGAGCGCCAACAAGACCTCCGCCAACCTTTACAGACGATTCTGTGCTGCACACAGCCATTGCATCCCGAACAAACAGAACGTCATTTGTCTTTGCAGACCTGAATATGTATTCAAGTTCAATCTGGATGTTTGAACCAAGATAGGACTTCTTCCAGGACTTTATTATCGTAAACACGCACACGTCCGTTCCAAAAAGCTGGTTGAATTTCTCAAGGTCTGCCTCAAGGAACATTTCTGAATCATACGCGCTCTCCCTCTGCAGAACAGAATAGCAGGCCGCAGGAGGAAGTACGTAATATCCGTGCTCGGCGATAGGAACGTTCAGCGTTGTGTAAAAATAATCCTTTGCCTCAACGTTGTCGGAATTGTTTATAGGAGGCATTATCAAAAAGACCTCTGGCTTTGCGTCATACATTGCAGGATGGGCGTCCATCTTTGTTGTTGCACATGAAATCAAAACCAATGCGGCGGAAACAATCGCCTGTGTAAAAATAGACTTTTTCATTATTTAATCCTCTTTAAAATCGAACCTACAAAAACCTTGGACTCAGGATAAAGTTCAACCTCTTTTGCAAGCATTTCCTTTCCTTCCGCAGTTTTTCCGTTTTCAATCAGAATGTAACCGTAGTCTGCGTAAATTCCAGGTGGAACAACGCCCCTGGATTCCTTCTGCTTTGCGATGACTTTTTCATAAGTCTTTATCAACTTGTCCAAATTCTTTTTATCATTTGTTTTTACATAATGATAGTAGTCTTCCTGATAGTCGTACCAGGAATAAAGTTTTGTTGACGCACAGGACGAAATCAGCATTGCAGCCAAAACCGCGCCAAACGCCACGCCCAACTTCCTCTTACTTTTTTTCATAAGAAACTCCTTTGTATTTATTTTTCTTGAATTACATATTTTTCAAGATGTGCGGAATCAATGGCGGAACCGGAAACTGAAACTATAGAATATTCATCGGCCACAGAATTTCCGCCCATAGATACAACTGTAACTTCGGAAACTTTTGTTCCAGGAAGTTCAATCATAAGTCCAGTCTGTGGATTCTTTACCTTTTTGCCGCGTTCATACACCGCAAGCACTTTTCCAACAGAAAGATTCTGTTTTGCGCCTCCTGCGATTATTACGGCATCCCTGTCGTATGACAGGAAATATGACTTCCAAGGTCTGTCAAGACAAGTTTTTTCTATATTGTCAACGAGTTTTTCAATGGCGGCTGAAATCGCCTTGTCTGAAAGCGTGGCGTCATAGCCCTGCACCGAACCCATTCCAAGCGCGGTGAAAGACGAGGAGTCCGCCTGACCCTTTCCTTCTTCGGAATAGATAATCTGTCCTGAAGAAACGTCAACCAGACGGATGTTCACGCCTGCCTGTACGGTCTGTGTTTTTGAGCGGGTCATAAAACCAACCTCGCCCGTAACCTTCCGTCCAAATTCCGTTACAGAACCGATTATAAGATAGTCCGCGGAAGGTCCGCTGACTCCGGCCTTGGACTTGTCAAGTTCAGCCTGAATCTTGTCCGCATCTGAACGCTCAAGCAGAATGAATTTTCCAGTAGCGGCAAGTTTTGCAGAAAGAATGTCCAAAGCCTGCTTTCCTACAGGATCATTTTCCTTGTCGTAGAAGGCGCCCTTGGCATATTCTGTTTCATTGGAAAAACGTGCGATTGCGACGGTCCGCTTAAGTCCGAAGTACTGCCGCGGCTCCGCATTTTCGTTCAATGTTCCGTCAATCTTGGAAACCCTAGTTGTAGTTTCACAGCCGGCAAGAAGAACGAACGCCACGGCGACCGCCGTAAAAACTGATTTTTTCATAGGATTCCTCCACTTTAATAATTTTTTGATGGGCTTAAAATTAGGGTTTATAACAATTTTTTAAAGTCCACCCAATAATATAAACCTTCATTAAAAATTGTCAAGAAAATAAAACGCGTTGAACGGCAATGGGGAACTTCACCGCTCATCGTTCCCCGCACAATCTTACGAACACCGCACTTAAGACTCCCGTTCAGACCGTACGCGTATTCCGTCCTGCATTACGTACGACGCTCCACGCCGCAAAAAGCGTACAGTTATTTTCGCGCCATAAGGGAAAACGAATTGCGTTCCCAAAAAACGCCGCCGCTGTAGCCCTGTATGGTCCTGTCAGTTTCTGCAAGAAAAAGACGTTTTTCCGCAAGCATACAGTAACGCTCGCTCTGTTCAACGCCAACGTAGCGTCTTCCAAGTTTTTTTGCAACAACGCTCGCCGTTCCGCTTCCCAAAAATGGATCGAACACTACATCGCCCGCTTCCGACGAGGCAAGAATCAGTTTTGCGTAAAGTTTTTCGGGCTTCTGGGTGGGATGTTCCGTGTTTTCAGGCATAGACCAGAACGGAACGCTTATGTCGTCCCAGAAGTTTGACGGACAGGTAAGGCGGAATTTTCCGTCGCCGCTTTCCTCCCAGTCCTTTGGCTTTCCGTCAATCCTGTATGGAGCGACAACCCTTCTCTTCTGCTTTACCGATTCAAGGTCAAAGTAATAGTCCTGGGGATTTTTTACGCCAAACCAGATGTCTTCCATTGAATTTTTCCAGTTTGACTTTGCGCCGCGGCCTTTTTCCCTCTGCCATGTAATCCTGTTCAGCACGGAAAGTTCCTTTTCCATCGCCCGCTGCAGGGAAGACGTGCATTTCCAGTCGCCGCACATATAAAGAGAACCGTCGGGCTTTAATTTTCTGCATACTTCCGGAAACCACGTTTCAAGATATTCGTCGTACCTTGCAAGTTCCATAGCGTGGAATTTATTTCCGCTGAAGTCCTTTGTAAGATTGTAGGGCGGATCTATTATTATCAAGTCTGCAAAAGAATCTGGAATGTATTTGAGGGCGGAAACCAGGTCGCAGTTCAAGGTGGAGTCCAGAATTTCCGCTCCGTCCTGTAAATTTTTCAGGCTTACAAGTTTTTTTCCGAATGTCTGAATGTCGTTTTCCGAAAGCGAAATCGTCCTGTTTCGTTCAGCGCGCTGTTTTTCAATCATGGGCGAAGTATAGCACATTTTTTACATGGAACGAACTCATCAATACAGAAACTAGGCGTAAAAGTTCAGCCTTATCTCCTCAAGCACTTCCCTTTCCTCCGCGGAAAAACGGTGCCGCTCAAAATCCACAAAGTCAAGGCGCGTTTTTCCAGAAGGATTTTCCGTAAGTACGGGAACAAAATCGCACACGCCTTTTTCAAAATACAGCCACGCCTGTATGTTTATGAATTTCCTGCCGCCAAAACAAGACTTGGCGTGCAGCACGGAAGCGTCAAATTCAACGGCGCGTATGCAATTCCTTGCGTCCCCGGAAGTTTCGTTCAGTTCAAGCACGGACTTGTAAAGGCAGTAGCATCTATACACGCCCTCCCTTTCTTCCTCAACGGATTTTGAGGCGGAAAAACGCAGCGCCGTATAGTCCGCGGCGATTCTTGACCTGCGTTCCTCCTCCGACTCCTGAATTTTACGCTTTATTCCCGCATCGGACGTGTCTGAGGCAAGAAAATTACGTTCGCCTTCCGCCGCCCTGTTGAACCTGTTCAGTTTTTCCGAGAAGCGCAAAAATATGTTC
This sequence comes from Treponema sp., assembly GCA_041855945.1. Classification (GTDB taxonomy): domain Bacteria; phylum Spirochaetota; class Spirochaetia; order Treponematales; family Treponemataceae; genus Treponema_D. Next base: position 25,552 of record JBHAFG010000112.1, on the reverse strand, counting down.
GTGTCGTTTCCGCTTTCCGCCATTTTCATATTTCCTCAACATCGTCCTGAACTTCAAGCTGCTCAAGCGGTTCTACAAAATTCCGTGAATCCTCGCGTTTCAGAACGATTATCGTAAGGTCGTCCTCGTGCGGAACTCCGTTTGCAAACATTTCCACCGAAGTTCTCAGCAGCCGCATGATTTCCGTCGCGGAGCGGTCGCATGATTCCTGTACAACCTTTCCAATCCTGTCGTATCCAAAATGTTCCATGCGCTCGTTGTCAACTTCCGAAAGTCCGTCCGTATAGCACACAAGAATGTCGCCGATTTCCATTGTAAAATTGATTGCAGGAAAAGAAACGTCGATTCCCTGAATTCCAATCGCACCGTACTGCTTCTGTTTTTCGTCGTGCTTCAGTGCCTTTACACTTCCGTCGGACTTTTTAAAAAGCAGTGGATACGGATGTCCTGCGTTCGCCATGGCGACCTCGCACCTGTCCTTTACGTCAAACTCAAAGAATTTTATGAGGATTCCTGTAAGATAGTTGTCTATGTCGCCCTTCTCGCTGATAATCTTGTCGTTTATGGAAAGAAGTGTTTCCGATACAGTTTCATGCGTTTTTTCGCCCCTTTCAAACGACGAGGCGATTATGTTTTTGGCGAGCATCGTTATGAGGCTTGCAGAAAGTCCGTGTCCCGAAACGTCAAACAGGGCGAATCCGTTAAGGTCGTTTTCCCTGCTGTAATAGTCGTACAGGTCGCCGCTTACGTTTGAAAGAGGCTCGAAGTCAATCGCCAGATCCCAGCCGCGGAATTTTTTCTCCGGATACGGAAAATATTTTTTCTGTACAATCGAAGCCATTTCCAGATCCTGCTGCGTGCGTATTATTTCCTTTGCAAGATTTTCGTTTGCAATTGTAAGATTCTTTGTCTGCAGCGCAACCTCGTCCTTCAACTTCCTGTTAAGATATTCATTCTGTATTGACGCGCGGTTGAACCTGTATGTAAGGACCGAAATGAAAAGCACTATCACAAAAACCCAGCCAACAACCGAAAAGAACGGAAAATAGACGGTGCGAACAAAACCGTGCAGCACAAGGTCCGTTACAGCCGCTACTGCCATTGGAACAAGTCCCACAACAAGAAGCCTTCCGTCGCCGCGTTTTTCAGGATTTAAAAGGGCGAACGCGATTTCCTTTACACCCCAGAATCCAATCAAAAGGCAGTAGCCAAGCATTACAGGAGTGCTTTTCAGAAGCGACTCGTATGACGGAAGGACGAACGTAACGGTGGAAACCACGGCAACAAGAATTGCGCGTGTAATTCTTGCGCTCCGTTTTTCCTTTACGTTCAAAAAGTCGTGTATGAAATCCACGTAGCAGTTTATGATCATGTATGTGTTCACGCAAAGGAACATCTTTATGTAAAGCGTGTATGAAACGTTCAATCCCTTGAAGATGTCATACACTGGAACAGTGCCGGAAAAAAACATCGTAAGAAAGAGCATTGTAAAAAAGTTCATCATGGCGAACGAAAGATATTCCCTGTTTTTACGCCTTGAAAGAAAAATCATGAAGAACAGGAGCGAAACTGCAAAGAGAAGTCCAACAAAAAACACATACACCGTAGAGCGGAAAAACGTAATCAAGTCCGCAAAAGATTTTGCGTCCTCCTGCTCGCCCACAAAAATCCTGCCTGCAAGGGTGCTTTTTCCCATACAGAAAATTTTCATGTATACAGTGTTAATTCCGTTCTGATTTATAAGTTCGCTTCCGATGTCAAAATATTTTGCGGTGTAGAACGTGCTCATCTCGCGTGGAGGAAGGCGTCCGGCGTTTCCAATTGCGATTCCGTTTATGTAAACCTCGGAAGAAAAATGCACGTACGGAATCACAAGCGCAAGGTCCATGTTTTTAAGGGCGTCTGGAACCCTGAATTCCGCCTTGACCCACACGTATGTTGTCCTTCCTTCAACAAGCCTTTCAAGATTGCGGTTTTTTGTGTCGTTCAGTTTAAGATAACGGCTTACGCTCGTCATGGCGTTCCAGACTGAACTGTTCTCGTCCGTTTCGTACCAGTAAAAATCTTCATTCAGAACAATCCTGGACTTTTTTTCACCGCCGCACGAAAAAAACAGCAGAAAAAAAAGAGAGAAAAATACAGCCCGAATCAAATTTTTTCTTCTATACATACAACCACCGATTCTAACACTTCTTGACGATTTTGAAAAAGAATTTCGTTCAGACCTATACACCGCACCGTTCAGTCATACAAAGTCCTGAAAAGTTCCGCACAGGCCTATACAGTGTGGGATTTTTCGCCATGTTCCGTATAGGCGTACGCGTTGTGAAAATGAATTGACTCCTCGTTCTCACATTCCACGCTGAACCATTTGAACGGCGACCTTAACGGAAAGTTCTTTAAAAAAAGATAGACCTCGCGCACGACGTCCTCGACAAAACGCGGATTTTCATACGCCTCTTCCGTAACGAATTTTTCATCACGCCTTTTCAACACGGAATACAGCGGAGCTGACGCGCATTTTTCAACGCCCGAAATTATGTCCTCAATCCAGAAAAAATCGGAATACAGAAGTTTTACGCGCACCGTTCCCCTCTGATTGTGCGCTCCGTATTCGCTTATCGCCTTGCTGCACGGACACAGCGTTGCAACAGGAATTTCTATGTCTATGTAGAATTTCTTGTCGTTCTCCGTAACGGTCGCCTCGTATGAGCATCTGTATTCCATTATGCCCTCGCTTTGGCTTACAGGCGCTTTTTTTGAAACAAAATACGGAAACGTGATTCTTCCGTATGACTCCTGGGCGTCAAGCCTTGCGCGTATTTCTTCGAGCATTTCAAGAAAGTGCTGCATCGTTATGTCGCTGTGGTATTCGTGGAAAATCTGTATGAAACGGCTCATGTGCGTTCCCTTGAAATTGTGCGGAAGGTTCACATAAAGATCCACCGTGGCGGTGGTGTTCTGAACCCTGTTCGTCTTGTCCAGCACGGAAACAGGATATTTGAGTTTTCGTATTCCAACTTTCTGGAGCGGAACGTTTCTTGTGTCTTCTTCGTTCTGAATGTCGCGCATATTTGTAAACCTCGGCGAAAGTTTAACTGATTTTGCGTTTTAATAAAAGCGATTTTTGTAAAACGAAGGCCGCGCAGAGCATTACAGCAAGTTCGCGTGTCCGTACAGTTTTTAGCATTGTAAAAAACGCGTCAGAGGGTGCGGCTGTAAATGTCTGATTCCATGAATGTATTTTTGAAAGTCGGAAAGAAGTCAAACATCAAAAACAGCGGTGCTTCCACGTCTAAAAAACCTTTCACACAGCCGGCCCCTGCGTTCTGGATTACAGTCATGCACTGGCTTGAATTTTTTACCGCGCTTGCAATATCAATCATTGAAATAGCGATTTCCGGAAACGTGTTCCACTCAAACGCCGACATGGTAAAAGCCCTTCTTTCAGTTCCACACATCTCATTCATTGCGGCGGGATTTTTCATGGTGTTCTTTTTAGACAGAAATACAAGCCAGGAAATAATGAGGTTCGACGGCTCGCAGGATTCATACAGGCGGAGCATAAAATGTTACAGACTCAACGCCATGTTCAACCTTTTTGCGCCGTTTGTCCTTTCGTTCATATACACGGCGGTACTGTTCGCCTCGGCGACGAGCGTAAATGTCTGGATAGGAAAATTCGGGGCACTGTACATAACGCTTTTTTCAAGCTGTCTGATTCCAACGTTCTTCTATTCGCTCTGGCAGAACGGATATGACAAATGGACGGGATTTGTTCCGATGAGGGAAAAACAGCCACAGTTCAAGATTACAACAAGGATAATGTTCACCATAGCGCTGATAGTCGTTGGAATTTCCGCGGGCGTCATGGTGAGCCTATGCAAGACTTTAAGAATGTTCGCCCTGGACCGCTCTATAAAGATTGCCGTAACGTTCGTAAAAAACTGGAGTCCGCACCTGATTCTCAGCATAGTTTTTTCAGTGCTCAATATGTTCCTGATTGTGCCTGCCTTTACGTTAAGGGTAAAGGAAGTGAACGAACTTACACGCAAGATGGCGAATGGCGACTACACGAACGGTCCGCTGGTTTTAAAGAGCAGGGATGAATTTGGAATTCTTTTCAAGAACATAAACGGATTCTCATCAAGCACACGGAATCTGCTGCAAGGCGTACACTCAAACGTGAACTCGACGGTCGCCCTTACAGACGAACTGAACGCCAACGTTGACAACCAGAGCGCGAACGTGGAAGAAAGCGCGGCGGCAAAACTTTCGCAGGAAATCCTCAATGAAAGCACAAGCCTTATGGAAGCGTCAAACGTAATACAGAACATAGCGGAACAGACTGAAGGTTCAAAACAGGTTCTTGAAGCGATAAACAGCGTGAACGAGTCGTCCGAAAAAACAAACGCAGTCCTTGGCGTGCTTAAAAACAAGATAAACAAGTTCAAACTGGCGCAATGAGCCACGCGTTGCTGACTAAAATCCGCCAACCAGTTATAATCTGCAGCCATGGAAAAGAAAGACTTAATGAAACTGCAAAACGGCAGCGACATCCGTGGCGTTGCACTTGAAGGCGTAGAGGGAGAAAACGTAAACCTCACGGAAGAAGCCTGCCTTAAAATCGGCGGCGGATTTGCAAAATGGCTGTGCAAAAAAACTGGAAAACCAAGCGGCTCCCTTACAGTGGGAATAGGACGCGATTCCAGAATTACAGGTCCATTCCTTGAACTCGCCCTTGCAAAAGGTCTTACGGCAAACGGAATCAAAGTGGTGCGCTGCGGCATGGCGACCACTCCCGCGATGTTCATGTCCGTTGTGTTCGAGCAGACTAAGTTTGACGCTTCGATAATGATTACGGCAAGCCACCTTCCGTTCAACAGGAACGGACTGAAATTCTTTGATTCAGACGGCGGACTTGAACACGACGACATAACGGAAGTCCTTGAACTTTCCTACGGCGAGGACTGCGAAAAAATCAAAAAGGCCGACATAACAAAAAACGAAGTCTACGATTTGACAGAAACATATTCAGAACATTTAAAGTCCTGCATCTGCAGGGAACTTGGAACATCCGAGGAAGAAAAACCGCTTTCCGGACTTCACATAGTAGTTGACAGCGGAAACGGCGCCTCCGGATTCTTTGTTGAAAAAATTCTAAATCCACTTGGCGCGAACACAGATGGAAGCCAGTTCCTGAATCCCGACGGTTCTTTTCCAAATCACATTCCAAATCCTGAAAACAAAGAAGCCATGAGGGCGATTCAAAACGCCACTGTAAAAAACAAGGCTGACCTCGGTCTGATTTTTGACACCGACGTTGACCGAATGAGCGCGGTTCTTTCAAACGGAAAGGAAGTGAACAGGGATTCGATAATCGCAATGGTCGCTGCAATCCTGGCTCCTGAAAATCCCGGAAGCACAATCGTAACCGACAGCGTAACCTCGCACAGGCTCACATATTTTCTTGAGGACGTGCTGCACCTGAAACACCTTAGGTATATGCGCGGCTACAAAAACGTAATCAACAAGCAGAAGGAACTGAATTCAAAGGGCGAAAACTGTCCTCTTGCGATGGAAACTTCCGGACACGGAGCGTTGAAGGAAAACTACTTTCTTGACGACGGAGCGTATCTTGCAGTCAAAATGATCGTCGCGCTCGCAAAGGCGGTAAAACAGGGAAAAAGCCTTGAAAGTTTCATCGAAAAACTTCCGCCGCTCGTTGAAGAGGGCGAATACCGTTTTAAAATCATGGAAGAAGACTTCAAGGCGTACGGAAAAAAAGTCCTTGCAGAATTCGAGCGCAGGGCAAGGGAAAAAGGCTGCGTGATTCCAGAAAGTTACGAGGGAATCAGGCTTTCATTCACGGAAGGCGACGCGCAGGGCTGGATTCTTTTACGCATGAGCCTTCACGATCCTGTAATGCCAATGAACATCGAAGGAAACAGAAAGGGCGACCTTGAAAAACTTGTAAAAATCGCGCAGGACCTTGTGCGGGGCTTTGAAAAACTCGACACCGGCGCGCTAAAATAAATTTTTACTTTTGAAACGTTTTTTCGTTGCAAAAGATGAACGCGTAAAACAAACGCATGAACAGGGGAAAATATGTCTATATTACAGAGCATCGTTCTTGGACTTCTTCAGGGAATCGCAGAGTTTCTTCCAATTTCGTCGTCGGGACACCTTGCCGTGGCGCAGAATCTTTTTGGACTTGATGAAGTTCCGCTTTTATACGACGTACTTCTGCACGTCGCGACGCTTGCGGCGGTTGTAATCTATTTCAGAAAAAAAATCGGAAAACTTTTCCGCGTCCTTGGAAGATGGATTTTCCGCCGCCAAAAAATACAGGACGGAATGGAAGGCAAAACACTTTCCCAGACGGAAAACACAGAGGATTCTGTAAAAAATACAGTTTCCGCGGACAGCACCGACTTCCTTTCCGGAACTGAACAGAGGGCAAGAAGAACGATACTTGCCGTGATTGTTTCAACCATTGTTACGGCGGCAATAGGAATTCTTACAAGCAAACTCATTCCCGAACTTTCGATAAAAGCTACCTGCCTTGGCTTTTTAGTTACAGCCGCTCTTCTGATTTTTTCCTCCCTCGCAGAAAAAAAACAGTCAAAAAAATCCACGCGGAACGAACCTGGCGGAATCACGCTAAAGCAGGCGGTAGCGATAGGCGTAATGCAGGGATTTGGAACGCTTCCAGGAATAAGCAGGAGCGGTTCTACAATCGCGGGAGGACAGCTTTCAAAACTCGACAGGGCCGCGGCGGGAGAATATTCGTTCATAATCTCAATCCCCGCAATTCTTGGAGCGTTCGTGCTTGGGCTCAAGGACTACATTGAACTTGTAAAAGAAGGAGCGGAAAACGCGGTTCAGACAATGAACGGCGTGTCCACCGCCGCAGGATGCCTTGTCGCATTCGTGTCGGGATATTTTGCCCTGTCATTCCTTATGAAACTCATAAAAAAAGGAAGGCTTGAATGGTTTTCATGCTACCTGATTCCCCTGGGCGTTCTTGGAATGATTTTCCTCAAGTAATATTTTACTAAAAAACTTCATGGAGTTGTTATGAAAAAAAACATCGCGGTTTTATTTGCAGTTTCATTTTTCGCGTCATTCTGCGCATTTTCGGACGCGGCGGAAAAATCACAAAAATCCGACAGGAACGAAAAACAAGGACGTACTGAAAGCCCGGACGACCGCGGCTGGGCGGAAATTGGCGAACAGGGAAAAAAGGCGCTGTCGGAAGCGGGAAAATTCTTTTCGGATGCAGGAAAAAAGGCGTTCAGCGAAACAGAAAAGGCCCTGTCCGGCGCGTACGGAAACCTTGCAATCCCAAAATGCCACGGAAAATGGGTGTACAGGACTTCAAAGTCAAAGACATTAATCGAATGTAGGGAAGATGGAACAATGTCCGTGCAGCAGAAGTCTGGCGGAAAAACGCTAAAATGGACTGGAGTTTTTACCGCGACAGGACACACGATAACGTTCAACATTTTAAAGGCGAACGGAAAAAGCCTTAGACCAACATCCGTGTGGTTCTTCACATATTCGCTTCAGGAAGACGGAGAAAGCATGAAAATTCAGAGCATGAATCTTCCATCGGACGCAGACGGAACTAATTTCAAGTCTTCCGTGCTTTTCAAACGGCACCATCTTTTTGCGTAGTTTTCCGCAAGGAAATCATGCAGGAAAAATCAAATGAAAAAAATCCTTTTGAATCCACAGGAAGCGGAACGTGAGGCAAAAAAACGCTATTCCATTCCAGATTATTTGATGATGGAAAACGCCGCCATTGGACTTGAATGTGCCGTAAGGTCCGCACTTGAAAAATCCTGCACAACCGCTAAAAATTCAGGAGAGCATCCAGAGGGCGGCGTCTTGGTGATATGCGGAGGCGGAAACAACGGCGCGGACGGACTTGCGCTTGCAAGAAGGCTTTGCGGCGACGTCGAAGTCCATGCAGTGTGTTTTTCAGAGCCAAAAACAGACGAGGCTCGGACGCAGCGAAAAATGGCTGAAGCCGTGGGCGTAAAGTTTTTAAGACCTTCCGAATTTGATTTTTCATTCAGGAATCCGCACAGAAATCCGCCTTGCGTGGTGGTAGACTGCCTTTACGGAACTGGATTCAGGGGAAAACTTGTACGCGAGGAAGCGGACTTCATACGAAATGCAAACCTTCTTCCCTCGCACAGAATCGCCTGCGACATTCCAAGCGGAATAGACTCAAAGGGAAACATCGACCTTGAAAATCAGGAAAATCCGGCGGTTTTCAACGCGCACCAGACCCTTTCGATGGGTTCTTTAAAGGCTTCCCTTTTTACAGACGCCGCCAGGGATTTTACAGGAACAATATCTGTAGTTCCGCTTGGAATTACATCCAAAAAATTCGAGGAATGTTCCGACCAGAGCATCCTGCTGCTTGAAAAATCCGACCTGAAACTTCCTGCACGTACTAAAAAATCATCGCACAAGGGAGACTTTGGACACGCGTGCATAATCCTTGGCGAAAAGGCGGGTGCGGGAATAATAGCGGCCACTTCCGCGCTTAATTTTGGAGCGGGAAGAGCAACCTGCGTTCCGATTGAAAAAAACGCAGGGAATTTCAAGATGAACCCGGAACTCATGCTGGATTCAAAAATTCCTGAAAACGCCACCGCCGTTCTTTGCGGAAGCGGACTTGGACGAAACCCCGAATCATGGAAGAAATTTACAGACCTGTGTAAATCTTTTGCAGATGAAAAACCAGCATTCGTGTTTGACGCGGACGCTTTTTATATGCCCGGTTTTGCCCGGACATTAAAGACGCTGAACGAAAAGCCAAACGCAAGGACGATAATAACTCCGCATCCAAAAGAATTTTGGACTCTTTTAAATACGCTTGAAATTACGCCATTACAAAAACCGCTGGATTTTTCAGAACTCATACAGAACAGGCTTGAACTTTCGCTTGCGTTTGGAAGGTCCTTTCCAAACATAACGCTTGTTTCAAAGGGCGCGGTGAACTACATAGTGCAGGGCGGCTCTGTATACGTGGTTTCGGACGGAAGCCCCGCGCTTGCAAAGGCGGGTTCAGGAGACGTTCTTGCAGGTCTTTGCACCGCCCTGCTGGCCCAGGGATTTTCCGCACTGGAAAGCGCGAAAAACGCGACGAACGCGCACGCCCTTGCATCTGTAAATCTAAAAAACAATTTTTCGCTTTCTCCGATGAAACTTGTAAATCTAGTTTCTGCGCTGTAAGACTTATGCAGGACGCCTGTAAGACTTTCGCATTTACTGTAAGACTTATGCGGCACTTCTGTAAGCCAACCTGCATTTACTGTATTGACTGAAACCCTGACTTTCAAAATGACACCACTGGCTATCAAATACGACATTAACGTCAATCCGCTATGAATTTTCAGTGGATTCTTATATAATGATTCCTGTATGATCGGCGAAGCCGGTCGCGGCAGGGATTGTAGGGGTGAGCGAAGCGAAAACAAACGGCTGAAGGCCGTTTGGTCAAAGCCCCGCAAAGCCCGGTTTTTGCAGTTTTACAGCGTGCAGGTCTGCTGAGCGAAGCGAGGCGTGTGTTTTTTTTAAAGCGGATTCCGTGTCTTGCAGGGCGCGACTGTTTTACACGAAGGCAAAAAGCCGCCCAGATAAAAAAAACACAGGTCAGCATGGAGGACGAAGATTTTTTCTTCAAAAACGTAATATGTGTGGAATCGTAGGTTATGTCGGCTCGGAAAACGCCGTTCCATATCTTGTAAACGGACTTAGAAAACTTGAATACCGCGGATATGATTCTGCGGGAATTGTTGTGGGAAAAATTGTCGACGGAAAGCCGAATTTCTTCCTGTATAAAAAAACCGGAAAACTAAGCAAACTTGTAGGAATTCTTCCAAAGGAATTGAGCGGAATCTGGGGAATCGGTCACACAAGATGGGCGACCCACGGACTTGTAACGGACCAGAACGCGCATCCGTTTCTTTCAAACGACGGAAAAATCGCAGTGGTCCATAACGGAATCATAGAAAACTTCCAGACGTTGAGGGCGAGGCTCCAGAAAGAGGGCGTGAAATTTACAAGCGAGACTGACTCTGAGACAATTCCAAACCTTGTACAGAAGAATTACGAGGGCGACCTTCTTAAGGCCGTGCAGAAATCGCTCAAGGAGTTGGTTGGAACTTACGCGCTTGCCATAACATGCATAGACGAGCCAAACAAGATAGTGGTTGCAAAACGCGGCGGTCCTCTTGTAATAGGAATCGCCGACGGAGCATATTACATTGCAAGCGACGTGAACGCGATTGTAGGAAACACAAGCCGTGTGATTTACCTTGAGGACGGAGACGTTGTGGAAGTAAGACCTACAGGTCTTAAATTTCCTGAAATCGAGGACAACGACTACGCCAGGCGTGTTGAAGAAATAACGATAAACGCGGAAGAAACTGAAAAATGCGGATTCGACACATACATGGAAAAGGAAATAAACGAACAGCCTGAAAGCGTGGAGCGCGCGTTTGCAGGACGCATAGACTTTCAGAACGCCACTGCAAAACTTTCGGGCTTTGAGGACGAGATTTTCAAGCGTACAAACAAAATCACTGCGATAAGCGCGGGAACTTCGTATTACGCAAGCTGTTTTGGAAACGCGCTGATTGAAAAATACGCAAGGATTCCGTCTTTTTCTGAATTCTCAAGCGAGTTCCGATACAAAAATCCAATAATACAGAACGACGATGTATTTCTTGCCGTAAGCCAGAGCGGTGAAACGGCAGATACAATCGAGGCGATGAAGGAAATACACGAAAAGGGCGGAAAGGTTTACGGAATCTGCAATGTTGTAAGTTCAACCATCGCAAGGCAGACGGACGGAGGGGCGTTCATACACGCGGGGCCTGAAATCGCCGTAGCCTCTACAAAGGCTTTTTCAAACACGCTCATAATCTACTATCTTTTGGCGTTAAAACTTGCAAGGCAGCGCGGCATGAGCCGTGAGGACGGAGAAAAATTCATAAGGCAGATAACGGCCCTTCCGGATTTCATAAGGAACGCCCTGAAGAACAGGGAAAAAATACACGCGACGGCAAAAAAATACTGTAATTGCAGGGATTTTCTTTTTCTTGGACGAGGCATGATGTATCCGATCGCGCTGGAAGGCGCGTTAAAACTCAAGGAGATAAGCTACATACACGCCGAGGCTTTTGCGGCCGGCGAAATAAAGCACGGACCTATCGCAATGGTGAACGAAAACGCGCCAAGCGTCTTCCTTGTGCCTGACGACTTTTTGAGGGAAAAGGTAATTTCAAACATAAAGGAAATAAAGTCAAGAAAAGGACCTGTAATAGCGATTGGCGTCGAGGGGGACACGGAACTTGAGTCCATCGTTGACGATTTCATTCCTGTTCCAAGGACTGAAAACGCCGCGTTCTACGCCCTTCCAATGGTGGCGGTATGCCAGCTTTTCGCGTTCTACTGCGCCAGGGAACTTGAAAGGGACGTCGACCAGCCAAGGAATCTTGCAAAAAGCGTTACGGTGGAATAAACAGGAAGATATATGAAGGTTTGGATTAAATATTTAATTGGCGCTCTCATAGGAATCGCGTGCGCCTTTGTAGTTCCAGTGTCGAACCCCAACGTAGCACAGATTATAGCCTACATCACCGAAATAGCTATACGTTTTGGACGATACATGGTGGTTCCAGTTCTTTTCTTTACAGGAATAACGGCGTTCAACAGGCTGAGGGATACAAAACTCCTTGTAAAAACAGGAATATGGACGGGCTCGGTGATTGCAGTTTCTTCGCTGATTCTGACATTTGTGGGGCTTCTTTCAATACTGATTGTAAAACTTCCAAGAATTCCAATAACCGTTGAAGGCGCGTCGGAAACGGTGAACCTTAACGCGGGACATCTTTTAAGGGCGCTGTTTCCGTATTCGGCGGTGGAAACATTGAACAACGGAACATTTCTTCTTGCGGCGATGTTCTTTGCGCTCCTGATTGGAACGGCGTCAACCGCAGACCCGATTCTTTTCAAACCTGTAACGCAGCTTTCAGATTCGCTTTCAAAACTGATGTACAACATAAGCGTGATATTTACGGAATTCCTTTCAGTTGGAATGGTCGCAATACTCTGCACGTGGACAGTACAGTTTCGTGGAATAATAACGTCCGGAGTGTTCGCGCCTTTGATCCTCATGCTTCTGGTTGACTTTGTGATTGTAGCGGCTGTCATATATCCTCTTATAATACGTTATCTATGCCACGACCCGCACCCATACAGAATTCTTTACGCGTCAATCTGTTCTGTAATGACCGCTTTTTTCAGCGCGGACACAAACCTTGTCCTTCAGTTGAACATACGCCACGGAAAAGAAAGCCTTGGAATACGGCGGCGCATAAACGGAGTTACACATCCGCTTTTCAGCATTTTTGCGCGCGGCGGCTCCGCCCTCGTTACAACCGTAAGTTTCATTGTAATATGGAGGTCGTACTCAAGCCTTTCAATTCCGTTCCTGGACATAATATGGATTTTCTTCACGTCGTTTGGAATTTCCTTCCTTCTGGGCGGATTTCCTGCAGGCGGCGCCTTTGTTTCGCTTACAATCCTCTGCGGACTTTACAGCCGCGGATTTGAAACAGGCTACCTTCTTTTAAAGCCCGCCGCCCCGATAATATGTTCGTTCGCCGCCGCGTTCGACGCGCTGACTTCGATTTTTGGAAGTTACATTGTGGCCGTAAAGACAAAACTTGTAGAACACCACGGCATAAAGAATTTCATATAAAGTAAAGTTTCAGACAAAAAGTCGTGGAGGTAATAAAAAAATGGGAAGCATGCTGGCAGAAATAATACAGGGCAGAAAAACTTTCTTCATCGCGCCTGACAGATCCCTCATGCCCTTGAGTTATCTTGAGGATTACCTTTCTCTTGGATACGAATGTTATTTCATCGACAACGACATTTTTCTTCCGTTGGAAAAAAAGATTGAACTTACACTTTCCGTATTCAAGGACTCCATACTTTTTTTCAACATAGACTTTCCATTGATAAACAGCAACTGGCTCAGACTCATCATAAACCTGAAGCAGAAGCACCCCGAGGCGAGTTTTGGCGTTCTGTACAACAAACGCCAGACTCAGAATGAAAGGGCGAACCTTGAACACACATACCTTTACACGCTTGGACTTCCCTGTGGCTGCATACAGCTTGAATACCAGAAACGGAACAATTTTGGAATAATCGAAAAAACTCTCTACGCGAACCAGGCGATGGGCAGGCGTAAAAACGTAAGGGCGGTGTGCAGGTCCAGCTGCACGTTCATATTGAATTCAGAACGCAGCGGAGTCATAAAGGGTCGTGTAAACGACATAAGCCTGAGCCATTTTTCGTTCACCCTTCCACAGGGCGAGCTGGAAATAAAAAACTACGAAAAAATCGACGACATAAACTTTACAATCCGAGGAACGCATTTCCGTTCTTCCGCCACGATGTACATGAAGCGTACAACCGAACTTGGAGACCTCTTTGTATTTGCATTCGTCCAGTCAAACGGAGCGGGAGGACTTGACCTTCTGAACAGGCAGATTCTTGTTCCAAAGATCTACGAGATAATGTCTGAAAACTGCCACGAACTTCTTGCAAAACTTTTTAACGCCGCGAACCACGAAAACAACAACGACGAGGAAATCGCCGAAATCATAAACGCAGCGAACAGAATTGACCGCCCCGTAAAAGAAGAGCCAAAAGTTTCCGACACAGATTTTTTTGAAGGCGACAAATAATCAAAAAAAATCTCCGTGAACCTTTACACCAGCATTGATTTCTTTTAAAATCGAAAAACATCTTTAAATAAGGAAGCCGGTTTTAGCGGCGACACAAAAAATGGAATTTACACAAGAATCAATTGACGCCTTGGAAGTCAACGAAGTTGAAATCATGAAAAGAATTGCCGACGAACTGAACGTTCGCGTGCAGCAGGTCAGTTCTGTAATCAGCCTTATAAAGGAAGACTGTACAATCGCGTTCATAAGCCGATACCGAAAGGAACAGACAGGAAACCTTGACGAGGTTCAGGTGCGCGACTCAGACCATCTTTTCAAGTCATACAAGAACCTTGAGGACCGCAGACTTGAAATCGTAAAGGGCGTGTTCGCACAGGGAAAACTTACAGACTCGCTGTACGAAGCGATAATGTCCGCAAAAACCCTCACCGCGTTGGAAGACCTGTGGGCTCCGTTCAAGAAGAAAAAGAAGACGCGCGGAATGATTGCGGCGGAAAAAGGCCTTGAACCTCTTGCGGACGCAATGCTTGAAATGGACGATTCTTCAATCGAAAAGGAAGCGGAAAAATACATAAAGACCGACAACGAGGATTCCGCGCTGAACGTCGAGTCGGCGTCGGACGCCCTTGACGGCGCCAAGGACATAATAGCGGAACGCGTAAGTCAGGAAACCAAAAACAGAACGGAAATCCACGACCTTTACATGGCGACGGGAAACATAAAGAGCCGGGGAATCGTTCCAGACGGACAGACGGAAGAACAGGCGATGAAAACCAGCACATACCAGATGTACTGGGATTATACAGAACCTTTGAACCAGGTTAAGCCGCACAGAATTCTTGCGATGAACAGGGCGGAACGCGAGGGCGCGCTTGAACTTACAATAGACATCGATGTTGACGCTGCGGTTGAACTCCTTACAAAAAAGGCCGCAATCAACAACAAGTACCACAAGGACGCGATTGAGGACGGAGTTGTAAGGCTTCTTTCACCTGCCGTTGTACGTGAAATCCGAAGCAACGAGGCGGACGAGGCGGACGACCACGGAATTGGAATTTTCAGCGAAAACCTTAAGAACCTTTTGATGACACAGCCAATCAAGGGAAGCCGCGTCCTTGGCGTCGACCCTGGATACAGGAACGGAACAAAGTGCGCCGCCCTTGACGAAACGGGAAAATACCTTGGCTTCTTCAAGATTTTTCAGGAACAGGACCCGGAAGGCTCCTACAAGGCGATAAACGACGCAATCGACAAATACGACATCCAGGTTCTTGCCGTTGGAAACGGAACGGGAAGCCAGGAAGTCCAGGCGATTGTGTCGAAGGTCATAAGCGAAAACTACGCGGATTCCGACGTAAAATACACGGTGGTGGACGAGTCCGGCGCCTCAGTCTATTCTGCAAGTCCTGTGGCGACAGAAGAATTTCCCGACCTGGACGTAATGGTCCGCGGCGCAATCTCAATGGGACGAAGGCTCCAGGACCCTCTTGCGGAACTTGTAAAAATCGATCCAAAGGCGATTGGCGTTGGACTTTACCAGCACGACGTGAACCAGAAAAAACTTGCAGACCAGCTGGACGAAGTTGTAAGTTCTGTTGTAAACAACGTGGGCGTGAATCTTAACACGGCAAGTTACATGCTCTTGAAGTATGTTTCAGGAATCAACACGTCCACCGCAAAAAAAATTGTAGCCTACAGGGATTCAAACGGAAAAATCCTGAGCCGCGAAGACCTGAAGAAAGTTCCAGGACTTGGACCAAAGGCGTTTGAACAGTGCGCAGGTTTTTTAAAGATTGCAGAAAGTTCAGATCCGCTGGACAACACATGGGTTCACCCGGAAAACTATGATGTGGCGCGGGAAGTCCTTCCTGTAATAAAGTCGGGCGGAAAAATCGACAACGCCACGCACAAAATTCTCTGCGAGAAATACAAGATAGGCGAAACCACGCTGAACGACATAATAGACGAACTTCAAAAACCAAACCGAGACCCACGCGACGGCTACCCGGCTCCAATAATGCAGAAGGGAGTCGTACAGTTCGAAGACCTCAAGGAAGGCATGAAGGTAACTGGAAAAATCAAGAACGTGGTTGACTTTGGCGCCTTCGTTGACATAGGACTGCACGAAACCGGACTTATACACATTTCAGAACTGAGCGATTCCTACGTAAGCGATCCTATGGCGGTTGTAAAAGTTGGAGACATATTCGACTTTACAATCATCGGTCTTGACAAGGACAGGAGGCGCATAAGCCTTTCGCTTAAAAGCGACGCCGCGGAACGAATCGGACAGAACTCGCAGGGAAGGACTGAAAAACGCGCGGGCGAAAAATCCGCCGCCGCAGGCCATGACGGAAAACGAAAAGTCGTGGTTGTAAAAAAAGGCGGTTCTGAAAAATTCAACCGAGACGAAAGGGGCGGACGCGACTCAAGGGAAAACCGCGGCTCCAACCGTAATTACGGAAGCGACGACGGAATGAGTTACAATCCTTTTGCCGCCCTGCTTAAAAAATAAGTCTTAAAGGACTCAAAGCACCCGACCGGACGCACAAAAGCACCAGGTCGGGCTTTTTCTTTTGTACGACCTTTTTCGTTGCTTTTGCCATTCTTTGGTGGTACGCTTATAGCGAGAAAAAAATGTTATATTCGGGCGGGCATACAAAATGCCTGCAGACATGGAGGAGAAATATGAAGAACTTTACAAAACCGCTTTACGCGGTATGCGTCATGGCCCTTGCCGGCTGTTCATGGAAGACGCCTGAATCTTTTTCAATAACAACGGACGCAAACTACAACTTTTCAATAGGAACCGTGTCAAAAGGCCTTGCAGACACGCTTTCCGCAAAAAAACTTTCAGAACAGTTCAACAAGGCGGGCGGCGGTTCAAGTTCAACGTCAAAGTCGTATGAACTGAACTTTTACGACTACACCGGCGAAAATACGGCGTACCGCCAGTTCCTTGCGGACATAAAGTTCGAGGAAATGGAATTCGACATCTCTAAAATTCTTCCTGAAAACATTAACTTTACAAGTTCCCTTGGAGATGCAGTTTCAAGTCCAATCGAGGCGCAGAAAATTACAATTCCAAATCTTTCCGCGGAAATTGGAAACCAGGAACTGCCCCTTGAATTTGGAAACCTCTCCAAAGAAATTCCGCAGATGCTTTCATTCACATCGCTTGAAATGTACGTTCCAGACCAGGATGGCGCTGTTGACGACGACGTTATAAGTCCCATTACTGTAAATTTTTCAATCGACGGCGGAGGAAATTTTGATTCAATTCAATTTGCTTCAATAAACGCTGGCGAAGAATCAAACTCATACATGATTTTTACGATTTCTCCGTTGTCTGCAATCGCACCGGGTTTTTCCGCACAGATAGGATGCACGCTTTACGACACAACCGACTCCCTGCACCCAGTGGAAATTTCCCATACAGATCCTGTTCTTCTTTCAAACACTGACGCGACTGTCATACACCTTCCGCTTGACGGTAAATCAATCGGAAAAAATTTCTCGGTTGGATTCAGCGGCACTTTGACAGGTTCCGGAACGCCGGGGCTTTACAAATACAACGTGGACATGGAATTTTCCGACACAAGTGAAATATACAGCATACACAACGCAACGATGGACCTTTCTGCAAAACCGGGCGCGCAGATTTCATTCACGCAGGAAATTCCAAAGCCTGACAACGAAATGTTCGTACAGTGTACAATCGGCGCAGGCTCAATAAAAATAAAATGTCCTTCTCCAGAAAACTGGACCGGACTTGTGTTCTCGTCAGATTTTACAATGTCCGGTGGACTTTCCGCGGTGAACTCTGAAATTCAGGACGGAGAGGCTGACGGACACGAATACATAATAAACAAAAAAATACCGCTTGACGGAAAAATTTACAGAAAGGAAAAGATAGAAATCAGCTGCACGCTTTCTGTTAAACTTCAAAACGCGCACATGGAATTTTCCGAAGATGCAAAAAAAGTTACAGTACAGCCTTCCTGCGAAATCACTACGCTTTCCTCCGCCGTGGCGGACCTACGGAGCATACTGCACGACGCTGAAAACAACAAAAGCAGACTTTCATACACTGTAAGCCACGACATAGGCTCTGTAAGTTCAGACGCGTCAAAATATCTAAAATACATAACGCTTGACGCAGGCGCAGGAATCAGACTGCCATACTCAAACACGCTGCCGGGCGGAAACTCCATTGGAGTGAAATTTTACTCAGATTTTCTTGGACTTGGTTCCGCGTCAACCCCGGAAACCGCCACAATCGAAGCGTTTGGAAACCTAAAGGAAGAAGACGGAAGCGCAAAGGTTGGAAAACTTGAGTTCGTTACAGCGGCGCAGAAAGAGGTGGACGTCGAAGCGCTCAGCAAAATAGATTTTTCCGTTGAGATGGAACTTCCAGGAAGAGCCGAGATAGTTTCAGATTTTGGAAGCACAAGCGAATACGACTACTACACGCAGCTTTCAAACGTAGAAATGGGCGGAGAATACATGATTGACGTAAAAAAGCCCGAACCTTCGTTTGAATGGATTGACGCTGGCATAAAGACGGACGAAATTGAAAACTATCTTACAAACTCGATGAACACAGGACTAGACCTCTCCTCAATGATGAAGCCTGTTACAGACGCTCTTGGAGATTCAAAATTCATCGAAAGCATTTCAATTCCGTCAATTCCAATCTTTCTTTACATAACAATGCCAAATCTTCAGGTATTCAACGACCTTGACCTTAAGGCTACAGTGCTTGCCGAGGCCGTGGACCCGGACACAAGCCTTCCAAACAAGACCGTCGTCCTTGTGGGAACTGAAAATTCTGACGGAACTGTAACACCTGGCGACATGGGAACGCTTGACGCCGTACCGATGCTCGACTCCGACGAAAACCTTGAAAACAATCTTGTAACAAAGCCTGTAAGCAAGGCGGCGGGAAAAGTTTCCGCACATTCAGACATCGCACGGCTTTTTGACCCTACTGTAAAAGGCTCGCTAGGCGTACGTTACGAAATAAAGCCAGACGGCAGCGTTCCGGGCGTAATGGTCGTTACAAAAGAAATGTTCGACGGACTTGCGGCGTCCACTTCTGAAACTTCAACAGGAATTGGAATACACGCTCGAATCGTGCTTCCATTGAACTTCAACATAGACACGGACGACAATTCCGACCTTGAAATCGACATAATGAAAATTCTTAAAAAGAATTCGGAAGAACCTTCGTCGGATCTTTTTGGAAGAAAAGAGGCTACAAAAACAGGCGACGGATTTGCAGAAAAATTCATTCCGCTCATTGAATACGCAAAAATTTCATACACACTGAACAATGAACTTTTCGCCTACTCGGATTCGTCAAAGTCATTTTCAATTGTAATGGATCCAAAAATACCGGGGCTGAATGAATACAAACTTGTCGCTGGAAAGGGCGAAATTAAAATTTCAACGCAGGAACTTGTAAAGATGATGGAAACATATCCTTTTGCGCCGGACCTCAAGGTGGTTCTGCCAGAAGGATATGTATGCCTTCCGCTAAAGTCGTCTATCGGCGCAAACGTGAATCTTGAAGTAAAGACGAACGGGACCGTTACTGTATGGGAGAAATAACAATGAAGAAGACTGTATTTATAATATTTTCCGCCGTCCTATTGAACGCGTTCTGTTTTGCGGCGGACAAGTCCGTGCAGTGGAAGGACCTTGAAGGCGACGGACAGGATTTTTCCGAACAGCCCCTGGAAATCGAAGGCATTCAGACTGTGGCGGACGCTGTATTGGAAAAAAGCGACGAGGATTCCGAAACTCTTGACGCGTTTGAGGAAAGGCTTGGAATCGAGGATTCAGAAGAATACGGCGAGTATTCCGAAGATGAAGAAAAGACAAATCCGTACAGAAACCGAGTGGATGTTCCAAAGCGCTTCATTGAGTTTGGAATGAAAGTTGACGTAGGCGTGTCGAACAACCTTTTCAAGGCTGGAGATTTTTTGACGCGGCACATAAACCTAGACCTGAAAAAAATCGCGGACAAGATGCCGTACAATGGACTTCATCTGGACGTTTTTGCAATGCCGGACTTTTTTTTCAATCTGAACATTCCAAACGGAATACACATAGGACTGGGCTACGGTCTGGAGGTGATTGGAAACGCGGGAATAGGAAAATCGCTTTTTGACTTCCTTGGCCACGGAAACAGTTCTGGCGAGCCTGTAGATGTAAATGTCGACGTATATGCGGACGCGTTCGCGCACTTTGACCTTTCGATAGGAATGGACTTTCTGAAAGACCACCACCTTGAAGTTACGCCTGCAATTTTCATTCCGCTTGCACACGCAACCACAAATTCAGCCACTGCAAGAATGTACAACACGCTGGACGGCAAAATCGTATTTGACGCGACTGCAAACGCCACGGTATACACATTTGCAAATTTTGAAAATGCAACCATGGATTCGATTTTAAATGGACTTTCCTCAGGCTGGGGCTTTGACATAGCCACAAGCGTAGGAAAAGAAGTCATAGAAAACCTTACGGTTGAGGCCTACTCAAGGATTCCAATCGCTCCTGGAAAATTGAAAAACAGAATGGACATAGACTTTGCGGTGTCGGGAGAATTTGACGGAGTACAGGCGCTCATAGACGGCATGGGCGACGAAAATTCCAAGAATTTTTCAGAAATGTTCACGTTCAAAAATCCAGAAATAAAACACGGAAGCGCGGACTTCAATCTAAACCGTCCGTTCAGAATCGGCGGAAGGGCAAGATACGAACCTCTTGGCGAATGGCTTTCGCTTGAAGGACTTCTTGGCCTTGCCGTAAAATCTCCTTTCTCGGAAGAAGCAAGATGTTACGGAGAATATTCGCTTTCCGCGAACGTTGGACTTCCGATTCCTGTGATTGGAAAAATACTCGCGCTGGAATTTTCACACGGCTCGGAAAAAGAAATTTTCTACAACCAGCTGAAGTTCATCATGAATTTCAAGGCGTTTGAACTTGACGTTGGAATCGCCTCGTCAGGCTCAAACTTTCCGTCAAGCTTCACTGTAAGCGGAGCGCGCGCCTTTGTTTACATGGCGTTCGGCTGGTAACAGTGCGATAAAACGTTTCAAGGTCATCCGTCAATACGGCGGATGACTTTTTTTTTGCGCGCAAAGAAACCCGCACGGACTGTAAAAAAAAACACTGCCGTTTGACCTTATATTAGCAAAGTTGTAAAATATTTTCTCAATAACGCAAACTCATTTTTAGAGGACATTAATGTTTAAGATTCTTGAAAAAAGAAAACTATCAGACGCATCAGAAACATGGTACATGAAGATTGAGGCTCCGGAAATCGCGCGAAACCGCAAGGCGGGCCAGTTCATCATACTTCAGGTTGACACGGATTTTGGCGAACGCATTCCGCTCACAATCGCAGACGCAAACGCCGAGGAAGGATGGATTGCGCTTGCATTCCAGTCGGTTGGAGCGACTTCCTATAAACTTTCACTAAAGAACGTTGGAGAAGAACTTCCCGCCCTTCTTGGACCTTTGGGAAATCCTTCCGTAATCGAAAAAAAGGACGGTCCTGTTGTAGTGGTTGGCGGCGGTTTTGGAGTTGCTCCATGCTATCCAATAGTACAGGCGCACAAGGCGGCGGGAAACAAGGTCATAGTTGTAATAGCCGCAAGAACAAAAGACCTTCTGATTTATGTTGACGAAATGAAGGCAATCGCCGACGAGGTTATAATAATGACCGACGACGGTTCTGCAGGGCGGCAGGGAGTTTCAACAGTTCCGCTCAAGGAAATGTGCGAATCCCAGACACCGCCTGCCGAAGTAATTGCAATCGGACCTCCGATAATGATGAAATTCTGCGCCCTCACAACAAAGCCATACAATGTTCCAACAACGGTTTCCCTGAACACCATAATGATTGACGGAACTGGAATGTGCGGCGGCTGCCGTGTTACAATCGGCGGCAAGATGAAATTCGTATGCGTTGACGGACCTGAATTCGACGCGCACCAGGTTGACTGGGACAACATGATGATGCGAATGAAGTCATTCAAAACCAGGGAAACAGAAGACTTTCACAAGTGCAAAATAAACATATAGGAAACAAAATGGCACACAAAACTGTAGAAGAATTGAATAAAATCGCCGAAGACTGCCTTGAAAAAATCCAGTCCTCGCAGGAAATGACCAATAAAGAAAGAATGGCAATTCCACAGCAGGAAATGCCTACACGCGAACCAAAGGAACGCGCACGTCAGATGGCGGAAGTGGCTCTTGGCTACACGGAAGCGCAGGCTGTGGCGGAAGCAAACAGATGTCTTCAGTGCAAGAATATGCCTTGCATAGCAGGCTGCCCTGTTGGAGTAAAAATTCCACAGTTCATCGAAAAAATCGCGCAGAGGAATTTCAAGGCGGCAGTAGACACCATAAAGGAAACTTCCCTCCTTCCTGCGATATGTGGACGCGTATGCCCGCAGGAAAAACAGTGCCAGGGCGTATGCACGGTTGGAAAAGTGTTCAAGTCGGCGGAAAAGGCTGTTTCAATAGGACGGCTTGAAAGGTTCGTGGCGGACTGGGAAAGGGAAAACAACAAGGTTACAATGCCTGAAATCCTTAAAAAGACAGGTAAAAAAGTCGCCGTCATAGGAGCAGGCCCTGCGGGTCTTACCGTGGCGGCAGACTGCGCGCGCGCCGGACACGACGTTACAATATTCGAGGCGTTCCACAAGGCCGGCGGCGTAATGATGTACGGAATTCCTGAATTCAGGCTTCCAAAGGCAATCGTACAGAACGAAATAGACAATCTTACAAAAATGGGCGTTAAATTTGAAATGAACTTCCTTGTAGGAAGGACTGACACCCTTGACCAGCTTCTTGACGAAAAGGGATTTGACGCGGCCTTTGTTGGAACCGGCGCTGGTCTTCCAAAATTCCTTGGAATTCCAGGCGAAAACCTTATAGGCGTTTTCAGTGCGAACGAATATCTTACACGCGCAAATCTTATGAAGGGCTACGACAGGGAAAACGCCGCGACTCCAATATACGAGGCAAAACACGTTGTTGTGTGCGGCGCGGGAAACGTTGCGATGGACGCGGCAAGGATGGCGTTCAGACTTGGAGCGGAACAGGTTGACATCGTATACCGACGCACAAGAAACGAAATGCCTGCCCGAATCGAAGAAATAGCGCACGCCGAGGAAGAGGGCGTAAATTTCAGGTTTCTTGAAAATCCAGTGGAGGTGCTTGGAACGGAAGACGGACACGTTCGTGCCGTGAAGGTTTTGAGTTACGAACTTGGAGAACCGGACGCGTCAGGAAGACGTTCGCCCGTTGCAATTCCTGGAAGCGAACACGAAATCGAATGTGATGCGATGATTGTGGCCCTTGGAAACGGCTCCAATCCGCTCTTGGTAAAAACCACGGACGGACTGAACCAGGATTCAAAGGGGCATATAACAGTTGACGAATCGCAGGCTACAAGCAAAACAAAGGTCTGGGCCGGCGGAGACATAGTTCTTGGAGCGGCGACTGTAATACTTGCAATGGGCGAAGGAAGAAAGGCCGCGGCAGGAATCAACGCCTACCTTGCAGGCTAGTACCAAGACGTTTCAAGCGCGTTCATATAACTAATAATTAAAGACGGAGCCGTTAAGGAGCCGTCTTTTTTTTCCGATAAGAAACTATGGCTAAGACATCTAAAAACAAGAAAAAAAACAACCTGCTTCTTTTGTGCTTCTGGGTTCTTGTACTGCTGCTGATTGTGGCTGTATTTTTTGCAAGACGCAACGACATAAAGAAGAATCTTAACGACACCGACTTTTTTGGGCGTGTATTTGGAAAGACGCCTTCGTTTGTTGTTGATAAAAACGAAAAATCCGCCGATTCAGACACGGCTCAAAAGAAAATTGACATAGACCTGCTTTCAAAAAAAGAATCAGAAAGATACACCGAGGCCACTGGAACCGAGGCGAACAAGACAAGTCCAATTCAGATTGAAACTGTAAACACGGAAGACAGGACCTCCGCAAAAAAAGACGCTGACGCGGACTCTGAAAAAACTGTAAGACAGCCGGAATCTTCCAGGACAGAAACGCAGCCTGCAAAGGAATCTTCCGCGGAAAAGGAAGCCGGTAAAAAAGTTCCAGAAACTGTCGCAAAGACTGAAGTTACGCTTTATTTCATCGTTATAAATTCCGACGGAAGCGTAAGCCGGCGGACAGCAAAAAGACTTCGCGACAGGACAAATTCGCCTTTGACGGATTCCATAAACACTCTTCTTGCAGGACCGACCCTTGATGAAAAATCAAAGGACATGATGAGCCTGATTCCGGCCGGCACAAGGCTTCTGGGCGCATCCGTAAAAAATGGAACTGCGACTCTGAATTTCAGCGAGAATTTTGAATTCAATTCGGTTGGCGTTGAAGGCTACATCGCGCAGCTGATGCAGATTGTATACACCGCGACTGAATTTTCCACTGTAAAAAACGTGCAGTTCCTGATTGAAGGCGAAAAGAAGGACTATCTTGGAAGCGAAGGCCAGTGGATTGGCTCGCCGCTTGCAAGAAGTTCTTTTTAGTTTGAATAGGATTTTACGATATTGTTGAAATATCTTGTGTTTTTTCTGTAAATGTTTTCAAAGGCGGTGAACGTAAAGAAACTGTGGCCGCCGTCTTTTTTTGCAATGATTTTTATGTTCCGTGTAAGGTTCAATGTTGACGGCTGGAACACAAGGCTTTTCACTGTGTAGCCCGAACGTTCAAGGGCGCCGCGAACGTGTCCTGCGTAGTTTTCAATGCAGATGCTCCTCCAGTCTATGTATGAGGTTGAATTTGAAAGCAGAAGCTGTCTTAGAATGAACGGCGGCACCGCATCGCCTTCATCGGATTGAACCATGGCGTTTTCTGGAATTGTTCCCATTGAAATTAGGGCGGCGTCTCCCAAAAGCCACAGGTTTTCCATGGACTGCGACCACGAGCCGTCCAATGTTATGGACTGACCGTCGGCGGTGGTGTAGCGTTTTTCTTCCGTATTTTTGTTTTTCTTGTACGAGTGCTTTTTGTCGCTGTATTTCTGTGGAAAGCCTTTGAAGGAATCAAAAGATTTGTCGTCCGTTGCAGTTATGCGTCCTGCCGTTACGACAAAAAGCACGCTTTCCGCGGCGTTTGTTTCTACAAGTTTTACATTGAAGATGGGAACCAAAAAATCGTAGATTACGCTTACATCGCCGCCAAACTGTGGAAAATATTCGTCGCGGCGGATGCCTGTATGAAGAAAATCAATTCCCTCCACTGTATTTTTATCGGGGGCGATTTTGCCGGCCTTTATACGCCGCCCGCCCAGTTCGTAAATCATGTCGTGGATGTAGTTTATTATTTCTGTGTCTTCCTGCACGATGTTTGAGGCGATTTTTTCACCTGTAAGTTCAATGTGCCGGGCGTCTGGATTGAGCGTAAAGAAAATCCGTATTTCTTTTTCTGGAAGTCCTGATTTTTTGTCGGCGGGAGAATAGTAGCGCGCCTCGTAGGTGGAACTGTCAAACGTAAGGAAGCCTATGTATGACTCGCGCACAAATGTTTTGTCCTGATAGTATACGTATTCGCCTGGAATGTCCTTTATGTAAGGCTCAAAACCGGGAAGCGAAAATACAGGAAGAAGTGTAAAAATTGTAAATAAAAAAAATAATGTCTTTTTCATAAGCGTTTTAAAGGGGGCGTTACGGGGTCTCCCCGTTAGAGGGGGTAGCGTAAAACCGCAAGGTTTGGAGCGAGGGG
>JBHAFG010000111.1:0-32990 GCA_041855945.1 Treponema sp. | reverse complement strand
GGTGAAAAGAACATGGACAACATCACCACCCACAGGGAATACGAGGCCCTTGAAAAGCAGATTTCCGAAGCATCGCTCAAGGAAGCGGATTTGAGAAAATCCCTGCAGAGGGAGGAAAAGAAACTTTCTGAACTTGACGACGACATAAACACAACGAAGTCGATGATAGACTCGCAGGAAAACGACCTGAACACAAGCAGGGCGGCCCTCGACAGCCAGATTTCCGTGTACAGGACTGAACTTCAGGGACTCAAGTCCGAGGAAGACAAGATAACCCCGGATCTTGACCAGGAAATACTCTTCAAGTTCCAGAGGATAATACAGAGGAATTCCGACGGAATAGTCGCCGTAAAGAACGGCGTGTGTTCGGGATGCAACATGATTCTTCCAGCCCAGTTCGCGAACGAAGTGCATGAGGGCGACAGCATACTTTTCTGTCCTTACTGCAGCAGAATCCTCTATTACGTGGAGGGCGAGAACGACGTCCAGGAAACGTTCTTCAACGATGCCGGCTCCCTTTCAGGAATGGACGACGAGGACGTGGAGGACGAGTACGCGGAAGACGAATCGGAAGAATTCGAGGAAGACGACGAAATCGAGGCGGACTCGTTCGACGATGAGGAAGACGACGAGGAAGAACTGGACGATTCCGAAGACTAGGTATTCCTGCAGTTAAACAGTATTATTGCAGACAGGATATAACCGCGCCCGGCGGCATGATGACATGGCGTCCAGGGTGAGGAAAGTCCGGGCTCCAACGGAAAAGATGCCGGATAACGACCGGGAACCTTCGGGCAGATGCACAATTTCCTGCATATCCCCGCAAGGTTACAGAAAGCGCAACAGAAAACAACCGCCTGCACGCAGGCAAGGGTGAAAAGGCAGTGTAAGAGACTACCGTGCCTCTGGTAACAGCGGCAGCAGTGCAAGCCTCATCTGGAGCAAAATAGAGCAGAAGCATTGTGTTTTCCGTCACCGCTTCGGGTATATTGCTAAAGTTGTCTGGCAACAGACAATTCGGATAGATGGTTATGTTGTTCATACAACGACAGAACCCGGCTTACCGTCCTGCCTGCTTTTTTTTGACAGTTTTACGATGAAAAAAAACAATAGATTCAGCAATCCAGAAAGTCTTTCACCTCCATCGCTTGTAAGGAAGAAAAGCAGGCTTCTTCCAGTGCTGCTGTTTTCTCTGCTTGCATTGGCGATTCTTTCCGTGGCGGCGGTGATTTCTGTAAGAAAGATAAACTCACGGCTTTCAAATTCACTTACGACAAAGGCCCTGGTGGAAAAATGGGCGTCATACGACTACGGCGCGGTGTACGAAATCTCGCGGCAGATTCTTGAATCAAGACCGTTCAACAACACAGCCCTCACATACCACGGATACGCAAGCTTCTATCTGGCGGTTTCCCAGATAGACACCTCTCTCGCCCAGAACTATCTTGACGAATCAATAAACTGCATGAGGCTCGCCCTTTACAGCGGTAAAAAAAGCCTCGCACCCCAACTCCAGTACATGCTTGGAAAGGCGTACTTCTACAAGAACACCGTAACCTCATACTATTACTGCGACCTTGCCGTAAAATACCTTTCGCTCGCGCAGGAAAACGGCTACGAGGCGGACGACATTTCAGAATATCTGGGACTAAGCTACGCCGCGCTGAACAGGCCTATGGAAAGCATTTCCAGCTTCACGGAGGCTCTCCTTGTACGCGAGTCGGACTCGCTTCTCCTTTCAATAGCGGAACAGTACCACAAGGTGGGGCAGACTGCGGCCGCAAAGCAGTACCTGTACAGGGTCAAGAAGGAATCCTCGGACGACACCCTGGTGCTGCGCTGCATGAACCTTCTTGGACTCATATACATAGACGAAAAGAACTACGAGGATGCAAGGCGGGAGTTCGAGGGAATCCTTGAAAAAAACAGAAATTCCGCCGACGCGTACTATGGACTTGGAGTCATACACGAAAAGCAGGGCGACATGGCAAGGGCCAGATCCGAATGGAGGAAGGCGCTTAAAATCCAGATAAACCATGCGGGAGTGCTTTCAAAACTCGCAGATTACGGCAAATAAATTTTCTGAACATACAAGTTGTTGTTGTTTAATATGGAAAATTAAAATATAATTGACTACCAAAAGTTATGGAATCCGGGAGGATTTATGGGATTTTTTGACAGATTTTCAACAGACATCGGCATTGACCTTGGCACCTGCAACACATTGTTCTATGTAAGGGGAAAGGGAATTGTAATCGACGAACCTTCGGTTGTGGCCGTGGAAAAGGGAACGAAGAGAATCGTGGCGGTAGGAAAAGACGCCAAGAACATGCTTGAAAAGACACCGAGCAACATAATGGCGATAAGGCCCCTGGCGGACGGAGTCATCTCCGATCCGGACAGCTGCGAGCGCATGATAAAATACTTCATGCAGAAGGTGATTCCAAGGCACCAGATAATAAAATCAACAAGAATGAAGATAGGCATTCCTTCGTGCATAACGGAAGTTGAAAAAAAAGCCGTCATCGAGGCCGCCCTCAAGGCGGGTGCAAAGGAAGTTGAAATCATAGAAGAATCAAAGGCCGCCGCCATCGGCGCGAAGATTCCGATATTCGAGCCTGCGGGACACATGATATGCGACATCGGCGGCGGAACCGCGGAGATTTCTGTAATCTCGCTTGGCGGAATGGTCGTTACAAGTTCGATACGTGTCGGCGGCGACAAGTTCAACGAGGCCCTTGTAAAGCACGTGAAGAGCGTCCACAACCTCATAATCGGACACCAGGCGGCTGAAAGGCTTAAAATACAGATTGGAAACGCGGCTCCAGACAAGACCATCGAAAAGATGGAGCTCAAGGGAACGGACGCGATAACAGGACTTCCGCGCAGGCTTGAGATAGACAGCGTGGAGGTCAGGGAGGCGCTCAAAGAACCTGTAAAGCAGATTGTGGAAGAGATAAAGAACGTCATAAGCCAGACTCCGCCGGAACTCGCGTCGGACATAATCGACCGTGGAATAGTGATGACCGGCGGCGGCTCGATGCTCAAGGGACTTCCAAAACTGATTTCCAAGGAAACCGGAGTTCCTGTAATCCTTGTAGAGCGTCCGCTTGAATGTGTCGCGATAGGTTCTGGAGAGGCGTTTGAACTTTTCAAGGACATGACTTCCGACCGTTCAATATACGACAGCCTGAACAGTTAGCAAGTTATGGAAAAGAAGCAGTCGTCCGGCAGATTCAAACTGCGGCTTCCTGAATTCGTGCTGGTGGTCCTTGTAATCGCCTCGTCGGTGATGCTGGCGTTCTCGTCTGGAAGTTTCGTTGTAAATTTCAAGAGCGTCGGTTTTTCATTCGTTTCGACGGTTTCCAAGGGGCTTCACCACGCGGGTGAGGGAATCGTGAACGCCGTTGGAGCGGTGTCTGAACTTGCAAAACTCCGCAGGGACTACAACGAACTTGTTGTGAAACTTGAAAACTACGAGCAGATGAGAAGGAGCAACGCGGAAATCCGCAAGGAAAACGAAAGGCTCAAGGAACTTCTTGACTTTTCTACATCCCTGGAGGAAAAAAACTATCCCGCGCAGATAATAGCGCGCGACACGGACAACCTCTACGCGTTCCTTACAATAGACAAGGGAAGAAGCCACGGCATAAAGAAAAATATGCCCGTTATAGCCTACCAGAACGGAACTTCAGGCGTCGTGGGAAAGATAACTCAGGTAGGACAGTTCACAAGCATCGTGATGCCGGTATACAACATGAACTGCAGCGTATCCGCGCGCATCCAGAACACAAGGGATCTGGCTCTTGTGTCAGGAAACGGACGCGACGACAGGCCGCTTTCGATGAAATACGTGAGAAAAAGGGTTCTTGACGACCTGCACTACGGCGACATAATCGTAACGTCGGGCGAAAACCACAACTACATGAGGGACATTCCAATCGGAACAATCTCAAAGATAACCGTCCTTGACTACAACTCGTCCCTGGACATTGAACTTGCCCCGATAATCGATTTTTCAAGGCTTGAGAACGTCGTGGTGGTCAATATGTCTGAAATCAACACAGTGAGGTGATTCCATGGTGAAGTCTTACGGCATTTCATTCCTGTTCATATTCTGCTTCGCGCTGATTGAAACTTCAATACTTTCAAACATAACCATACTTCCTGCCGTGCCAGACCTTGTTCTGCTTGCGTCCATATACATCTCGCTTCTGAACGGAAGGGGAATGGGCGAGGTGACGGGATTTTTTTCAGGACTGGCGCTCGACTTTCTTGGCGGCGCTCCGTTCGGATTCAACTGCATATTCAGGACTGTAATCGCATATTTCGCGGGATTCTTTGGGGGAAGCATAAACTACAGGGGATTTTCAATTCCGTTCGCCATAGGAATTCTTGGAACACTGTCAAAGGCCCTTTTGGTGTGGTTCATATCGCTTTTCTACACGTCAATAATAAACTACGAGATGTTCTCGCTCCACTTTCTTTTTGAACTTGTAGCGAACGGACTTTTCGCGCCGCTCGTGTTCAATCTAATGAACAGTTTCAGGAGACAGCTCTCCCGTGGACGAGAGGGCTACGGGCTATGAGATTCGACGAAGGAAACAGAACTCCGCTTGAAAAAACGTCAAAACTCATGATAATCGGAGCGTGCCTGACAGTGTTCTTCCTCGCGTACTTCTACAGGCTGTTTTCAATGCAGGTCATACAGGGACAGGAATACAGGAACCAGTCCAAGAGGATTTCAAGCCAGGTGACCGTGATTCCGGCGCAGCGGGGAGAGATATTCGACAGGAACGCGAACCTTCCGATGGTCATAAACACGGAGTCGTTCGCCGTGGAAATCACCCCCGGAGACATTCCTCCCGGACTTTACGACACCGTGGCGACAAGGCTCGCCGCAATCCTTGGAATATCAAAATTCGACATAGACAAGAAGGTTCCGGCGGGCATAAGAAGGTCTTATTCCACCGTACAGATACGCAGCAACGTTCCGTTCTCGATAATATCAAACATAGCGGAAAACAAGACTGATCTTCCGGGAGTGTCCTGGGTTTCAAAGCCAATCAGGAACTACGTCGAGACGGGCTCACTTTCCCACGTTCTTGGATACGTTGGAGACATCACAAAGGAAGAGATGAACGTGATGTACAACCAGGGCTACACGCGAAACAGCATCGTGGGAAAGACCGGAATTGAAAAGCAGTACGACTCCCTCCTTCAGGGAAAGGCGGGCAGGGAAAGCCGCACCGTAGATGTCAGGGGAAGGATAATATCCGACGTTCCAGTGGTGGAGCCTCCACAGATGGGAAAAAACCTGGTCCTTACCATAGACACAAAAATCCAGACCCTTGCGGAAAAAACGCTTGG
Source organism: Treponema sp. (assembly GCA_041855945.1). GTDB lineage: Bacteria > Spirochaetota > Spirochaetia > Treponematales > Treponemataceae > Treponema_D. The sequence goes on along the minus strand of JBHAFG010000111.1, from coordinate 27,620 downwards.
AAACAGGGTTGGATCCGCCGTCGTGTTGAAGCCCGCGTCGGGCGAGGTGCTGGCGATGGTCTCCTATCCATTTTTCGATCCGAACATATTCAACACTGACAACGCGGGCGAATACTACCAGTCTCTCGTACAGCAGGAAGAGACGAACCGTCCGCTTGTAAACAGGGCGGTGAACGCTACATATCCGCCGGCCTCCACATTCAAGATAGTGATGTCAGCCGCCATGCTTCAGGAAAAGAGTTTTCCGTCCTCGAAGGCCATTGAATGCAGGGGAAAACTCCTTTACGGCGGTCGTGTGTTCAGCTGCCACGTTCACGAACCGGGACACGGCTGGGTTGACCTTAAGAACGGACTTGCACAGTCGTGCGACGTGTACTACTGGACCATTGGACGGGACTACCTTGGGATAAGCAAAATCGCGCAGTACGCAAGGGAATTCGGTCTTGGTCAGAGCGCGCAGATAGACCTTCCAAACCAGGCTTCGGGCTTCATTCCAACCGCGGAATGGAAGGAACGACGCTTCCACGAAAAATGGCTTGGAGGAGACACAATGTCGGCCTCCATAGGACAGGGCTACCTGCTTGTAACACCGCTCCAGATTGCAAACATGGTCGCGATGGTTTCAAACAACGGAGTCATATACAAGCCCCATCTTCTAAAGGAGGTGAGGGATCCGGTTTCAAACCAGGTACTGCAGGAAGTGAAGCCCCAGGTCCTCTTCAAATCAAACCTCGATCCTTCAGTGTGGAAGGAAGTCCAGCAGGACATGCTCTACACGATTACAGACGGAACGCCCCAGTACCCGATGAAGAACAAGATAGTGCAGGCGGCGGGAAAAACAGGAACGGCGGAGGTCGCGCCATACAAAACCTCATGGCATTCGTGGATGGTGGCATACGCCCCTTACGACGCGCCACCGGAAGACCAGGTTGTAGTCGCCGTCATAGTGGAGGCGTGCAACCCGTGGGAATGGTGGGCGCCTTACGCGACAAACATAATACTTCAGGGAATATTCGCGAACCAGACATACGAGGAGGCGCTCTCGGCTCTTGGATTCAGATACCTCATAAAAGGGAACAGGCAGGAATAACATGAAAGAAAAAAGCCGATTTTTTGAAGCGTTCGACTTCATAATACTGCTCACGATGATTGTCCTTGTGACGGTCGGAGTGGCGTTCATATACTCATCGGGCGTGAATTCTGACGGTGTGCTGGTTACGAACGAATACATAAAGCAGATCATCTGGGCGGTGCTTGGGCTTGTTTTTCTTGTTTTCTTCGCGCTGTACGACTACAGAAGGCTTGAACGGCCGGCGTACTGGCTTTTTGGAGGACTTGTACTTCTGCTCATATACACGAGGATATTCGGACGATACGTGAACGGAGCCAGAAGCTGGATTGGAATAGGAGATTTTGGAGTCCAGCCGTCTGAATTCGGAAAAATATTCTTCATACTGGCGCTTGCAAAATATCTTGACGGCTCCCGAAACGTGCCGCCGCTTAAAAGACTCCTTATGAGCGCAACGATATTCGCAATTCCAACTGGCCTCATACTCATACAGCCAGACATGGGAACCGCGAGCGTATACATTCCGATTTTCTTCCTGATGTGCTTCATGGCGGGAATTCCGCCGCGGTATCTTGGATTCATATTCCTTACAGGCGCGTCGATGATTCTTTTTTCAATCCTCCCGGTATGGAACGAGTTCATAGTGCACGGAGGCGCGACTTTTGTAAGCGTGCTCACAAACTTCAAGCTGAAGCTGCTGCTGATATTCGCGACTCTTACAATCGCGGTCATTTCAGTGATTGTAAGAAGATATTTCAACGGAAAGCACTACTACTACTGGATTTCCTACGCATTTTCCATACTCACGTTTGGACTTGTTTTTTCAACATTCGCAGGAAAATTCCTCAAGGACTACCAGGTGAAAAGGCTCATAATATTCATGGACCCTTCCGTAGATCCGCTGGGAGCGGGCTGGAACATAATACAGTCAAAGATTGCGATAGGCGCGGGAGGTCCATTTGGACGTTCATTTCTGCAGGGAACACAGAGCCACTACCGGTTCCTGCCGCAGCAGTCAACTGACTTCATATTCAGCATCCTTTCAGAAGAACTTGGTTTCGTGGGCGGAGCGTTCATATTCCTGCTTTATTCAGTTCTGATGTTCAGAACGCTTTACATAATAAAAAAATGCAACATTCCTTTCGGAGTGTACATAGCCTCCGGCATATTCGGAATGCTTTTCATACATTTTTTCATAAACGTGGGAATGGTGATGGGAATAATGCCAATCACGGGAATTCCGCTCCTGTTCCTGTCTTACGGGGGCTCGTCTCTTCTTACAGCCATGACAGGCATGGGTCTCTTGATGAGCATAAACCACAGGAAATTCGACTTCATGGTGAATTAGTGCAGGGCGTGGGAGATGGAATTTGTTGCCTACAGGTAGACAGAATATCCATTATCGAAAGTAAAAACCTACAAAAAAAAGCAAGGCTTCTTCCGGAGCGCAAGATTTTCTGTTCGAGGTTTTTACTTTCCGACAGGAATTTTTCCGCCCCTAGAATCTTTGGACTAGAGGCTGTATCTTGCGCGCTCGCCGCCTATAAGCCTTGGGCGGCTGTACGCCAGGACAACGCTCGCATCTCCTATGTTTTTAACGCAGGGTTTTACCGGAACCGCCACGCGCTTCAAATGCATTCCTATGAGAGTTCCTCCTATGTCGATTCCAGCGTCCGCCCTTATGCTTTCCACCAGGACAGGCTTTTTCAGGCCTCTGTAGGCGGCGGACGCAAGAGAGCCTCCACCGTGAAGCCATGGAACCGCGGAAACTTTCTCAAGCCCAAAAGCCAAAGCGCACTCGTCCTCCACGACAAGAGCCCTGTTCAGATGCTCGCAGCACTGGAACGCCGGACGCACGCCTTTTTCTTCAAGGACGGCGTACACCGCCTCGAACACGGCGCGACCAACCTCTTCGCTTGAATTCTTTCCTATTGCTCCTCCGCATATCTCGCTTGAGGAACAGCCCGTTACAAAAATGGACCCTTTTTCAAGCGGATGCGCGTCAAGGAATACACGCATTATTTTTTCCACCTGCCCCTTTATTTCTTCAATTTCCATCTGGAACCTCCTCATGTCATGAAAATTACAGACCTGCAAAGGCCTTTTGCAAGAAAAATTAAACTATCCTTTCAAGCATCTCCCTTATGAACTCCGATTTTGATTTCAGGTCGATTTTTCCAGTGTTCATGTAAAGGACGTTAGGCTTTTTTGCGTCAAGCCTGACTGTTCCCGCGGACTCGGTTAAAACCCTTATCACCTTGTCTACATTTATATCCGAAACCCTTGAAAATTCAACTTCCGCCACACCACGAATCTCCTTTATCCTGCACACGTGCAGTTTTTTGCACAGAATTCTTATCTGTGAAAGAGACAGGAGGCTCAGAACCTCGTCCGGAACGGGCCCGAACCTGTCAACCAGTTCCGAGTAGACAGAATCCAGTTCCTCCGTCGAAACAACGGATGCAATCTTCTTGTAAACCTCCATTTTTATCTGCGGATTTACCACGTACGACTCTGGAATGAAGCCCGTGTATTCAAGTTCAAGAAGAACCTCCGTCTGCTGCTCGTAGTTTTCCGCCGAGGTAAGACGGGTTACTGCCTCGTTCAGAAGCTTAACATACAGGTCGAACCCAACTGAATATACGTTTCCCGACTGGCTGCGTCCAAGAAGGCTTCCCGCCCCACGGATTTCCATGTCCTTCATAGCAATCTTGAAGCCCGAACCGAGTTCCGTAAAGTCGCTTATGACCTGCAGCCTCTTCATGGCGATTTCGCTCAGCGACTTGTTCCCCGGATAAAGAAGATACGCGTAGGCCTTCCTGTCGCTGCGCCCGACCCTTCCGCGAAGCTGGTACAGTTGAGATATTCCGTACATGTCGGCACGGTCGATGATTATCGTGTTTACGTTCGGAATGTCTATTCCGTTTTCTATTATGGTGGTGGCGACAAGAACATGGAAGCCGCCCATCTTGAACCTTCTGAAAATGTCGTCCAACTGGTCGCTGGTCATCTGTCCGTGGGCGACGTCAACCATCATCTCCGGAACAAGACGTTCGATCTTCAGCCTCGTCTCCTGCAGGCTTTCGACACGGTTGTGCAGATAGAACACCTGTCCGCCGCGCTCAACCTCACGCCGTATCGCCTTCGCCACCCTGTCGTCGCTGAACGCGTCTATGACGGTCTCAATCCCCTGCCTGTTCTGTGGTGGCGTTGTAAGAAGGCTCATGTCGCGGATTTTAAGAAGGCTCATGTGCAGCGTTCTTGGTATTGGAGTTGCGGACATGGCAAGGGAGTCGATGTTGGTCCTCATCTCCTTGAGCCTTTCCTTGTCCTTGACGCCGAACCTCTGCTCCTCGTCGATTATCATAAGTCCAAGGTTCTTGAACACTACGTCCTTCTGTATGATCCTGTGAGTTCCTATGAGGATGTCGACGTTTCCCTCCGAAAGGGCCTTGAGAATCTTTTTCTGCTCAGATGCTGAAACGAAACGCGAAAGGTGCGCTATTTTTACAGGAAAACTGCTGAAACGCTCAAGGCAGGTTTCGTAGTGCTGCTCTGCCAGAATCGTCGTGGGCGCAAGGAAGGCCACCTGCTTTCCTCCCATGACCGCCTTGAACGCCGCGCGCATTGCGATCTCCGTCTTTCCGTAGCCAACATCGCCGCATACAAGCCTGTCCATCGGAACAGGTTTTTCCATGTCCGCCCTGATTTCTTCCGTAACTGAAATCTGGTCGGGAGTGTCCTCGTAAGGAAAAGCGGCCTCGAACGCAGTCTGCCATTCGGTGTCCTTTGGAAATGGAAAGCCCACGGAAGCCTTGCGCCTTGAATAAAGGTCTATGAGCCTGTGCGCAAGGTCCTCCACAGCCTTCTTGACCTTGTTCTTCCTGTTTTCCCAGGACCTGCTTCCAATCCTGTCTATGTGCGGGGCCTCCCCCTCGCTTCCAATGTAGCGCTGCACGAGGTTCACCTGCTCTATCGGAACAAAAAGGAATTCCTCGTCGGCGTATTCAAGTTTTATGTAATCCCTCTCGTTTCCCATCGCGTGCACCCGCTCTATGCCCTTGAATATGCCGATTCCATAGTTTACGTGCACCACGAAGTCTCCGGGATTCAGTTCCACGAAGGTGTCTATCGCCTGGCTTTTTACCCTGCCGAACGACTTTGGAACGTATTTTTTCCGTCCGAATATCTCGTTTTCCTGTATGAGCTTCAGTTTCAGTTCGGGAATTGCAAAGCCCTCTGAAATCGCGCTGCCCGTTACAACCAGAGGCTTTAGGTTCTTGTCCTCCGGGCGCGTGAATTCCTTGAGAATTTCTGAAATGCGCTGGGCCTGGTTTTCATTGTCCGCGAATATGAACACGTTCCAGCCGTCGTTTTGAAGGTTTTTAAGTTCATCTTTCAGAAGGTTGAAGTTTCCAAAATAGCTCTGCGACACGTCGCAGGAAACACGCACGGCATCCTTCGAGTCTTCTGAAAGAACCGTGCAGAATTTTATACTTTTTGACACTGTTTTTAAAAGAGTCTCCATCCTGAAGGACACATCCTCCGGCGGAAAAACAGGAAGTTCAGTCCGTGCCTTCCTGTACATTCCGGCCATCTCCCTTTCCATGCTTTCACGGGAATTTTCAATCCTGTCGTGGTCAAGGAAGAACACCGGAATGTCCGCGCCAAAATAGTCGAACACGCTGCACCTGTCTTCCCACAGGACAGGATAGAAAAGTTCCTCGCCCTCTGCCCCTCCACGGGTCTTGATGGAATCCAGAAGTCCTTCTGAAAAAACGCGCGCCTCCTCCGTAAGTTCAAGCCGCGGACGTAAAGGATCTGACGGACCTTCGAATTTCTTTTCAAGGATTCCAGAAAGTTCCTCGTTCCACACGACCTCCTTCATCGGACACACCAGAAGTTCCTCCACGGAAGATATTGTGTTCTGGTTTTCAGGGTCGAACGTCTTTATCTTTTCAATCCTGTCAAAGTCGAATATCACGCGGCGCGCAAGAACGTCCCCTGGAAGAAATATGTCCAGAACCTCTCCGCGAAGGCTGAATTCACCGCGCACGGAAACACGCGGAACCCTGGTGTAGCCGAGCCTTGAAAGCCTTTCTGAAACGGCCACAGTGTCTATGCTCTCGGAAACTTCAAGGCGGAACGAAAGTTCCCTCATGTATCCGGGTGGCGGAACCGGCGAAAGGGCGACCCTCAGCGGAACTATGAAAATTTCAGGATTGAAGTCGAACGCCCTTGAAAAGTTTCTTTTTCCGTTCGCCATTTTTGAAAATACGGCCGCCCTCCGTCCAAACACAAGGGAATTTTCCGTGGCGGGCCTGTAGACGAGGGTGCCCCATGAAGGAAGAAGGTTCACGTCCGCCTCCGGAAAGACAGTTTCAAGGTCGGACTTCAATACCTCCCCCTCCCGTTCCGTAGACACTACCACAAGAAGCCGTTCAAGAACACCTCCCTCCCCGTTTCCCAAGCCCTTCGAGCCGCAGCCTGAAGCCCTGTACTTCTGCTCCTGGAGCCTCTTTGCATGCACGGACTTTAGGTACGACCTTATGAAATAGGAATGAAGCGCCCCCCTCATCCCCATGACCTCAAGGGATTTTCCACCTTCAAGAGAAGCAATCCTTTCTGAAAGTTCCCTGAAACCGTCGAAGCCGCGCAAAAGTTCATAAATTGAATTTGTTGATAATGTATTCATGCCAAAAAACCGATAATGTATATAGAGATTTCAATATTAACTGGAGTAATAAATTGAAACGAAAAACAACATTTATTATAGCGATTTTGCTTTTCTTTGGCGAGATTTGTCTCTTTTCCCAGGCGTCAAGGACGGACGAAAGATATTCCGGAGCGTCCGTTTCCATAAAATATTTCGACAGGACGATGTACTATCCGGGAGACGCGGAATCAAATCCAGTTCTCGTGCACATCTCAATCAAGAACAATTCCACAGAAACGCTCAGGTTCAAACTGGCAGACGACAGGATGTTCAGCGTGGATTTCTACGCCTACACGGTGAGGAACACAAAACTCAAGAACACGGAAAGGCTTGTAAGGAAAAGAACCACAAACCAGACCGTATATTTCAGGGAGATCGCTCTTGAAAGCGGAGAAGAATACTCGTTCGTTGAAAACCTGAAGGACTACATCGTCATAGAAGAACCTTCGATATATTACATAGAACTCTCTCTCTACCCCGAACTGTACAAGTCAAAGTACATAGAACTTTCATCGAACAGGCTTTCAATGGAAGTGCGTCCTTCTCCTTCCGCCTCCTCGTCTTCCGTACTTCCTGTAAAGGCGGTGACGGCCGAACTTTTAAAGCCAGAGGAAATCGCGCCCGACAGGGTTGTTGAACAGACTATCATAGCAAGGCAGAAATCGCTTTGGGACCAGTACTTCCTGTACATGGACGTCGAGGCGATGCTGCAGCGTTCCGCAAGCCAGAAGAGGAAATACGCCGCGTCCTCCGCCGACGAGAGGGCAAGGATGCTTTCCTCATACAGGGCGGATTTAATGCAGTCAAGAATCGACGGCGACATAGTGGCGGTTCCTGCGAGATTCGAGATTGAAAAGACGGTCTACACAAAGACGGAGGGAACTGTAACGGTTACCGAATGGTTCAAATATCCGAACTACCACGAGAAGAAGTCATACGTATACAAGGTCAGGCAGCGCGAGGGAATATGGCAGATATACGACTACACCGTAACGAATTTGGGGACAGAATGATGAACGTCCTGCTTGTATCGGAAAACAGGAAGCACGCCTCCGAAATTCGCTCCGCCCTTCTTGGGTGCGGGGCCGCCTGCATGCACTACAGGTGGTTTTTAAAGGCGCTTGACAACGTGCAGGAAATTTCCCCCGACTTCGTGATTGTAGACGCTTCAGATTTTCCAAGGCACTGGAAGGTCATGGCGCAGTACTTGAAAAATTCCACGCTTGAAAACACTCGGCTCATACTGTGCGTGGAGGATGAACTTTCAGAAGACGACTGTAAAAAATCGGATTACCTTGGAGTTGCGGGAACGGTCTCATTTTCGGACATCGAGCGGACAAGGTCTGAACTTGAAAAAATATTGACAGCCTCGGAAAAACAGCATGCAAGACTTTTTACGGTTGACAGTCTTTTTCCAGAGGACGAAGTTTCCCCCGTTCAGGATGCAAAGAACATTGAAGATGACGTCGGGGAAGAAGAAGTTCCCACGGTCAGCGGAATATTCATGGCGCACGGCGCAAGCCTTCCTGAAATCGAGTTTGAATCGGACGAAAAGATAAGGGACGAGTACATACTTGGAGAAAACTCGCTTTACAGCGTTGACAGTCTTTTTGGACTTGAGGAAAACGACTATTCAATATCCACGGTTGACAACCTTTTTTACACGGAGGACGGATGTGAAAACACAGTTCCAGAAAGTTCCGTCCAGTGCAAGGTTCTTGTAGGCTCGCTCCTGCAGAGGATAAGGGAGTACTATGAGTAGCGGCAAGGCGAAATTTTTCTGCGAGAACTGCGGTTCGGAAGTTCCTGAAAACTCAAAGGTGTGCAAGACCTGTGGAAAATTCTTCATTTCTGTACGATGTCCAAAGTGCGGCGCCACGGGAAGCCACGACGACTTTGAAGACGGCTGTCCTAAATGCGGCTATGCCATGGACGGAAAAAAACGGAAGGTTAAAACCCCGGAAAAGAAGCCCAAATCTTCAGGATTCTTGAAAAATGGAAGAAATTCAGGATCTCATGGCGGACGAATCTCAGGACACGACTCGTCCCTTCCATTATGGGTTTACGCGGTTACATTCATCGTTCTTTCGGTGGTTCTTTTTGCGGTGTACAGCTGCATAAAAAATCCTTGAACCGTTTAAAGAATTCATTTTTACGATTGACCAAGATGGCGTTTTTCATTAATATGAACGCACGCTCGAGTGGCGGAACGGTAGACGCACTTGGTTCAGGTCCAAGCGAATGCAAATTCATAAGAGTTCAAATCTCTTCTCGAGTAAAAACTGTTTTCTTTCTAAGAATCATACGCTGTAAACGACTTCCTCGTCCGTTCTTGGATTTCTGAACTGTATTTCAGTCGCAAAAAACTTCATTACACCTGGCTCCGCGCATCTTGAATTGTAAAGCCCGTCACATTCAACGGGAAGCCCAAGCCATGCAAGATGGCATCTGACCTGATGCCTGTATCCCCTGACTATCGAACATTCAACCTCGGCCTTTCCGTCATGGAGCAAGGCGATCCTGATTCCTGTCCTGTAGATTCTATTTGTCCCAAGTTTTTTCAATGCGGATTTTCCAGAGTCCACGGTAACAGGGCGGACCTCCCTTCCTCCCGCTCCGAAATTTCTGAAAAACGACTCGACCGTAAAGGCTGCGGAAGTTCGGGGCGTAAAATCCAATGAAGGCGGAAAGCCTCCAAGAACATTAGGGTTTTCGGGAAAAACGTCACATTCCGCCCTGTATTTTTTTAAAAAACGTCCGGCATCCTGTTCCGTCTGCATGAAGTCGTAGAACGCCTGTTCCGCCGCCACAAGAAGAAGCCCCGACGTTTCGGTGTCAAGCCTGTGCAGAAGTCCACATTCTATTTTTTTCCTTCCGTGGACTTCACGGCATTCTGGGAAAAATTCCGCCGTCCTGGAAAAAGCGTTTTCAATGTCGCCTTCGCCAAGCGGAGCGGATGGAAGCCCTGACGGCTTGTACACCACCGCGTACGGCTCTTTTTCAGACGGAGCGTGCATTATCTTGATTTCCTGCATTTTTCCCTTACCTTTGGAGGAATTTCCCTCGGATAGCGCGACTTCAACACTTCAAGGACATCGTAAAACCTTCGCGGAATGGATGCCTTGAACCTGTGGTAGCGGACAGCGTCTGGAAGTTTCAGTATGGTCTGCCTTGAATGCAGCATTAAAGTCGCGTCGGGGAACAGGGAGTCCTTCCTTCCATAAAGGCTGTCGCCAAGAATAGGACAGCCCAGATACCTCATGTGGACCCTTATCTGATGGGTGCGTCCCGTCTTTATCCTTACGCGAATTATGGAGTACGGACCGTAACTTGCTATGCAGTGGTATATGGTCCTTGCGGATTTTCCCTCGTCTGTGTCCGGATTCGCCTTGAATTTCTGCCTGTTTTTCGCGTCGCGCACAATCTGCGTCCTTACATCTCCGCTTGAGGCCGGTGGACGGCCAGTGACTATGCAGATGTATTCTTTTTGAAGCAGCCTTTCCTTGAACTGTCCGCAAAGATATTCCTCCGCCACACGGTTTTTTGCCGTGATTATAAGGCCGGACGTGTCCTTGTCGAGCCTGTGCACTATGCCCGGCCTGTGCCTCTGGAGGATTTCATTTTTTCCGCCCTCCTTCAACTGCCTTACGGAATCCCTTTTCCAGTGGTACATCAGCGCGTTCACAAGAGTTCCGTTCCAGTGTCCGCTTGCAGGATGGGTTACCATTCCCTGGGCCTTGTTCACAACTGCAACGTTTGAGTCCTCGTATATTATCCTGAGCGGAATGTTTTCAGGCTCTATGTCCTCCGGTATGTTTTCTTCCCAGTCTATCTCAAGCAGGTCGGACGCCTTCATCCTGTGTGAAAGTTTTGCGTCCTTTCCGTTCACAAGCACGTTCAATGCGGTGCTTTTCAGTTTTGAGCGGTTCATTCCATCGGGAAGTTTTGAGACAAAAAGATCAAGCCTTTCGCCAAGCGCGTAGTCGTCTGGAAGTCTAACCTTTATCAACGGCATCAGTTTCCACCACCCGAAAAATCTTCAATCGAAGAGCGTTCCATTGTCTTTTCAATTCCCGATGAAAAATCGACTTCCACTCCTTCCATGTCAAAGGGTATAGGAATCCTAGTCGCCTCCGGGTCGTCCGCTATCGATTCAATCCTTATGCGTCCAGTACCGCGGTTTTTACGGGTCCTGTCCGTCGTCCTCAAAAAATGAACCAGAAAGTCCGCGATTCCGATACCTGCGCATATTCCAATCGAGGTTAAAAGTATTCCAAGCGTCTGGTCGTTCGTATATTTTGTAACCGTGGTGTCCGCGGCAGCGAAGGGACTTAGACTTTCGTCAAAGCCGTTCAAAGCCCAGAATCCAAGAGTTACGTTCAGCGTCACGAACGGCATCGCGCCGAGCGTTATTATCTCCGCGCGCCTCAAGTCCTTGAGCCACGGAGAAAACTCATCTTTCGTGTACGGAGAAGGCGTCGTGGACGCGTCCGCTGAAAAAACCGGCGTCATGCAGGAAAAAATTGAAAATACAAGAACCGCCGAAATAATTCTTTTCATTTTGCGCCGTAATCCCTCCCGCCGAATATAGCCGTTCCAATGCGTACAAGTGTCGAGCCTTCCTCTATCGCCTTTTCAAAGTCGCCGGACATTCCCATGGAAAGTTCATCAAGCGGAAGGAACGGAAATTCGCGCCTCAAAGCCGACGCGGTTTCGCGCAGAGTTGAAAAAGACCTTCGTACAGCCCCTTCGTCTTCCGTAAACGGCGCCATGGTCATAAACCCCTTCGGCTCGACGTGTGGAAAAAGCCCCTCCCCAAACATTGCAAGAGCCTTCCTTGCCTCGTCCACGTCGGAAAAGCCAGACTTTGAGTCCTCGGCCGTGTGGAGTTCAAGAAAAACCTGGATGTTCCTTCCAAGTTCCGAACATCGTTTTTCTATTTCCTGAAGAAGCGGTATTCTGTCAACCGACTCTATGCAGTCCGCGACTTCCACCGCCTTTTTAACCTTGTTCGTCTGGAGTTGACCTATTATGTGGAGTTTTACATTCGGACGGAGGCTCTTTATCGGAATGAACTTTTCCCTGGCCTCCTGCACCCTGTTTTCTCCAAAAAGAACCTGTCCTGCATCGGCCAGAAGGCTTATCTTCCGTTCTGAATGGAATTTGCTCACTGCAAGGAGTTTCACCTCGCCTTCTTTTCGTCCTGCCCTTCTTTCCGCGGCCCTTATTCTTGAAACGACGTCAGAAAGGTTTTGTTTGACGTCAAAAACAATTTCTTCCATTCCAAAGCCCCCTTACTTTCCGACCATTATACCGTCATCGAGGACGTCGGACAATCGGAGCATTTTTTCGATGGGAAGCGCCTCCGCCCTGATTGACGGGTCTATTTCCGCCTTCAAAAGCGCGTCCTCCGCTGCCTTTGCGTTCGACAGAAATATCGTAAGGTTGTTTCTGACGTTCTTGCGCCTTGAAGAAAAAAGCGCCCTCTGGAGTCTTGCAAAAAGCGAAGGATTATTGCACCCTGGAAAATCTTTTTTCGCCGTCATGGAAAACGCCCTGCTTTCAACGTTGGGCCGCGGCCAGAAATTTCCCGCCGCAAGATCCATTACAGGCGCGATGTCGTACGCCCACTGGCAGAGAACTGAAAACGACGAATAGTCCTCCGTGGAGCATTTCGCCGCCGCCCTCAAGGCCACTTCCTTCTGGACTGTGAAAACCGCCCTCTCAAAACGGACGCTGTTTTCTATTGTGTCCGCAATCAAGGTCGCGGCTATGTTGTATGGAAGGTTTCCGAAGAACCTGTCGGGAAGCCCGGACTGTTCAAGTTCTCCGCGCCATTTTTTAAGCACGTCGCCCTCCACCACGCGCAGCCTTCCCTCTTCGATGTAGTCTGAAAAAAACTCTCTTAAAAGAGACGCGAAGCCCCTGTCAATCTCAAAAACCGTTAGAAACGCCCCCCGCCTCAATATTTCAAGCGTCATTGAACCAAGCCCCGGCCCCACCTCCCACACGGATGAAGATGCGTCTATCTGGAGAGAGTCCACAATCTTGACCCTCGCCGCCTCGTTCACAAGAAAATTCTGTCCGAATTTCTTCTGCATCGCCATGTTCCGGCCTTCAAGAAAATTCTTAAGTTCCTGAGGAGAATTATAGTCGGGATATTTCAATTTCATTTAGCCCCCAATGCTCACTGATGGATAGGCGGAAAACATGAATACAAGCCTACCGAGTAGATTATATAAAAAATTCATCAAAATGGCACCTGTTTCCGCAAAAAAAGGAAAAATGAAGCTCAATGAAAACACCAAGATGCCTGAATATATGAAAATCACAACGAACGGAGAAACGAACACGGATGCGAGCGCGCCAATCGGCGAAAAAACGCCGAACGCCCGAAGGCTTATGGGAGCGGTGAAGCACTGTGCGCCGCAACTCGCTCCAAAACTTGACGCGAAACTCGCAGGAAACGCCCTGATAGAAATCAAAGTGAAAAAGTCTCCCAGAATCAGGATTCCTGCAAGCGCGCCGTATGAAAGCTTGAACGCCAGTGCAGACAAATCCCGGGGAAAAATCGCCGCGTGAATCAGAAACGAAAGTGAAAGTATGCATGTCATGCTCACATTCCGAATTCCTAAAAAACCGCATAGAATCAAAAGTGAACTGCAAATGAACGCCCTTGAAAGAGACGGAGAAAGACCTGCGAACCAGACGAAAACCAGAATCCCCAGAAACTGAATGAAAAGCACAGTCCTTTCAGAAAGCCGGCCCTTGAAGGCTGAACGAGAAAGTCCTGAAAAAAGGGAGAGGTGCATTCCAGACAGGGCGAGGATGTGTGAAAGACCTGCCTTCCTGAACGCGTCCGAAAGGGCTGAGTCTGTGTATTCCCTGATTCCTGAAACAAGCGCAAGAAAAAGACCTCCAGCGTCCTTCCAGTAATACATGAGCCTTCTGAATTTAAGCCTTGAAAGAGCCCTTGCCCTTGCAACGAATGAAAAAAAAGTCTTTTTTGAGGAAAGAGCCTCTGTATTTCCAGCGATGAAAACTCCTTCTGAAAAAAATCCCTTCACGGCGACACAACTTCCCTTTTCAAACAGCGCTGAACTTCCATTGGAGAGGGAATAAAGTTTTCCTGGAAAACACGCCTCAACTTCATCTTCGCGGACAAGGACTGAAACCCTGCCCTCCGCCTGGAAAATTCCGCCATTCAAAGTTTCCGCGCGCTCGACTTCCATCTCGATCCTGTAAAAGCCCCTTACGTTTTTGACTGGATTTGACGAGATTTTTCCACGGATGGCGCACACCTCGCCCCTTGGCGCAAGCGTCCTGAAAATCCGCGTGGACTTCACGGGAAAAATTCCTGAATAGACAAGAAACGCCACCGTCAACGCGGAGATTAAAAAAGGATTCCTGAAGTTTTGTACCGCTACCATTTCAGACTCGCAAGCGCGTCGCGAGCCTGTGCAAGAACCGTTTCAGAATATGAGTAATATGTAACCGCAAGCAATGTGTCAAAAGCATTCTTGTCACCGACCGCCCCCAGCGCAGAAATAAGTGCGAGAACGATCTTGTCCTGCGGCTTTTTTACTGCAGGATTTTCAATCGCGGATTCCATTACGGAATTGCACTCGTTCAGATACGAGCAGAACGCCGCCACGGAATCAACGGGCGCCATCACGGGAAGATTTTTTATCACCCATACAAAACTGTCCTCCGCGAAAAATCCCTGCTCGTACTCTTTTTTTGCCGCAGAAAAGAATTTCATGGCGGCGGCGTTGGCGCGCGTCCACTTGAGCCTTGCAAGGACAGAATAAGCGTCGAACTGGAGTTCCGTGATGGACTTTCCCGCCGCCCTGTCGTTCTCATACAAGTCTATGGTGCGTAGAAGCACATTTTCTGATATGTCCGCAACAGTTTTGTTTGAAAATTTTTCATTTTTTACAGCAAGGTCGAAAATCTGCCTGCAGTCCAGCACGCTTCCAGTCTGCACTATGGAAATCGCCTGGGGAACGGAAGTTTCCATGAGTTTCGCGAGCGTCGGCTTTATGTCCTCCCTGTACACCGCCCATACAGGATCTCCGTACAGCAGGTATAGGATTACAAAGGAATCCCTGTCGCCTATAGTTCCAAGAGTTCCTATCACGGATCTCGTAAGCGGATCTTTCTGCTTCTTGACCTCCACGGACTTTAAATACGCGTTTAAAAGAAGGGGAAAACGTCCGTCCTGAAATTTGAACACTGAAAGCCGGTTCAATATCGCGGTCTTTACGTTCACGTCGGAAAAATTCGTGTATATCGAGTAAAAGTACTCGCAGATTTCATTCCTTTCCTTTTCGTCCGCCTTCGACACATAGTCTCCGGGAAGGGCGAGGATTCCGGACACTGCAAGCGCGTCCAAATCCCTGTCGCTTCCAAGAACTCCCTTGTTCGAGACGGCAAAGCCAAGCGCCAGTTTTGAAAGGAGGACGGCCTCGTCGCCCGAAGCAGACCTGACGCTCAGAATCTTGTCCTGTATGTTTCCAGAAACGAATTTCCTGTGGTTCTCTGAACCTTCAGAAAAAACGCCCGCACCCAGAATCAAAAATAATCCCAAGGCAAAAAACTTCTTCATTGCAACTCCAAAATAAAAAATCGCCCTGTCAGTGAACGTCAAGATCGGCCTCCTCAAGCGGATTTTCAAGGGAATTTTCAGCCCCTCCGTATTCAAACGCGTCGTCCTTGTTTTCAGAAGAGTCCACAACGCCCGCACCATCTGAAAGACTTGCGGCATAGTCGGAAACTCCATCCAGAACCTCGTCCAAAAGCCTCCTTGAAAGTTCTCCGTCCACCTCGGCGCCCGTATCCTCCACCGCGTCTTTTTCAGTGTATGAAACTGCGTCGTAAATCTCCTTCTCGCTCTGCGGAAGAATGTTGTACACGTAACTCAGCACGTGGTTCTTCATGTCGCCGTCGATGTGTATGCATTCGAAGTGGAGCCTGGACTGTCCTATCTCCTCGTTGTATTCCACCGTCCGCACGATGCCGAACATTACAACCAGCCTGTTCTGCATCTGGAACTGCAGGCGAAGGTTCACGTTCGGAACGCCCTTTCCTCCGATGCGTATCAAAGCACCCTTCTCAGATATGTCCTCGATTATGCACTTGTAGCCCGAACGGGTCTCAACCTTGCCGTAGTCTATTTCAGATTCCTTCAGGATGTACAGATCCGCGTTGATTTTGCACTTCACCCTTACAGCGTTCCGCTTCTGCGTCCTTACAAGGTTCGCCGTATGCTGCAGGTAGAGGCTTGGTTTTCCAAGAAAAAGTCCCTCTCCCACCACGGATGTGTCGAAAACGTATCTTGCGTCTCCGCTGCGCCAAAGGTACACGCTTACCGTCTGGTTTATCCATTCGACTCCCGGAACTGTAATCTGTCCTTTCTGTGTTGGAACCAGAATCGTGAGGTTCCTCGCGTTGTTCGTTATTTCGGAAGAAAAAACACCCTTTCCTGGAAATATTATCCTGAGTTTCTGTCCGTTTGAAAGAGACCTGGTCGACTCAAGGCTGCGTTTTTTGTCCGCGTCCTTTTCAATCTTCGTCCTGTAATTGTAAAGTTTTGTAAGGAGCGACTTCATCTTTGGAAGGTTCGCGGTTCCGCGTGTTTCCGTCCTGGACTTTATCTGCGCTATGCACTTTGTAAGGGACGGAAGCGAATAGAAAAGTGAAATGGGCTCCTCAAGGTCGCATATCTGGGCCACCTGCCACAGCGTTCCTATCTCGAACGAATGGAAGCCAAGGTCCATGCCCTCTAAGAAAAAGCGTATTTTTTCCCTGTTAGTGATGTAAAGCCATGCGGCAAGCACCGCCACCGCCGCCAAAATCAAAACTGCAATCAATAGGTACATATATACAAAAAACCAACTTGCAAATATAATAACACATTCATTTCCAAATGCAAAGACGTAGATTTTTAAGCCGCCTGATCCTCTTCATGTCGGGCGTGTTTTTTCTGGCAGTTCCACCGCTCCTCGTTTCCCAGTCCGCGGAAAACTTTCCCTTCGGAAGGTGGACGTTCCCTTTCGCCCAGATGACAAACTGCGTTCTCAGCGTCGCGTTCGTCCTTGTATTTAAAAAACTTTTCTTCATCGAGGAGAAGCAAAAACCTGAACTGAAAGACGGACAGGACGTGGAAAAAAAAGATTGCGACATTCAAAAAAAACTGAAATTCGCCATGGACTTTTCACATTTTCTTGTAGGATTTGGACTTCTATGGCTTTTTTCGGCCGCCTTCCAGGTCGCGGCATCTCTTTCAGGAACGTCGGTTTCACAAAAAATCGCAAGACCTGAAAAAATCGGCTGGCTTTTCTGCGCACTTGACTTTGTTTTCGTCGCCATAAGCGAGGAGGCGGTGTACAGGTTCTTTCTTCCCGAAGGACTAAGGAAATTCGCCCAAGACACAAGGAATCCCGCGCTGAAAAAAATTCTTGACATGGCGGCGGAAATCGCCTCGGCCATTGTATTCGCGCTCTCACACAGATACCTTGGATTTTTCGCCGTGCTGAACGCCCTCTGCGCCCACGCGGTTTTAAGGACAGTCCGCATGAGGACAGGAAGTATGGGCGTAAACATATCGATGCACTTCCTTTACAATTTCATGTCGCTCATATTCATCGTGATGAACTAGAGGTTTTCAACAAAAGTCCTGTACGTCCACGCGGAAAGGTTTGCAAAATAATTCCAGCCGCCGCCATGATAGTGCACCACGAAATTTCCGTCCGATGATTCATAAAAATCCATGTCAAGGAACATTCCCCTTCCATATTCGCAGTGAATCTTCACAACCGGATCGGCATCAAAATTTCCGTCAAAAAAAATGTCTCCGTGCCTGAGTTCAAGGAGCTTCATGAATTTCTGGGAGCCGTCGGGAATCAGATTTTTATCCACCGTTCCAGAGCGGATTCTTGCAAGCTGGAGGCCGCCTTCGGAAAAGGCGTTGCGTGGAAAAAGATACGGATCGTGCCAGAACCTCGGTTCAAGATGGAAAAAATCAAAAAAGTCAAAGCCAATCTTCCACACGCCGTTAATATCGGGAAGCACCGCGAAGCGCATTTTTCCAGTGAAATCCGGCTTTCCAATCCAGAAATCGCTCACGCGTCCGTCAGAGAAAGAACATCTGACAGAAAGCCTTGAGGCGCCGTCCAGTGAAAAATCAGCAAGAACGCCGTTTTTGTCTGAAATTTTATACAGCCTATAGGTCTTTTTAAGTGAATGAAGCGCTTTTTCAAGGTCCTCTGCGTCAACGGGAAAAATCCTTGACCCGAAGGGCGAAAATCCGTCTTCATCCGCGGACTGTAAAAAGCCCCGCCATAGCCCGCCGTCCGACCTGAACGTCAATTTTTTTTCTCCAAGCGAAAGGCTGAGTTCCACGATTCCTGAAAAATCTTTCTGCGGAACAAGCGAAATCTGCCCCGCTCTTCCGTCCTTACCGAAGTCCCGGACGAATGAAAGCGGGAACAAAACCGAAAGAAAAACAATGGCTGAAGGAAGAATGTATTTTTTCATCTATGACCTGCCTGGACGAAGATTCCTGCGTCTTTGAAAATAAAAGACACAGAACACGCACGCGTAGAAAAGCGGCGGAAAAATAAAATTCAGGACGAGGCTTTTTTTCCTGGCGCTTTCAAAGGATTTTTCATCGGGAGTTTTAAAGAATGTGTTTTTTGGCGCGAGCGATTTTTCATACAGACCTGAAAGCCCGGCGTCTCCGTCCAGCTTTAAAAGTTCATTCACAAGAAAATCAAGATTCCTGTAATCTCCGCTCTCGCCTCCTATGTAGCCGAGCATGAGCGAGTTCAAAAAATACTGGTCGGAAACCACCGTGAACTCCACGTTGAAAATTCCAGGATTGTAGTAGCCGTAAGACTCGCCGGAGTACCTTGCGGAAAGGACGCGGGGCCTTCGCTCCTTCGTCGCGGAACCTGAAGAAAACGCGTCCTCCTCAAGGAGGAGCGGATTTGTTGAAAAAAGATTTTCAGACGCGCCCTCCAGGGGCTCGACCTCATACGAAAGCCTTGAACTGTGGAGGATCGGAACCGCGTTTTCCGTTTCAAGGATGAGTTCAACCGGCCAGAAAAGCGTCATTCCGGAAGGTGCGTTTTCCTGCGGAAGGACGGACGGCCACAGCGGATAGTTCAGGTATCTTGAGGCGCCTGAATCGTCCTGCAGAAGTATCCTTGCAGAAGAAATGTCGCCAACTATTTTTTTTGAAAAATTCACGCCGTAACTTGAAAGAAGGCGGACAAGCCTCTGGTTTCCATCCCTGTCAATCCGCCACGATCCTGCAATGTCCTTGACGTATGGAGAAGCCGCAAACAGAACCTTTCCGCCTCCCTCCATGTAGTTTTCTATCTCATGCACCTCGGCGTCTCCGAGCCTTGAACTTCCCAGCACCAGGAGAAGGTTTCCATATTCCCTTGAAAGCCTTATCTGGAGCGGAATGTCTGAATTTTCTGAAATATGGTTTACAGTGAATCCCTGCGAGGAAAGAAACTGCACGAGGTAGGAATAGTCTTTCTCCACGGATTCATCTCCTCCGCACAGAACGTTCACATATCTTTCAGACCTTGAAAAAAGCCTTGCGATTTTCTCGGTCACCTGAAACTCAAGGTTCTGCGGCGAAAGGGTGAACGGAACCACCTGCACCGCCCCCGACATCTCTATCATGACGGCGGAATACACGTCGGTGTACTGAATTTTTCCTCCGCGCGAACTTTGAATCTGCCGTGGATAAATTCCGTAGCCTTCAAGTTTTTCTGCAAGTCCAGTTTTTGAAGGGTCTTCCACCAGGAGCGACACGTTCCTGTGCCGCGCGTATTCGTTCAAAAGTTCGTTCACGTCCTTTACCGAAGGATAGAGGCGTTCAAGTTCGCCGGTCCTGTAATACGTAAGCGAGACCGCCCCGTCACATTCATCCAGAAGCCGCCTTGAATACTCCGAGATGCTGTAACTTTTCAGGACAGTGAAGTCCTTCCTGAAATAAAAACGCTGTCCGTCAAGGAGAAAAAGAAGAATCACGGCGAAAAGCATGGCGTTCCTTCTTTTCTGACTTTTTTCCAGAGGACGGGAAAGCTTCATGTCGTGCAGAACCACGTTTGAATGGACGAGGAGAAAGAAAACGGCTGCGAAAAACACAAAATCCCTTGAATCGAATATTCCCTTTCCCGCGGAATCAAAGTGCCATGCGAAACTCAAAAAACGAAGAACAACCGACACGGCGCCTGAAGAACTTGCCGAGCGTGAAAAAAGATGCACGGAATTTGAAAACGAAAGCACTATTATGGAAAGAAGAAAAGAAATTCCTGAATTTTCCGTAACGGACTGCATGAGGAAGCAGAGCGCGATTGAAGCCAGGGCGTAAAGCGAAATGAAAAGAAAGCCCGTGAACACCTCCGCCGCCTCAACCCTGCCAAAAAGGGCCACTGAAACAGGAACTGAAAGCGATGGAACCAGCATTGCAAGGAATTCGATGAATTTTGAAGCAACCTTCGCAAGTTCAAGCCGCCGCCTTGAAAAAGGAAGCATTTTTTCGTACGAGGAAAAAGGGTTCAGGCAGAGGACGGGAATCACGACGACCGAAATGTATGGAACTGCGTTGAAAAATTGATTCAGGGAAGTTCCGGAAAGTCCGGAAAAAAAAGTTCCGCCAAGAAAAAAACTTCCCGCGCAGAAAAAGTTCAGCACGAGGGCGCACAGGTAAAAAAGCGGACCTGAAAGCGAATGGAAAAGCCTCTGGAAAACCAGGGCGAAAACACCTTTTTTCATCACGCCCTGCCTCCAGATTTTTTTTCCGTAAGACAGAGGAACGCGTCCTCAAGGGATTTCCTTCCGCTCAGACGAAGAAGGTCGCCCTCGCTTCCCTCCGCTACCACGCGCCCTTCCTCTACGACGTAGATTTTTTCGCACATGGCAGAAATTTCATGCATTATGTGGCTTGAAACCACGACGGAATGGTCTTTCGCATAGTCCTTTACGACGGAGCGGAACTGTATTATCTGCGAGGGGTCAAGCCCGGACGCGGCCTCGTCAAGGACAAGGTTTTCGGGTCTGAACACAATCGCGCAGGCAAGCATGAGCCTCTGCGCGTAGCCCCTTGAAAGAGTTCCGATTTTCTGGTTCAAGACGTCTTCCAGATGGCAGTTTTCCACCGCGTATTCAAGATTTACACTCCTTTCCGAACGGGGAACATCCCGGAGAGAAAGGTTCTCGGACAGGACTTCGAGCACTGTAAGTTTTTTGGGAAGCATGTTGGTTTCCGGCACGAAGCCCGTGCATTTTTTCACAAGTTCAGGATTTTTCGCCGCGTCGTAAA
The DNA here is from genome assembly GCA_041855945.1 of Treponema sp. Taxonomy (GTDB): domain Bacteria; phylum Spirochaetota; class Spirochaetia; order Treponematales; family Treponemataceae; genus Treponema_D. Next base: position 6,491 of record JBHAFG010000111.1, on the reverse strand, counting down.
GATTTCCGTCGGAGTCTCCGGCAAGAACCCTGCCAGAATCCGCAAAATGAAGGGCCGCGGCGGATTTTAGAAGAGTCGATTTTCCGGCCCCATTCCGTCCGACGATGCCGGTAACTCCGCGCCCGCAGAACATGGAAACGCCATCCACCGCCTTTTTTCCCTTTGAATAGGATTTTACAAGGTTTTCAATTTGAATCACACGCGCCTCCAAAAAGAGCTGGCTCCATGACTTTATCAGTTGATTTAAATTTTTCTGTATTATTTTTCATACAATATAACACCGTGTTTAATAATGAGGAATAAAAGAAAGACTCTGCAAGCCGCAGGTTGTATCATTTTTCATACATACTGATACATTGTAAAGGCATCTTCCCAAGAACAGGACGGTTTTTGTTCAAAATCAATCCACGTATGGAACTTCGATGCAAAGCCTGTCTCTGGAAAGTTCAGCCTCGGGATAAATTCTTCTTGCCTGTTCAAGAAGTTTTGAAAGTTCCCTGTCGGTGTATCGTGGGCTGTAGTGAATCATGTACATCCGCCTTGAGCCTGAATCCCTTGCAATCGCCGCGCACTGGCTTGCCGTCATGTGCTTTTTTTCCCTCGCCTGATCCAGAAGTTCATCCTCGAACATACACTCGCACACAAGGAGGTCTGAATCCTTCACCTCGGCCGCGATGGCGGGACTGTACAGGGTGTCCGTAACAAAACTGAACTTCCGTCCCCTGCGGGATCTTCCCATGACCATGTCCGCCCTGACTTCAAGTCCGTCTGGATTCAGCACAGTTCCTCCCTTCTGGAGTTTTCCCCATAGCGGACCTGCGGGAAGCCCAAGTTTTTTCGCCGCCTCCGGATTGAACTCGCCGGGCCTGTCGTCCTCCTCAAGAGTGTAGCCAACGCAGGTCTTTGTATGGTCAAGAGGAAAAGCGCGGATTTTAAATCCGTCGCCGCAGTGCACCACGCCCGGAGAGAGGATCTCCTTCACGACTATGGGATAGTTTATGTACATATCCAGAACCTTTCGGCTTGTATCAATGTATTCCGCGATTTTTGGAGGACCGTATATGAAAAGCGGATCTTTTCTGTCAACCTGAGAGTTCAGCATCAGGATTCCTGGAAGACCTGTAACGTGGTCCGCGTGCGTATGGGAAACGAATATCGCGTCTATCTTCTTCCATTTTAGGTTGAGCCTCTTCAGGCTGACCTGCGTGCCTTCTCCGCCGTCAAATAAAAAAAGCTGCCCCTCGCGCCTTAAAAGCACGCTTGTAAGATGCCTGTACGGAAGAGGCATCATGCCTCCGCAGCCCAAAATAAATGCTTCCATGTTCATAGCACCCGATTTTACAGCAAAATATTCAAGTACTCAATCGGGGAAGAAATCAGGAAAACCGTGCATGAGTCCACTCCAGATGCGCGCCGTCCTGGGCTACCTCAACTTCTTTACCGCGGTGGAAAACTCAATTCCAGACATTTTTCTTTCAGGCTCGAAATTTTCGCCGTCCGTAAGATCCATGAACTCATTTTCTATGCAGCCAAGCACGGCGTCAAAGTCCGCATCATCCACGGGAACGTCCGCCACTGGAGAAGACTCCATTCCGCCGAACATATTTGAATACGCAAACTTCAAGTCCTTTCTTCCGGCCGTGTACAAGTTCCAAAGGAAGCGGGCGGACGCCCGTCTTGTTGCGGCCTCGTCCTTTGAAAGCGGAGCCGAGCCTCCGTCTCCCGCGGAAACAAGTCCCGCGCGGGAAACCCTGCCGTAAAGTTCCGCCTCGGAAAGTTTCCTGTACGCGCTGTATCCGTCAAGGAAAGATGTCTCGTCCCTGGCTATCACAAGCATCTGTCCGACCGTTATCACATTCCTCATGGAAGTGTTTTTTTCAGGTCTTCCAGAAAAATCCCTCATCGACCACGCCGCATCCCTCACCTTTTCGTATGCAAGCCTGTAAGAGCCGTCGAGCATCAGGAAGGCCTCGTCGAATTTTGCGGCGGAAGCCCTGTAAGAGCCGCCCCTGTAAAGAACCATCGCCTTTTCAATCACAAGGATTCCCTTCTCGTTCCCTGAAATTCTAAGTTCCTCTACGTCTCCCTGTAAAACCGAAAGCCTTGAACCCAGAACCACCGTGTGAACCTCGCCCCTGTATGAAAGGGCCGCCCTCTCGTAGTTCTGCCGCGCCTCGGCCTTCCTGTCCGAAAGAAGGGCGCATCTTCCCTTGAGGGCGAAAAGTTTTGCCCTCGCGCCGGACTCAAGACCTTCCTCTCGAAGAAGAACGTCTATCTCCCTTGAGATGGCCGTCGACCTTCGGACCGCCTCTTCAAGCCCAAGAGGAGAAAGGGCGTCCTCCGCCTCAATCCTTGCAACCTTCATCTCCACAATCCTTATCTCCTCGATCTGTTCCTGCAAGACGGTCGAAACGAGCCTGTCCTGATTCAAAGTCTGGCACGAGGAAAAAAGGCACGGTAAAAGAACCAGGGTCAGCACGATAAAAAAAACATTACCTTTCATACTACAGTATCACACTCCATAAAAACCTAAAACCTTGGGTTAATTCGGCACTCAGCGCAGGTTCCATGCGTTCAGCCTGTCGTCCAGAGTCAGAACGACGCAATCCCTGAAGCCGTCGCCGTTCACGTCGACGAAAACCGGACGCCCGAATCCGTTCAATGGAAAATTTGAAAGAAGTTCAAGAGCCTCGCTGAATCCGTAAATCATGTTGCCGTCTATTCCCACGTAAACGTTTGAATCCTTTCTGTCAGGTCCTCCTACAGCCAGACGTCCCTCCCTCGCGAGCGCCGAAGGAACCTGCACGGAAAAGAAAGAGCCGTCCTGATCCACCCTGAAAAGCTGACCCGACGCGGAAAGCGCAAAAAGATGCCTTCCGTTGTACGCAAGTCCTGTATGGAAAATTCCGTCAAGTTTTATCGGAAAATTTTCGGCGGAAACTCCATTTTCCCAAAGGTGCAGGTTTCCGTTCTGCGTTATGAACGCCACGAACTCGCTCTTTCCACGCCTGTACAGGAGGGGACTTCCATACGCGATTGAAGGAACTTCAAGCGGAAAGTCAGAGTTTCGCACAGTTCCTCCGTCCACAATGTATATCTTTCCAAGGAAGGACTTCTGGTACACGGCCACCGTCCTTCCCATCACGGCGGGTGGCGATTTTATGAGGGCGCTTCCCTTTAGGTCAACGAAGGTCTCCTTTCCGTCGTGAGAAAGATAGCAGAGCCTGTCTTCCACCATTGGAACAACAAGGGAATCTTCCATGACTGAAGGCTCGCATGAAGGCTTTCCGTCCAATACAAGCGGAAAATTGTCCACCGGCGCAAGGCTTGGGTCAAGAAGGTAGGCGGTTCCGTCATCGCTCAAGGCCCATACCTCGCCCTGAGCCCTTGAAGAGCCTGCGGCCTTTATCCAAACAGGCCTTGTGAATTTCCTTGTGTAAAACCTGCCGGTTGAAACCTGGTATGACTTCAGCACCTTTCCGTCCTCAAGCCAGAACAGGCAGTCGCCGTTCCGCGATTCCGACATCAAAAGCTTTCCGTCGGCCCGTCCGGAAAGGGCAACTGGAAAACCCGCCAAGTTCCTTGAATCTCCTGTTTTTCGTCCGCCAGCCTCAAGGGAAAGGTCAAGGTTGGACGATGAAAGCCGGACGTCGAACCTTCCGATTGAATACAGCGAAAGAAGTTCAGAAAGGTCGTTTTTTCCCTTTAGAAAGAACGGAACGCTCCGCTCAAGGTCGTAGAAAACGCTAAGGGTGGTTTCTCCCCTCTGATTTTTTGAGACCGACTGCCAGTTTGGATTTTTTGAAATCCGCCTTCCATCCCTGTGGGAATTGAACACCGCGGAAAGAGGCTCGGGCGACTGTGAAAAATACATGAAGCCGTCAAGAACCATGTAGTACGGAGAAGGAAGGTTTGCTCCAAACGCTCCGATCAGGTTCTGAATGAAGTCTGGAAAAAGAAGGCGCGGAAGCCTAACTCCGTCCAGTATAAGGCTTGTGTCGTCCCTGACAATTATTGAAGAAGAAAGCTGGTCGAACACCCGACGCCTCTCATCCTCGTCTGAAATCTGAACCGCAAAGACAGGGTCGTTCAGCCCCTCGATTCCAAACGCAAGAAGTTCCCCTCCGGTCCATGAAAAAAGCAGGTCGTCAAGAGAATTTTTGAGAACGGTCTTCGAAAGTGCACTCGCCGTGTTCCACAGCGACTCGTATTTTTTTTCTTTTGGAAGCACGGGAAAAACCGCGTCCTTAAGGCCGCGAAGAGAACCTGCGTTCACCACAGAATAGTACTGCACCCGGCTTCCCATGTTTTCAAGAGAAAGCGGAACGGAACTTTCACTTTTTAAAAGCGAAATGATTTTTTCAAACTTTGGATTTTCAGACTCTCCGCTGAACGGAAGCGAGGCGGAAAGGCTCAGCAGGGTGTCCTTTATCTCGAATGAAATCGCCGTAAGGGAATCCGCCTTTAAAATCTCCGAAAGGACCGCGGACATCTCGGACGACGGGGAAAACGAGCGCACAATCTTTCCCGCGTCCACAAGAATCCTAAACGGCTTTGACTCCTTCCTCAAAAGAATCTCAAGGTTTTCCGCGCTGTAGGAAAGCCGGTTTCCGCCCTTCACGGATTTTTCAAGAAGTTCATAGGAAGAGGACGCGACCACAAGATTCCTCAACACTGCGGCATATACCGTAATTCCGTCCCCGGTGTATGTAAAATAACAGTGTCCGGGCATGGACGACATGGAAAGCCCATCGACCTCCATGTAGGGGAATACGAACTTAAAAAGCCTCGTTCCGGAAGAAAGAAAACCCATGTCAAGGACGGCCGCCCACCCGACTTCGCCACGGCTTCCAGTGTAGAGGGCGGCGTCAAATTTCCGTGAAAGAGCCAACGCGACGAATGGATTTTTCCTAAGCCCGGACTTCCTTGCATTCAGCAGCAGCGGAAGAAAGGACGAATATTCAGGTCTGCTGGAAAGAATCCTGTCCGCCGCCTCAAGGTCCAAAAGAGGATTTACGGCTGCGTAAAGGGAGTCCGTATGGAAGCACGCGGAAAAACCCGACGGAAGCGAGTCCAGTGAGGATTTTCTGTGCAGGGCGGAAAAAACGATGTAGGCGAAAAGCAGGACGATAAGCGAAAGCAGCGCGCCCAAAATGAAGCGGACGGCCCTGAAAAACGGACGGCGTCCACTCTTTTTTACACGCATGGAAGATTTTTCTTCGGCGGATTTTTTTGCCTCCGCGACTTCAACTGAATCTTTTGAATCTGTCATTTTTTGTAGCTCCGAGTTTTAAAATCCTGCAATTATAACACCTAAAATCCATAAAAGATACTGAGTTATGGCCGCTGTTTTTTCTAAACTCCATGATTTCAAATTCAGGCGCAGAAAACTTTTTCAATGCGTTTTTTTTAAATCCTTCGGACAGGGCAGAATGTCCAGCATCTCCCTCAGATAGTGGTTTTCAACCTTCGCCTCGTTTATGAACATTCCCCACGAATCGAATTTCCTCTGGAAGAATCGTTCGCCGAACTCAATCACATCGAATCCGGGCTCGTTCCTTCCGTAAGTGAGGCTGTATGAAATTCCCCTGTATGTGAACTCGTATTCCTTCTTTGTGTCAACGATGTATCTGAATTCTTCAAGCGTCATGCGTACATTCTATCGAATGTAAGTTTTTTTTCAAGCATTGACACAAGTCCTGTTTTTTTGCTATCATTCAGTCCACTTTACGGAACCGCCGAATAGAAGGAGGTGAGAATTTCATGGCTACAATCTTGGTGGACGATTCAGAAAACCTTGAAAAAGCAATCAAGCGTTTCAAGAGAATGGTTGAAAAAGAAGGCATCATCCGCGAGTTCAAAAAACGCGAATATTTTGTAAAGCCTTCAGCCACTCTTCATCAGAAGAAGACGACTCTGGAAAGAAAACTTTTGAACAAAAAGCGAAAGACAGAAAAAAAAGACTACTAGGTTTTACCTGATGTTTTTGAAAAGAGAATTCCCTGAAATCATGCGGGAATTCTCTTTTTTTTATTTCGGTTTGCAACATGAAAATAACATTCTTCAGCACGAATTCCTCGTTTTTTTCGAAAAATACAAGAAAAGTCAGGGAACTTCCTACAAGAAAAAGCGAATGGCAGGACTTTTCAAAAAAATATCCAGAAATCGAGGTGAATTTCGTAATTCAACGCCCCGGCCGCTACCTTCTGGACGAGGACGGTGACGGTGCGCTCAAAACCACGATACTTCCCGAAAATTTTTCAACAGCACAGATTGCAGGGGCAGTACTTTCGGAAAAGCCCGACCTTGCAGTTCCGGTCACATACTGGGAGGCTCCGTTCGACTGGCTTTCACTCAGGGACAGCGGAATATGTTCGATTCTTGAAAAAAACGGAACAGGGACCGCCTCCCACACGGAATACGCGGCACGGACGGCGTTCAGCAAGGCGTTCACCCGCGACTTTTTCATGCACAACTCCTTCAGATGCGCT
>JBHAFG010000110.1:0-8609 GCA_041855945.1 Treponema sp. | reverse complement strand
GGGGCGCTTTCAATGTACGCGTGCATGAACCTTTCGGGAAGTCCTGTATTTTTTGGAGATCCAGTTTCACTTGACGAAGATGAAAACACAATAACGTTCTGGCACTGCGGAACCGCCGCCTGCTCCCTTGCGCGCGACGACACCGGCGCAAAGGTCAGCGTCCACTGCAACAGAAAAATCGGACCCACGCTGGACTTTGGCTGCAGGGCGCACAAGGAAGTTACGATTTTCAGAATTGGAAAGGACCCGGACGGACGCTTCCGTTTTCTGATTGCAGGCGGCGAGGCGCTGGACAGACCAAAACAGTTTGACGGAACTTCGATTGTTGTAAAGACGAACCGGAGCGCGCAGAAAATTGTGTATGAAACGGTTCTTGACGGCTGGGAACCGCATTACGTGGTTGCATACGGAAACATTGAAGCGGAACTTGAAATTTTTGCAAATATGTTGAAGATGAAGGTACAAAAATACTAGCGATTTTTCAGAGGATATGCGTATGAGAAAATCCGGTTTGAACATGGAACAGGTTAAAATCAGCAACAGGGCGAACATACTTAAATATGTGAACGACGTTGGAGCAAGTTCACGAAAGGACATGGCGCAGGCGATTGGTCTTACACCGGCCGCCCTAACGCAGATATGCACGTCGCTCATAGAGGACGGAATTCTTGTTGAAACTGGAACGCTTGACAATCCAATAGGTCTTGCAGGAAGACGCAAGGTTCTGCTTGAAATAAACTACAGCCATTCGTTTTTTGCCGCGGTGGCGATTGAAATTGAAGAAACTACAGTCGCGATTTCCGATATGCAGGGAAACGTACTTGCAAAGGAAGTGATTCCTACAGACAAAAAAATATCCGCAGAAGATTTTTTACGGAACATCGCCTTTGTCCTTGATACGCTTGTAAAAAATTCAAAAAAAGACGTAAAGATGCTCTGTGTTACAGTTCCAGGAATCGTTGAAACAGAAAAGGCGGTAAGCGTACATTCCTATGGAATCTGGGATCATCCTGTTGAGGTTGGAAAAATACTGCATGACCAGACAGGACTTGAAATTCTTCTTGAAAACAACGTCAACGCGTTCAGCCTTGCGGAAGTTCTTTTTGGAATCGGAAAAGAATTCGACAACTTCCTGCTTTTAAAATGGGGGCCGGGGGTTGGAAGTTCGATTGTAATAAACAGGGAGGTCTATCAGGGGCGGCACGGAAAGACCGCTGAAATAGGACACTCGATTGTAAATCCGAACGGAAAAAAATGTTCGTGCGGAAAAAACGGCTGCCTTGAAACTGTAATTTCGTACCATTCGATTCTTGAATTTTTAAAGTTCGACCAGGACAACTTTGCCTCCGCGCTAAAAAACGCGGACGAAAAAACAAAACAAAACATCGAAGACATTTTTTCAACATTCGCCGTAACAATCGTAAACTGCATGGCGCTTCTTGCACCAAACAGGGTTGTCCTGTGCGGAAGGCTTTTCAAGGACGAATACATACGCAGGAAGGTCATAAACCGCTGCATGGAACTTGACAAGAACATCAGCGCGGAAAGAATCCTTTACACTTCCCTTTCTACAAGCGAGGGCGTAATAGGACCTGCCGCGATGTTCATACAGAAAACGCTTTTTTCATAAAACGTTCCCATTAGTTGACCGATTCATTATACTGTCAGCCTATGGCTTCAAAAAATTTCGACCTTTATGAACTTCTGGAAAAAAATCCAGTCCTCTCCCGAATACAGAAACTCAAATTTGTATGGAATTTGAGCATTCCGGGAATACTTGCGCAGATTTCTTCCATCATGATGCAATACATAGACGCCGCGATGGTTGGAAGTCTTGGAGCGAACGCGTCCGCATCGATAGGACTCATAGCCTCGTCAACATGGGTTCTGGGTTCGCTTGTAAATTCTCTTTCAGTAGGTTTTACAGTCCAGGTGGCGCACGCCGTAGGAGAAGGAAATCAGAACAAGGCAAAAAGGATTCTTTTAAAGTCTATGAAGTCCTGCCTGATTTTTTCGCTTGTGCTTGCAATCGCGTCTTCGACGCTAAGCGGAATTCTTCCAAAAATTCTTGGCGGCGGTGAAGAAGTTTTACGTGATTCGGGCATATATTTTTTGATTTTCGCACTTTCAACGCCGCTGTATCAGACAATCTATCTTATGGGCGGAATGCTCCAGTGCAGCGGAAACATGAAAGTTCCAAGCATACTGAACACGCTGATGTGCGTACTTGACGCGTTTTTCAACATATTTTTCATAAAGGTTCTGAATCTTGGTGTAATGGGTGCTGCACTGGGAACGGCAGCGAGCGCGGTTGTAATAGCGGTTTTGATGGCGTTCTTTACGCTCTGCAGGTCCGACTACCTTGGAATTTCTGGCGGAAGGCTTCCTCCAAGAACGCTTGAAAAATCTGAATCCGACAGGGAAATAAACAGCCGCGCGATAAAACTTGCCCTGCCAATCGCTGTACAGAGCGTGGCGTTCACGGGCGCGCTTGTTGTTGTTACAAGAATAATCGCGCCTCTTGGAGCGGTGGCCCTTTCTGCAAACTCCTTTGCCGTTACGGCGGAGGCGCTCTGCTATATGCCCGGCTACGGAATTTCCGAGGCGGCTACAACACTTGTTGGACAGAGCGTCGGCGCAAAAAGACGCGACCTTGCAAATTCGTTCAGCTGGATTACAGTCTTTGCGGGAATGGCGATAATGGCGGCGGCTGGAATCATAATGTTTTTCATCTGTCCGTTTGTGTTCAGACTTTTAACGCCTGTTGAAGAAATACAGAACCTTGCCGTAAAAATATTGCGTATTGAACTTTTTGCAGAACCGCTTTACGGCGCGTCCATAGTGGCTACAGGCGCGCTTCGTGGTCAGAACGACACGTTTGTTCCAAGCATTATGAACCTGATAAGCCTGTGGATTGTAAGGCTTGGTCTTTCCGTATTGCTTGTTGGAAGCCTTGGTCTTGTTGGAATATGGATTGCAATGGCGGGAGAACTTTGCTTCCGTGGAACATTGATGCTGATACGCCTTGTGATTCTAAGCAGACGGAAATAAAAAAATTGCACGTAAAAAAAAGCGGTCTGACGCATTTCAAGAAGCGACACACCGCGTAAAAAAAATTACACCTGGATAAAAATCAGTTTTCGATTTTTGTCCTGTCGAACAGCGGAGAAGAAAGGAATTCTGAAAGCCCTTCCTTCCAGTCGGAAAGCGTCATCTTCAGCGCGGACTGTATTTTTTCCTTGCTCAAAACGGAATACGCAGGTCTTTTTGCAGGCGTTGGATATTCCGATGTGGAACACGGAAGGACCTTGCAGCCGGCGTTTGTAATCCAGCCCTTTTCGATTCCCTGCCTTTTTATCTCGTTTGTAAAATCCCACCACGAAATTTCGCCCAAATCTGTACAGTGGTAGATTCCGTAAGGAATGTTTGAGTCCAGACCTGAAACGTTTTTTGCGGAAACAAGCATAAGGATTACCTGTGCCAGATTGCACGCAAAAGTGGGCGTTCCCTTCTGGTCGTTTACAACCTTTACAGAATCGTGGGTGTTCATCGCCTTGATCATCGTATACACAAAATTCTTTCCTGCCCAGCCGTAAAGCCATGCAGTCCGCAGAATGTAGTGCCTTGCGCAATTTTCAGAAACCGCCTTTTCTCCGTCAGCCTTTGTGCGTCCATACACGCCAATAGGACAGACTTCCATGTCTTCCGTACGCGGCGTTTTGGCGTTTCCGTCAAAAACATAGTCCGTGGAAATGTGTATCAGCGTCGCACCGATTTTTTCAGAAACGCGGGCAAGATTTTTAGGACCTTCAACGTTCAGTTTTTCGGCAAGTTCACCGTCAGATTCCGCCCTGTCAACAGCGGTGTACGCCGCGCAGTTTATTATGAAGCCGATTTTTTTTTCTCGCACGAAATTTTCAACCGCAGAAAAATCAGTGAAGTCAACCTCCCTGTCCGTGCCTGTAAAATCAATGCCTTTTTCTTCAAGCTGGCGCGAAATTTCCGTGCCAAGCATTCCCTTATTTCCAACAAGCCAAATCATCACGTTCATCTTCCCTGGTCGGTGTAGTTTTTTGAAATCCAGTCCTTGTATGCGCCGCTCTGGATGTTTGCAATCCACTCTGGATTGTTCAAATACCACCTGATTGTTGAAAGAAGTCCCTGCTCGAACGTCATTTTTCTTTCCCAGCCGAGCATTTTTTTTGCCTTGGTGCAGTCGATTGCGTATCGCCTGTCGTGTCCCGGACGGTCCTTTACAAAAGTTATCGTCTTTTTTACGTCGTCAGGATTTTTTCCGATTTCCTTTGAGGCAAGTTCAATCACAGTGTTCAAAAGCTTGATGTTTTCCCATTCATTTTCGCCGCCAAGATTCCATTTTGACCCTGACGGAGCGTTTTTTACAATCTGCCATACGCCCCTGTTGTGGTCCTCGACGTAAATCCAGTCGCGGATGTTTTTTCCGTCGCCGTAAACCGGAAGATTTTTTCCGTCCTTGATGTTGCTTATCATAAGCGGCAGAAGTTTTTCAGGAAACTGGAACGGACCGTAATTGTTCGTGCAGTTGCTGAGCGTTATTGGAAGTCCGTAAGTGTGGAAATACGCCATCACGATGTGGTCGGAACCCGCCTTTGAGGAGGAATACGGACTTCGCGGATCGTATGGAGTTGTTTCAAGGAAGTAGCCTGTTTCTCCGAGCGAGCCGTAAACTTCGTCAGTTGAAATATGATGGAAAATAACGTCGTCGCGGATAGAACCGTCCTGGTTCTTCCAGAAATTCCTTGCAGCGTCCAAAAGCGTGAAGGTTCCCATCACGTTGGTTTTCATAAAGGCTTCAGGGCCCAGAATTGAACGGTCAACGTGGCTTTCCGCAGCAAAATGAACGATTGTGTCTATGTCGTACTGCCTTAAAATCCGCTCAATCTGTGGGCGGTCGCAGATGTCAACCTTTTCAAAAAAGTAACGTCCGCCGCCGTATTTTTTTTCAATGTCTTTTAAACTTTCGGCGTTTCCGGCGTATGTAAGGCAGTCAACGTTCACGATCTTTCCGTCAAAGCCTGAATCTGTGAACGCCGAGCCGCCCGCAGTTGATTCTCCAAAAAGATAGTGGATGAAGTTGCAGCCTATAAAACCTGCACCGCCTGTTACAAGAATGTTTTTAAGTTTTCGGTTTGTCATATTTCTCCCAAAAAAAATTATATTTCACCAATCCACTTTGATTTCATGTCAAAATAGAGTTTTTCACTGCCAAAAGGCGGATGTTTTTTATCTTTTTCGCTAAGATTCACTTTTTGTGTGATTCCAGGAAGGACAGACTCCCAGTCTATCGCGATTTTTGGATCGTTCCACATAAGTCCGCCTTCGTCTTCCGGGTGGTAAAAATTCGTACATTTGTACGAAAAAGTCGCCGTGTCGGAAAGAACGCAGAATCCGTGCGCAAAGCCTTCGGGAATGTAGAACATATTCTGCTTTTCGCCGTCAAGCACAATTCCGTAGTGGCTGCCAAAAGTTTTGCTTCCGCATCTAAGGTCAACCGCCACGTCAAAAACCCTTCCCTGCAGGGCGCGTACAAGTTTTCCCTGCGGATGTTTTTTCTGAAAGTGCAGACCGCGTAGGACATATTTGTTCGACTTTGACTGGTTGTCCTGAACAAATTTCATTGTAAGTCCAGAATCAAAAAAATCTTTTTCGCTGTAAGTTTCAAGAAAATAACCACGCTCGTCGCCAAAAATCCTTGGCTGAATTTCAAAAAGACCGTCTATGGCGCATTTTTTTATTTCAAAAGGCATTTTTTTCCATCCTGCTATTTATTGTTCGCAATAAATTCCAAATATCTGCCGTAATCCGTCTTGTAGCCAGACGCCAGATTCAAAAGTTCAGATTTGGAAAGCCAGCCGTTCTTGTATGCGATTTCTTCTATACAGCTTACATAAAGCCCCTGGCGTTTTTCGATTGTGGCGATAAAATTGCTCGCCTCCAAAAGACCGTCGTAAGTTCCCGTGTCAAGCCAGGCCATTCCGCGGCCCAGAATCTCCACGTTCAACTGCCTTCGCGCAAGATACTCATTGTTCACCGCAGTGATTTCAATTTCACCGCGCGCGCTTGGTTTTACATTTGAGGCAATCTGTACAACAGAATTGTCGTAAAAATAAAGACCCGGAACGGCGTAATTTGACTTTGGATTTGCAGGTTTTTCTTCGATTCCAAGAGCACGCCCATCGCCGTCGAACTCCACAACGCCGTAAGACGTTGGGTCTGCCACGTAATAGCCAAAAATAACAGCGCCTTTTTGAGTGCGTATTTTTTCAGCGGCGGATTTTAACGTGTGTGTGAAACTCTGACCGTAAAAAATATTGTCGCCCAAAACCAGGGCAACGTCGTCGCTTCCAATAAAATCTTTTCCGACAATAAAAGCGTCCGCAAGTCCGCGAGGCTTGTCCTGAACAGCGTACTCAAACCTCATGCCAAGCCACGAACCGTCGCCAAAAAGTTCCTTGAAGCAGCCGATATCACGCGGAGTTGAAATAATCAAAACCTCGCGTATGCCGGAAAGCATAAGGACGCTAAGCGGATAATAAATCATCGGCTTGTCGTAAAGCGGAAGAATCTGCTTGGAAACCGCCTTTGTAATAGGATAAAGCCGGGTGCCCGAACCACCGGCAAGAACAATGCCCTTCATAATCGCTCCAAATAAAAACTGTCGCAAAGATTATAGCACGAAACCGTACAATAAAGAACCAGTATTGACATAGTATTGAAGATTTTTATCAGGACGGAAGAGGCTGTTTGGCGTGTGGAAGTGGATATTTCGCCTGCGCAAGGGAGATCCTTCACTTCGTTCAGGATGACACACGTAGCAAAAACTCGCGACAATGATTGTCATGTTGAGCAAAACGAAACATCTCTCCTTCCCCCCACTAATCCAATTTATACCAACAGTAGTCGCGATACGTACTCTTAAAATAAGTTGCATTTGTACTTGGCGCAGTCAAATCCGTTTGTGTGCCACCGGTTTTATTTTGCCAATTAGACTTACTTTCTGTCCTATACCATGTGGAAGTATCTTCAAACACAAGGCTTGTAAGGGAAGTGCAGTCACGGAAAGCATACCTTCCAAGCGAAGTTACAGACGATGGGATTGTTACACTTGTAAGGGAGGTGCAATCTTCGAATGCATAATCTCCAATCGTGGTTACAGACGATGGGATTGTTACACTTGTAAGGGAGGTGCACTCATAGAATGCTTTATTTCCAATCGTGGTTACACCTTGCAAAATATCAGCGCTTGTAAGACCGCCTGCCGCACAAACCAAAGTTTTTCCGTCTTTTGTGTATATGATATTGTCCACGCTTTTGTAGTTTGCATTTGCTTCATCAACAGTAAGGCTTTTAAGGGAGGTGCAATTATTGAATGCATAATTACCAATCGTGGTTACAGACGATGGAATTGTTATACTTGTAAGGGAGGTACAACCATAGAATGCAGAATTTGGAAGTGAAGAAAGCCCGGTTGTAGCACTTAAATCCAAATCTACCTTTGCACTGCTGTTATTATTCAATGCAGTTTTAATAGCCCTTATTGTGCTTTCTGTAATCTCACCTGTAACTACAATCTTGTGAGGTCCCTCCCCTGTTAAACCTGCAATTACGCTTGCAACATTTTCTGCTGTTACCAAAATGCCTTCCATCCACTGGGCATAGAGCGTTACTGTCGCATTTGGCGTGGCTGTAAGATTTTTTACGCTCTGTTCTGTACTGTAGTTTGTGCCTGTGCCGTTGCTTTGTGTATTCCAGCCTGTAAAAATATAGCCGCTTTTTGTAAATGTGTTTGCACTTAAGTTTTGCTCAACATCGTAAGCAAAACTTTGACTTTGCATTGTTCCGATACCACCGTTACTGTCAAAGGCAACGGTGTATTTATTTGCAGTCCATTTTGCTGTGTAGGTTTTATCTTCCGCAGGCATTGTAGTTGGAAGCGTTGGATTCCACGAAGTAAATGTATAGCCTGTTTTACTTGGATTTGCGGGCTTTGTTACTGTCGCTTCATACTTTCCGCTTGCGGTTTTGTCTACTGTTGTGCCGTCCGCCCATTTTCCGCCTGCTGTATTGAATGTAAGCGTTACAAGTTTTCTGTCGTAGTAAACTTTTACAACAGTAGTTCCGTCCGCTGCGATTGTGCCTTGCTCTATGTCTTTTGCTGTAAAGCCTGTGTAGGTTTTGGCAACTGCTACCGTGGTGCTTCCTGTTGTGCCTGTCTTTGTTTCTGTGTCTGCGGTAACTAGCGTATAGCCGTTGTCTGATACATTCTGCTTGTAGTGTTCTACTTTGTATGGGGTGTCTGTGCTGTTTGCCCACACTGCTGTGTAGGTTGTGTCGCTTTCCGGCATTGTGGCAGGCAGTGTTGGATTCCATGAGGCAAAGGTATAGCCTGTTTTACTTGGATTTGCAGGCGGTGTTACTGGTGCGCCGTATTTTGCAGTAATTGCACCCACGGTGCTTCCGCCTGCTGTATTGAATGTGAGCGTTACAGCCTTTCTGTCGTAGTAGACTTTTACAACAGTAGTTCCGTCTGCTAGGATTGTTCCCTGTGTTATGTCCTTTGCTGTAAAGCC
>JBHAFG010000109.1:0-3119 GCA_041855945.1 Treponema sp. | reverse complement strand
TTTTTGTTTTAGGTTTTACCATTGCCAGAGTTCGAGTTTAAAAAGACATTTTAAGTTTAAAACAAAAAAAGTATCCTTGATTGAGGATACTCAAAATGTGCCGAGAACCAGACTCGAACTTTGTTTATGAAAAACCGTTAAAAAACAAGCCGAAAGGGTTGTTTTAGGTTTTACCATTGCCAGAGTTCGAGTTTAAAAAGACATTTTAAGTTTAAAACAAAAAAAAGTATCCTTGATTGAGGATACTCAAAATTTGCCGAGAACCAGACTCGAACTGGCACGGTATTTAACTACCGAGGGATTTTAAGTCCCTTGTGTCTACCATTCCACCATCTCGGCGCGAAACCAATAATAAAGTAAAAGACGTTTTTGTTCAACATTGCTAAGACTTTGATTTTGTGGTAAATTCGAGAATCTCAATTCAAAGAGGTTTTTTTATGTCACGATATTTTCCATTGAACGCGGGACAGTTGAAGGAACTTGTACAGAAATTTCCAACTCCTTTCTATATTTACGATGAAAAATCAATACGCGAAAACATGAGGGAATTTACAGAGGCATTCAGTATTTTTCCGATTTTCAAGGAACATTTTGCCGTCAAGGCGCTTCCAAATCCGTATATACTCAAAATTCTTTCAGACGAAGGATGCGGGGCGGACTGCTCCTCGATTGCCGAACTCATGCTCTGCGACGCAAGTGGAATCCACGGAAAGGACGTAATATTCACATCGAATGAAACCCCGGCGGAGGAATACAGGTACGCGTACGAAAAGGGAAACATAATAAATCTTGACGATTTCACGCACATAGAATATCTGAAAAAAACACTTGGAACCATTCCAGAGACAATCTGCTTCAGATACAATCCCGGTCCTCTCAAAAAGGGCGGAAACGCTATAATCGGAAAGCCTGAAGAGGCAAAATACGGACTTACACGCGAACAGCTTCTTGAGGCGTACAGAATCTGCAGGGCGGAGGGAGTCAAACATTTTGGTCTTCACACCATGGTCGCTTCAAACGAACTGAATCCTGATTTTTTTGCGGACACCGCAAGGATTCTTTTTGAACTGTGCGTAGAGATAAAGGAAAAATGCGGAGTGAGAATAGAATTTACAGACCTTGGCGGCGGACTTGGAATTCCATACAGACCCGACCAGAAGAAAGTTTCGTATTCCGAAGTCGCAGGGAAAATCAGGAAGCTGTACGACCAGATTATTGTTCCTGCCGGACTTGATCCTCTTGGAATATACTGGGAATGTGGACGGCCAATAACAGGTCCGTACGGCTGGCTTGTATCAACTGCAATCCACCACAAGCACATATACAGGGAGTATGTCGCCCTTGATTCCTGCATGGCGGACCTTATGCGTCCTGGAATGTACGGCTCTTACCACGAAATCACGGTCAGCGGAAAGGAAGACGAACCCAAAACGGAAATTTACGACGTTGTTGGAAGCCTGTGTGAAAACTGCGACAAATTCGCGGTTCAGAGGGAACTTCCAAAAATCGACATCGGCGACCTTGTTGTAATACACGACGCGGGGGCGCACGGAAGGGCGATGGGCTACAACTACAACGGAAAGCTCCGCTGTGGAGAACTTCTTCTAAGGACTGACGGATCTGTAGTGCAGATAAGACGGCGCGAAACCCTTGACGACCTTTTTGCAACAATCGACATGGCCGGCGTGAAAACCTTCAAATAGAAGTTTTTTCCTTTGCTTTTTCCTGACCTCACGGTTAGAATTATAACATTACATTTAACAATAGTGTTCGGGGCTAAGTTGAATAAAACTTGAGAATTTTATAGACTTTCCCACTTTCGATGAGTTTAGAGTTCAGCAACTAGCATGGAGACCCTAATTATGAAGAAGAGATTTTCAATCCGCAGAAAGATGCTTGTGATTTTTGGATCGCTTGTATTTGTTTCAGGCGCTACGCTTGGACTTATGACCGGACGGACAGCGCGCCACGCATTGACAGAAAGAGTTCAGATCCATCTTGCGGACAAGGCGGCTGACACTGCCGAGATTCTGGACGAAACAATTGCGGGATTTTTCCAGTATCTTGACGGAATCGCGCGCTCTCCGCTTGTAATGAATCCCGGAGTTCCAATAAGGCAGAAGAACGCGTATCTTTTGAAGGAAGTGCAGGCGAGCTCAACTTTTACAACGTTCGACATCTGCGACGTGAACGGAAACAGGTATCTGCAGGACGGAACCACTGTTTCGCTTGGACACGAGGAATTTTTCAGGCAGGCGATGAGGGGAAAGAATTATCTTTCTGTTCCGATGGATTCCGGGGATGGAAAGGCGTTTGTGTTCTATCTTTCCGTTCCTGTTTTTGCAGAAGACGGTTCTACAATCGGCGTGCTTCTTGCAAGCATAATGGCAAGCCGGATGTCCGAAACTGTAGGAAAGATTGTAATAGGCGAGACCGGTTACTGTTATGTGATTGACAGGGAAGGTGGAACAGTAGGTCACGGAAATTTTGACCGTGTGCGAAGAAGGGACAACGCCATTGAGATTGCAAAGAAAGATTCCAGTTACATGGAAGTTGCAGAATTCCAGCAGGGGGCTGTTTCAGGCACGGGCGAAAAAATGGGATTCTACAAATTTGGCGGTGTGAATTTCATATCGTCGTATGCCAACATGGAAAGCGCGGACTGGACTGTAATTGTCTCCGCTCCACAGAAAGAATTTGTGGGCGTGATAGACAGGCTGCGTGTTCAGATTCTTTTGATTGGACTTGGAATTTTTTCAGTCGCCCTTCTCATAACGTTCTTGATCGCGCAGAGCCTTGTAAAACCAATCCGCTCCGCCGTTCATACGCTCAAAAACATTTCCGAGGGCGACGGCGACCTTACTGTAAGGCTTCCTGTCCAGGGAAACGACGAGATAACGGACATGGCGCTTTATTTCAACCAGACGATTGAAAAGATACAGGAATCAATCGCCGCCGTAAGCGAAAACGTAATTGCGATGAACGACATTGGAAACGAACTTGCAAGCGACATGATGGAAACTGCAAGTTCCGTAAACCAGATAACAGCGAACATAAACGGAGTTAAAAAACAGACAATCGACCAGTCCGCGAGCGTTACGGAAACTTCCTCCACGATG
>JBHAFG010000108.1:0-8372 GCA_041855945.1 Treponema sp. | reverse complement strand
CTTTTCAAAGAAGGGGACCCTGCTTGTAACGGACCACTACAAAAACTCATACGCGCACGTTGAAGTTCCATTCGAGGACAAGAAGATCCTGCTTGTGGACCTGAGGGTTCCACGTGTTTCCCTCTGGGATGAAAACACCCTCTTCGAGCCGCAGAACGCCCTGATACTCGGCGACATGAGGGAGACTCGCGACAAGGTTTTTGGCGGCTGGCGTTACATAGACGACGTTACGGACATAAACGAGGAACTTTCCGTCGTGAGCGAGGACACTCGCCGGAAGCTTCTCTGCATAATGAGGGAGCACAACGACGTGCTTGAGGCCCTGAGGGCGCTTGAAAAAAACGAGTTCACGCGGTTCACCCGCACGGTGAACCACAGTTACGAAAGTTTGAGGGATTTCTACGACCTTTCATGTCCTGAGATAGACTGGATTTTAAAGCGCGTCGCCGAGATAGAACCCAACCTTGAGAACACAAGGGAGCCCGTTTCATGCGGAAGGATTACAGGAAAGGGGTTCGGACGCTGCGTCTACACCGTTCTCAGAAGCGACGACGTTCCGAAATTCAGGGAATATCTTTCTGAATACGAGCACATATTCGGCTTCCATCCGTCATGCTACGAGGTCCATTCCGCGGACGGCGCCAGGGTGTTGGACTGAACATGAACATACTTCTTACGAACGACGACGGATACGAGGCGAGGGGCATAAACGTGCTTGCCGAAAGGCTTTCGAAGGACCACCGCGTGTACGTCATAGCCCCGGACGGAAACCGCTCCGCGATATCCCACGGAATAACGATGTACAAGCCGCTAAGGCTCAGGAAGGTCAGGGAAAACGTGTGGGCGTGTTCGGGAAAGCCCGCCGACTGCTCGATAGTAGGCATAAAAAGCGGCTTCCTTCCTGTAAGGGTCGACGCGGTGGTGTCTGGCATAAACCACGGCGCGAACCTTGGTACGGACGTAGTCTATTCTGGAACCTGCGCTTCCGCCCGAGAGGCTGTGCTTGACGGAGTTCCGTCGGTTGCGGTGAGCCTTGATTTTGTTGACGGACGGCTTGACTTCTTCGACGGAATCGCGGACTTCGTGGCTAAAAACATTGAAAAACTGCTTTCTCTATTCAGATCCGGTTGAAAGATTCACGTTCACAAACGTGAACGCCCTGTCCATTCCCCGATACAGGGGGGCAAGGATTACAGACGTCCTTGCAAACAGGAAATACAACGACAGGCTGGACTTCGTTCCTGACGGAGACGGATACGTGGCGAGGTTCGAGGACGGAACTCTGTGCCATCCTTTCAGCGAGGATTCTGACAACGGTCTTTGCAGCAGGGACTACATAGCGATTTCAAGCGTCCATGCGGAGCCGAGGGCGGTCAAGGTAGACGGCATGGACTTTTCACTATAAAATACAGGTGCTTGTTTTAAAGCGTTAAAAAAATTGTTTGACTTGGGCGGGTGGGAAAATGCCGGACACAAATCTTTTTTCGCAGGGAATCGACTTTTACAGGGGCGGGCGGTATACGGACGCGCTCGCGTTCTTCCTTTCGCTTCCGACAGGATCGTCTTCGGACGCCGAGGAGGTGGCGTACTATCTGGGCCTCTGCTACACGAAGCTCAAGCACTACGAGGACGCTCTTCTCTATCTTGAGCAGGTTGTAACGTCGGGGCGGAACGCCGAGAGGGTCAAGCAGTGCAGGTTCCTGCTTGCGATAATATACGCCGTTACGGGAAGAAGGCGGCTCGCCAATTTTGAACTTGGAAAACTCGCGGATTCAGGCTACAGGACGGCGGAGGTGTACGCCGCCATGGCGTTCATAGCGTGGGAGCAGAGGGAGACAGAGACCTCGGAGAACCTTTACGCGAAGTCCCTGAACATAGATCCGGACAATGTGACGGCCCTGAACGGACTTGGATACGTCCTGGCCTGTCAGGACAAGGATTTGGGAAAGGCTCTTTCCTACTGCAAGAAGGCCGTGGATTTTTCTCCCAATTCCGCGGCGTGCCTGGATTCCCTGGGCTACGTCTACTACAAGCTTGGACTTTTCAAGGACGCAAGGAAGTATCTTGAGCAGGCGGAGGGCATAGACGGTCAGAACGAGGAGATCGCCGACCACATAAAGGATGTTATGCTTGAAAGCGGAAACTAAGGAGTCTTTCTTCAGATGAAAAAAAGGTTTTACACCGCGGCGTGGATTTTTGTTTTTTCAACGCTGCGCATATTCGCACAGGACAGTTATCTTGACCAGCTTTCGGTCACAAAGGACATAAGGACCGCGGACCAGGGCTTCGCCTACGAGGAGTTCAGGAGGGGCGTGCAGGCTTTCTATAGGGGCTCTTTCAACGAGGCGGTCCTTCAGTTCGAGAAGGCCCTCACATACACTCCGGGCGACAACAGGATTCTTGAGTGGCTTGGAAAGGCCTACTACCATTCAGGGCTTGAGGGAATCGCCCTGCAGGAATGGGAGAGGGCGCATTCAAACGGCTATGGCGGACTTCTTCTGAACAACAGGATTGAAACTGTCAGGGAAAGGCGTTTTTCCTTCGACGAGATGGGCTTCAAGTCGGTGTACACTGAATCGGGCTCCTATCCGGGCGTTTTCAACGGAAATCTGATATTTTCAGAACCTGTGTCAGTCCTTCCAAACAGCAATGGAACTTTCTGGCTTCTGGCATACGGCTCGAACCAGATGCTGCTTTTCAACATAAACGGAACCGTCATAGACAGGGTTACAGGTCCCTTGAACGGATTCGACCATCCACTTGACCTTGTAAGGCTTTCCGACGGCAGGCTTCTTGTAACGGAAACCCAGGGGGACAGGCTTTCTGTCCTTGACAGGAAGGGGCGTTTTGAAAAATACATCGGCTCGCGTGGTCGTGGACTTGGAAACCTTGTTGGACCGCAGTTTGCGTCGGAGGATTTCCGCGGAAACATATATGTGTCGGACTATGGAAACCGCCGGGTTGCGGTTTTTGACAGGGACGGCGAGGGGCTTTTCAATTTTGGCGTTCCGTCAAGGAATTTTTCGGGGCTGAAAGGTCCGACTGGAATAGCGGTTCTTGGCGAGCGTGTGTTTGTGGCGGACGACGTGCTCGGGTGCGTGTTCGAGTTCGACATTGCGGGGAATTTTACAAGGATTCTTGTTTCGGAAGGTACGTTCCGTCGTCCTGAGTCTATGAAGGTGTGGGATGGATTTCTTGTCGTGTGCGACACAAACAGGGTTTTCTCCGTTGACGCAGAAAGCGGTGAAGTGTTCGAGAGCATGAACACCGGAAACGCTCCGTCCAGAATCACGTGCGCTGTTCCCGACGTGAACGGAAACGTGCTTGTCGCGGATTTCCGCGCGAACGAGGTCTACGTGATGTCGAAGATGCAGGAACTTGTCGGCGGTCTTTTCGTCCAGATAGAAAGGGTCGGCGCCAGGAATTTTCCTGAAGTGCAGATTGACGTGAAGGTCGAGGGGCGAAGGCGAAATCCAATCGTTGGACTGAAGGAAAACAACTTCTACATAACCGAGGAGAACCGTCCTGTAAGCAGTCTGAAATTTCTTGGAGCCGCTTCTGAAAACGATTTCTGCGACATAACGGTAGTGGTTGACCGATCCTCGTCCATATCCTCTGATTCGGACTCAAGGGTTGACGCGGCTGTAAGGGCGGTCGCGCAGAACATGGGGGGCAGGGGAACTTTGAGGATTGTTTCTGCGGGACGTGTTCCCGCCCTTGAGTTTTCAGGAAATCCACGGGACGCGCTGAATTTCAGTTCCGCGGCGCTGCGCACAAAAAAATCTTCCATAGTTCCGCTGGACCTCGCGTTCCGGCTTGCAGTGAACGACCTTGTGAACGCGGCGAAAAAACGCGCCGTCGTGTTCGTGACTTCGGGAAATGTCACCCAGAAAAGTTTCGAGGGATACAGCCTTTCTGAGACCGCCGCCTATATGAACAACAATTCAATTTCCTGCTCCTTGGTGACGTTGAACCAGGGTGCGGTTTCGGAGGAGATTGAATACATCGCGGATAGCACGCGCGGAAGAATGTATTACGTTTTCAGGGAGGAGGGGCTTTCTTCGATAGTCGACGACATACTGGACGAGCCCCGTGGAAGCTATTCGTTCTCCTATGTTTCCGCCCTTTCCACGAATTTCGGCGAGAAATTCCTTCCTGTGGAAATAGAGGCGTACCTTATGAACAGGAGCGGACGCGACGAGACGGGCTACTTCTCTCCGCTCAAGTAGTCCTTTGAGAAGAGCCTTGCCTTCTGTATTTTTGTTTCGGGGTGTTTTGCGGAAAGTTTGAGTATGGCGTTTTCTACCGCCATCTTTTTCTTTTCGCCAAAGTCGAACAGAACTCCCTGTTCGGCGCGTGGACTTTCCTCCACGTTTTGAAGCGCAACTCCGATGAGCCGTATGCCCTTTTCCTGGCTGTATTTCTTTTCAAGAAGGGTTTTCGCCCTTTCGTAAAGCAGGTCGCTTGACGTTATGTAGTCGGAAAGGGTTTCCTGCACGGTGACGGTTGAAAAATCTTCGTACCTGACCTTTACGCACACCGTCCTGCTGTATTTTTTTTCCCTCAGAAGCCTGAACATTACGGAAAGGCACAGTTCCATCAGCGCGGTTTCCACGGCGTATATGCTTTTCAGGTCGAACGGAAAGGTGGTTTCGTTTGATATTGAATGGCTGTGGACCTTTTTTTCCTCATCCACCTCCATTCCGCGGACTACCCTGTACAGGAAGGTTCCAAGCGAAGAGCCGAACACCATCTGAAGGAGTTCCGGCGGCTTCTGGTGCACGTCGCGCGTTGTGAAGAATCCTGAACGGTTCATCTTTTCAAGAGTCTTTTCTCCTATCCCCCATATTTTTTTAAGCGGAAGGGAGAGCATGAAATCCTCCTCCGAGCCCACGGGTATCTGGTGGAAGCCGTCTGGCTTTTTTACTTCCGACGCGAGTTTTGCAAGGTATCTTGTGGAGGCAAGACCGCACGACACTGTAAGGTCGGTCTTTTTTCTTACTTCGTCCTGTATTTTTTTTGCAAGGATGTCCGGAGGTCCAAAAAGCATTTCCGTTCCTGTAAGGTCAAGGGAGGCTTCGTCTATGGAAATCTGGTGCAGGTCGGGGGTGTATTTTCTGAAAATGTCCATTATCTCCTCGGACACCTCCGAGTACAGCCTGATGTTTCCTCGGGTGTATATTCCGTCCGGGCAGAGTTCATACGCCCTCGCCGTGGGCATTGCAGAATGTACGCCGAAACGCCTTGCCTCGTAACTTGCCGTTGAAACCACGCTGCGCCTGTCCCCTGGAAGCCCGCCCACTATTACAGGCCTTCCCCTCCATTCGGGGTGCTCCCTCTGTTCCACCGAGGCGAAGAACGCGTCCATGTCCACGTGCAGGTATGTCCTTCCGCTCATTTTTTTTCTCCGTCGATGAAAAGTCTTTTTTCGTGTATCGACCGGCGCTCGCCATCCTCGCCGTTTCGTTCTGTAAAAGTCGCGCGCGCCACCACCGTCGATGAGATTCCTTGGTTTGCTATGTATCTGAACGTCATTTCCTCCGGAGGATTTACAGGAAGCCTGAATCGGTCCGTTGCGTTCTGCCTGTCTGAAACGTAGTCGTTGTCCGAATGCAGTATGGGGTTTTCCCTTTCGGAGAACACGAAAACCTCAAGGCTTTCGCATGGAGATTCTGTCCTTACGGACAGAATTCTTGTGGTTTCTCCAAAGTACTTTATGTCCTCGACCGAAAGCCTTATGAAGGTGCTGTCCGTGAACGTGGTGGTTTTTTTTTCAACGGTTAAAGGCCTCTTGTATTTTTCTGGAATCAGGAGGTCGGCCACGGATACTATTGCAAGGCATATCGCAAACGAGCCTGTTATCCACAGGATGTTCTGAAGCCAGAAACTCTTTGTCTTTTTTGACGCCTTCTTCCAGTTTTCGTTCAGTTTTCCGATTATCCTCAGGAGCATTACCTCGAAGGGAAGTATGAGGAGCGCCATGACCGTGTTCATTCCGATTCCGCCTTTCACCATCATTTCAAGCGATTCCGGGCGTGCGAATTTTATTACCTGTATCGAATAAGGAACGAATGGTGCCAGCAGCACGAAGAAGCTTGCCGAGAGGGTGAACGCGCGTCTTTCAGGGCGTGTAAGGTATATGAGGGCGTATTCAAGCGCGAAAAGATAGAAGAGCGAGATGTCTATCGCCATGAAAGACACGAGGTTGAAAATCGCGCAGACTGTAAGGAGGTATGAGTACGCCCTTGACATGAGGACTCCGCGCGATTTAAGGAACGCGAACACGGAAAGTGAACTCAAAAGAAATGCAGTCGCCATTTTTACCGCTATCAGAAGATATACGCCGGGGGAGAACAGTTTTCCCGCAAGGATCGCGGCAAGTTCCGATATGAAAAGGGCCGCAACCGTGACGGCGACTGTAAGAGGAATGAGGTACCAGAGCCTGAGCACGTCGCTTGAAAGTTTTTCCCTTGAGGCGCGGTTTATGAATGAAAGTTCGCAAAGCGCGAAGAAACTTGAAAACACGAAGACCAGGAAGAGCACGACGGTGAGTTTTTCGCTCGTGTGCATGAATTTTCCGCCGGGCGCAATGAAGTTTGCGTGCCTGTCGGCGTGGACGTTGTCCTCCGCCTTTATTTCATTTATGAGGGACAGGGCGAAGTCTCCCAGGTGCAGGAGGTTTTCCTTTTCGGAGGAAAATTCAACGCACACGCATGGAAGGTCCGCCTTGAAGAAGAAGTCCGCGCGCCTGTCGGTTTTCAAAAAATCCGACCTGTAAAGGAAGTTTACAAGTCCCGCGTCAAGCCTGTATGAAAGGGAGTTTGAACTGAAGGCCGCGGCCGCCGATTTTACAAGGTACGATGGGGATGCGCTCCCGCTTCCGCCAGGGATTATGGCGTTCCGTTCAGAAAGGCGCAGGGAAACCGCCGCCTGGCTTTTTGTGTCTGTAAGGGACGACACGAAGAATTCCGTTCCCGTAACCCGCGCCTCGTCCGATTCTGAAAATTCATCCCCGTACGTGAAGGCAAGCGTAACCTTGTAGTCCCTTTTTGCCCCTGAGATTTTTCTTGCAAGGTCATGTACTGCCTCCGGTCTTTCGTGGAAGTCCTCGACCCTGAGCGCCATGTAAAGTTCCGCTAATTCGTTGTTATAAGTTTTTCTTCCCTTTGTTTTTTTGTCCGCATTTGACGGGAATGTGACGATAATGTTGTGTGGGAAGTTGTTGCTTTCGTTGAAAACCAGGTTCTGGACGGAAGGATTTGCGCCCGACTTTTCAAGTTCATTGAAGATTCTCGCGCATTTCTCGAAGCCTGATGGATTTGCGAACAGTACCGCGTTGAACGAAAAACAGGTTGCGAGGCATAGTAATTTTTGTTTCAGACTGTCTTTGTTCATCATCACAAGATTATAAACAAATCCGGGTACATTGCAAATAGATTGAACATAGGTTACAATCACACTCCAGGAGAATTTAAACAATGTGCGCATCTGGAAAAAAGTTAATGCTTGAACTGCCGTTGAAGGTCATACTGACTGAAAACGGAGCGTCTAATTTCATAAGCCACAAGAAACGGCTCATGCGTTTCAGACTGGCGGACAACATCGACGAGTACGGCATTTCTCTCAATAAATTTTCTCCACAGTCGATTCAGAGCATGCTGCTTTTGGACTACATCTCCAAGGTTGAAATTTCCATGCCCGAGTTCGTGTCCTCACGTCCCGAGGTGATGGACCTTTCAAAAATCATAGTGTATTCACTCCTGTACAAACAGTTCGACAGGGACATATACGGCGAGATTCTGCAGTGCGAGTGCGTCAGGAGCTACAACAGGAAGAATCCCGCGCACCTTATAGACGAGCGCACGAAGATGAGCGAAAAGCAGCTGCGCGGAGTGCTTCAGAACAAGGACGACATAATAAACGCCACTCGCAAGGAAATCCTTGATCCGATATGGAAGGGCATAAGGGAGAACAAGGATTTTTCAATCGAAGAAAAAAACATATACATGCTGATGTCGGAAAAGTTCATGAACAGGCTTAGCCTCATGAACTGGTACATAATAACGCTTTTCAACAAGTCGGACGGATTTTCCGACATGATAGTTTCAATAAGAAACCTTCTTTCCGCCTACATGGAAAAATCGAAGGTCGCCGAATACATATCGGTAATGGTCATGGAACTTGCCCTGAACAGCGAGAACGCCAACATCAGGAAAGAGGCGAAGAATATGTTTCCTGCGGTTGACGACGTGAACTCCCTGCTTCTCGATCCGTCCACCAGGCTTAAAATCGTAAAGGAACTTCAGAAAAAAAGGGTGCTCGTTTCCGTCCAGTGGAAGCTTGGAGGAGGCTCGACCTCCATCGGAAAACAG
>JBHAFG010000107.1:0-26912 GCA_041855945.1 Treponema sp. | reverse complement strand
CCTGTTCGCGCTGTTCCACGTAGAGTCCGAGCACATTATCCACGTGTTGTACGCCTTGTTCACGCCCTCAAGCCTCGCCGCAAGGTTCACAGTGTCGCCGATCATTGTGTAGTTCAGTTTGCTGAACGATTCGGTCTTGCTTCCCATGAGTCCCACGAACGCGTCGCCTGAGTTTATTCCAATCCTGGTCTGGAAAGGCTTCAGTTCAATCTCCTTTTCCACCAGTTTGCCGTTTTCGTCGGGCGCGTTCACAGTGTATTTCTTGAAAAGATCTTTGTGTTTCTCGTTGAATTCCTTTTCCACCTTCTTCATCCTTACGGCCGAGTCCAGGCAGAGGTATGCCCATTCATCAGGATTTTTTGTCTGCATTGGATCGGGGGCGCCGAACATGGAGATTATCGCGTCTCCCTCGTACTTGTCGATAGTTCCGTTGTTCTTGAGGATTTCGTTCGACATCGCTCCAAGGTATGAGTTCAGGTATTCAATAAGCCTGTTAGGACCTTCCTCGCCATAGATGAGCGACATGCTTTCGCTGAACGTCGAGAACTTCTGTATGTCGCTGAAAAGCGCCGTTATGCTTTTTTTCTGTCCGTCTGTCTTGAACGCATCTGGGTTTTTTCGAAGCGAATCGACTGTGTCCTTGTTGGCGAACGACGCCGCGAGTTGGGCGATGAACCTTTTTTCCTTTGAACTTAGAATGAACCTGAGGGCGAGCCCCATGACGAAATTGGACGAGATGAAGAACACATAGTCCATGAACGGAAGATAGATCTTTCCGATTAGCATGAAAAGGGATGGAAGCATGAAAAGCACGAAGACCGCGCTTCCGTTCACTATGTTCTGGACTGAATTTGAAGCGCCGTGCACCGAGAACATGACGGCGATCACAACAAGCATGGCGGCAAGGTATCCTGTAAGCCATGAGAACGGCCGTATGAAGTCCTTCTGCAGCACAGTGTTCATGACGTTTGCGTGAGTTCCCACATTGTAGTATTTTTCCTCGAACGGCGTCGCTCCGATGTCCGTGGTGCTTGACGCTGTGTTTCCTACTATGCATAGCGCTCCCCTGAATTTTTCACCCAGTTCCTCGGTGTATTCAAGGTATGCTCCTATGTTCTCGTCCAGTATGGAAAGTTCTCCAAAAAGCGCCTCCCTGAACTCCTCCACCGCCTCCGCTGAAAGGGAGGCTCTGAGTTCGTCAAGACGCGACTGGACTTCCGCCGAAAAATCCATCCGGGCGTAAGAACGTACCCTGGAATAGAAATCCTTCTTCATTCCAAAGTATTCTCCGTACATCTCTGGAGTGATTCCGTCCAACGCCCTGCCTTCAATGTCGAATCCGGTGCAAAGAGACATCAAGTCCGCCTTGCAGTCCTTTATGGCGTAGTCGTCGGAAAGAAGTTCCTCCGCGAGCCTAAGGTATTCAAGCGGTCTTCCATCCTTTGCGCGAAGCGAAAGGGAGGTGATGTTCGAAAGGTTCAGGTGTATGTCGTCCTCAAGGAGTTTCAACTGCAGGAGGGAGTACACGGATTCCTGCCTGAACGAATGTCCGAAGTCCGTTCCAATCCAGTTTATGAGCATCCTTCCGTTTGAGTCCAGCGGAATCTTGACGGTTTCTCGCGCCTCGCTTCCTGGATATTTCGCGCCGTGAAGCACAAGGCTCTTTTTCCTGCGCTCGATTTCCTGCACGTCAAGATAGTCCAGAAGCGGTCCGAATGTAAGCTGCCCAAGGTAGTTTCCGTTGTGGTTGAAAAGGAGTTCCGCCCTGCGCCTGACTCCGTCCTTGTCTACAATCACGTTTGTAAATCCAACTCCGGCCGCCCTTGTAAGGAATGTGTGCATGGCGGGTGAAAATCCCGCGTCCTCGCCCATGTACTGCTCCACCGAGGTGTAGTCGTTGTCCCTCGATATGTAGCCCTTCGGGTCGGACACGTTCTTCATGAGAAGGCGTTCATCCACGTATCGAATCTCGTCCTCGGTGCGTGAAAAAATCACCTCCCGCGTGTTGACCGTAAGCCACGCGTTTCCAAAGAACTGTATGGCCTTGGCGAAATATTCGTCGTTGTCGCGGTATGCGTTCTGCATTACAGAATCGTAAAGCCTGTCCATGGTTGGAGAAATGACGTCAGAAACAAGGTCGTTCGTGAACCCGGTTATCTCGTGCCCCCGGATTTCTCCGCTTGAAATTTTTTCGCCAAGAAGGTATATGCTGTCTATTATGTCGCCGCTCTGCGTGTCGAAGGCGTGGTTTATGTTTGGAATCGCGTCGGATGGAACGCCCTTCTTTGAAGGAGAGAGGTACTCGATATCGAATACGGCGCGTTCGGCGCCAAGTTCCTTCATCTGCACGAGCATGTCGGCGTAAATGTCCCGGCTCCACGGCCATTCGCCAAGGGAGTCGATCGACTCGTTGTCTATGTTTACGTGCAGGATGCCCGCCGACTGTTCGGGGGATTTCTTCATCTTCAGGAGTATGTCGTAGAACCTGTAGTCTAGTTTCTTGAACGCGCCCATGAATCCAAGGAAGAGGAAGAGCGCCGATAGAACCACGTAAAACGCGTAGTCAAGGTTTCTTACAAGACCCGACTTTTTTTTCTTGTTTGAGTTTTGCATGGAGAAGATTATAACATAATTTTTTGCAATTTTGGAGAAAATTCAATTTTTATTCTGAAATCGCCCTGTACGCCGTCCTTGCCGCCATCTGTTCGGCATCCTTCTTTGATTTTCCGCTTTCAGGACCGTAACTCACGTCGCCCAGATGGACCTGTACCCTGAATGTCTTTTCGTGGTCGGGTCCCGTTACAGACACGGTTTCGTATACCGGACATTTCTTGAACTTTTTCTGGTACGCTTCCTGCAGGAGCGTCTTGTAGTCCTTTCCGCCCGTTTCCTGTATTTTTCTGATTTCCGGAACTATGAAGGAAAGCACGTACTTCTTTGCGGCCTCGAAGCCCTGGTCAATGTAGTACGCCCCTATCACCGCCTCCATGCAGTCCGCGAGGATCGCGTTTTTGGTCCTTCCGCCTGAAAGTTCCTCGCCCCTTCCAAGGACGAGCATCTCGTTCAGACCGAATTCAAGTCCGATTGGCGCAAGGCTTTTTTCAGACACGGCGGCGGCCTTTATTTTTGCAAGGTCGCCCTCCTGGTTTTCAACCATGTCCTCGTAAAGAAAGTCTGCGGTAACAAGTCCAAGCACGGAGTCTCCAAGGAATTCAAGCCTTTCGTTGTTCAGATGCCTGTGTCCGGTGTCCTCATTAGAATAGGAGCGGTGGTGGAACGCCAGGTCAAGGAGGGAGAGGTCCTTGAATTTCAGTCCAAGCGGCCTGCAAAAGTCCATTAGTTTTTTTCTTCTATCCTGTGAAATCTGCATCCTAAAAACCTCCCGGACAAAATTCAGACCCCGATGCCTGCCATTTCTCCACGCGCATGAAGGTAGATTACGTGATATGGAGTGGAATAAAAAAAAACACAAGCCTGTGAAAGACTTGTGCATACGAACAGATAAGTTCCTGAAACTACTTTGACTGCTCAGACTTGATGAAGTCGTAGGCGTCGCGAACAGTTTCAAATTCGTTCGCCTTCTCGTCTGGAATGCTCACGCCAAGCTCCTCTTCGATCGCGTAAACCAATTCGTAGGTGTCAAGGCTGTCCGCTCCGAGGTCTCCGCGGAAAGAAGAATCCAATGTGATCTTTCCAGCGTCGATTTCCAACTTGTCGGCGATAAGTTTCTGAATTTTGTCAAACAATTCGTCCATTATAATGCTCCCTTTCTAATTAGCCGTTAGACTCCGGTGTAATCACCTGACGTCCGCGGTAGAATCCGCATTTAGGGCAAACCCTATGGGACTGGATAAGGTTTCCGCAGTTGTTGCATTCAACAAGCTGAGGGGCTTCCAGTTTCATATTGATGCTCTGGCGTCGTTTTGTCACGGCTTTAGATGTTTTCGATCTAGGTACTGCCATTTATATAACCTCACTAAATTAGATAAATCTTCTGATTTACTGCGACTAAATATACAACAGTTCCAATCAGTATGTCAACTCATTATAACAGAATCACTTCGTTTGTCAAACACTTTTTTGATTTTTGTCGAAATAAGTTTTACGGAAAGGATGTAGAAAAAAAATCGCTATCCCCGCCTTTTATTTCTTGAACTTTTCCGCGAGCGCCTTTTCCACGGACGGAGGAACCATGTCCGATATGTCTCCGCCAAGTTTTGCAAGTTCCTTGATTGAACTTGACTTCAGCAGAAGATACCTCTGGTCGGTCGGTATGAACACTGTCTCGACGTTCGCGTTCAGTTTGTGGTTCAGGAGCGAAAGGTCGAATTCATAGGAAAAATCGTTTGAATTTCTTATTCCACGTATCAGGACCTTCGCGCCCTCCTTTTCCGCGTAGTTCACCACGATCTGGCTCCATTCGTGAACCGAAACGTTTTTATACGGAGAAACCATCTCCCTGAGGAATTCAAGACGTTCTTCAACCGAGAACAGGGACTTTTTGTCGCCGTTGACCGCCACCACCACGTCCACCTCGTCGAATATGTTCGCCGCCCTCTGTATGACGTTCAGGTGTCCGTTCGTGGGCGGATCGAACGAACCCGGAAATACTGCCTTTGCCATGGCGAAAATATTACCTGGTTTGACGAAAATACACAAGCGATGTATTATAGGCTCATGCTAAAGAGAATTTTATCCATAATGCCGATTCTTCCGCTTGTTTCACTGGGATTTTCCTGCGCCACGGCTCCGGCGGGCGTTACCGTTGACGGACCTGTAGCGGAACCCGCCGTGGAAAAGCGCGATGAGGACAGGAAGGTAGACAGAAAGGCGGACGACGAATATTCGCGTTCAACACATGAAGTTAAGATTTCCGTGGAGGAGTTCAACAAGGACAAGAGGGAGATACTCCAGATAATAGACGAACTTTCGCTTGTAATGGACGGAAGGAACTACGGAAAATGGCTTGAGTACATAGAACCCGATTCTGTAACCTACTGGTCGAATCCAAACAACCTGCTGCGCGCGTCAAAGAGGCTTCCCATAAAGGGCATGAGGCTTTCAAACCTGAACGACTATTTCAGCTACGTGTTCGTGCCGTCAAGGAAGGGCCGCGACGTCGATGAAATACGATACATGTCGCTTGATTCCGTCAAGGCGGTGCAGGTTTCCGACGAGGTTGACGTTGTGTACTACAATTTCGTGAAGATAAACGGAAGGTGGATGGTCAAGATTCCGCCGCTTTCCGGACAGGAATAAAAAACATCAGGCAATTTAAAAGTTGATTTTTACTTTTGCTTGGATTATAATCAGCCATTGATTTGAACTTAAATGTTTTCCAGGAGGGGCATTTCTATGAAAATGTCAAAAGTTACAGTATTGTTCGCAGGGGCGCTGGTACTCTGCTCCGGCACGTTCGCACAGCAGGTGCAAAGACAGAATGCTTCGTCAAAATCTGAAAGTTCCGTTGAAGAAGAATATCTTAACGACGTTGACGGAGTTGTGATGCTCGCCCTCGCGGCTTCGGACGAATACGACAACAAGCTTGTCGCCATGCAGTTTCTTGAGGCGGCGGTTGAAAAAGGCAACGTGAACGAGGACGTGATGAAGGCCTTGAACCAGCTTGCCGGCGAAGGAATAAACTCGCAGTCAAGGATGAACGGAAGGCTCATCAACAACTTCCCCGACATAAGAAGGCGGGCCTGCCTCGCGCTTGGAAAGGTCAAGACCGAGGAGTCGAAGAACTACCTTGTTTCAGTGGCCCTCGCCGAAAGCGAGCCGATGGTGATAGCGGCCGCCGTGAATTCGCTCGGCGAAGTAGGAATAAACAACAACGACGAGGTTGTGGACGCGATCGCGTTCGCCAACAAGAGGAACCAGATTTTAAATCCAACGTCCTCCCTCGCCTCCGAGGTGATAGACTGCTATGCAAAACTCGCGGAAACCACCGAAAACAAGAAGATTATAATCGACTCCCTGACTAGGATTGCCGCCGACTACCATTACGTTACTCCCGTAAGGAACAAGGCGCTAAAGCTTCTTAAAAAGATTTCCGGGACTGACGGAGTAAAGTCGGGCGACCAGAAATAATCTTTTACAAGTCGGAAAGATATTTTCTTTGAAAAGAGCTGCCAGTTTTGACAGCTTTTTTTATTTTGTTAAAGTGGCGGAGGTTTGAAATCCGCCCTAACCTGAAATTGAAGAGAAATTTTATGGAACCAATTATTCTAGCGTCGTCCTCGCCCAGGAGGCAGGAGATACTCAAAATGCTGAACATTCCGTTCAGGGTCATAATGCCGAACATAGACGAGACCATAACGGCCGGCCTTGACGTCGAGGAAGTGCCGGAATTTCTTGCGAGGGAAAAGGTAATCGAGGTTCTCAGAAGCCTTCCTTCGGAACAGGAAATTCCATGGATTCTTGGCGCGGACACCATCATAGCGAAGGATGGACGTATTTTTGGAAAGCCGGAAAGCCAGGACGTCGCGGAGGAATACCTCAAGATTTTCCAGGGCGGAACGCACAGCGTGTACACCGCCCTCGTGCTTTACAACGGACGGAAAAAAATCACAACATCCAAACTGTGCAGGACCGACGTGAAATTCGCCGCGATGGGCGACGACGAGATTCAGTGGTATCTTGAGACGGGCGAATGGCACGGAGCGGCGGGTGGATACAGAATCCAGAGCCTCGCCTCATGTTTCATCGAAAAAATCGAAGGTTCCCAGAGCTGTGTTACGGGCTTGCCAATAAGGGAACTTTTCGATATATTGAAAGAACAAGACTATTCCATACTGGAATAGAAAAAAAAGGCATCCTAGATGCCTTAAAAAATCTTCCGTGCCCCTTGGGCATCGAGAAAAAGAGTACGGGGCGGGATGTCCGTTTTTTTTAAGGAAAAATCGGATTTGCAATTCCGCCGGTGAAGGAGAAACTCATGGCTGTAGTTACCATGAAAAACCTGCTTGAATCTGGAGTTCACTTCGGACATCAGGTAAAGCGTTGGGATCCACGTATGAAGAAGTACATCTTCGCAGAACGCAATGGAATCCACATCATCGACTTGCAGAAGACAATCGCTGCAATCAAAGACAGCTACGAAGCGGTAAGGAAAATCACGGCTTCTGGCAAATCAGTTCTTTTTGTGGGAACAAAGAAACAGGCCCAGCAGGCAATCCAGAAGGAAGCCGAGCGCTGCGGAATGTTCTACATCAACAACCGCTGGCTTGGCGGCATGCTCACAAACTTCTCTACAATCAAAAAATCACTCCAGAGGCTCAAGAAAATCGAAAAGATGGAAGTCGATGGAACATTCGACAGCCTTACAAAGAAGGAAGTTTCGGCCCTTCAGAAGGAAAAGTCAAAACTCGAAAAGAACCTTGGTGGAATCAAGGAGATGAAGGAACTTCCTGGAGCGGTTTTCATAATCGACACTCACAAGGAACAGATTGCGGTCGCAGAGGCAAAGAGGATGGGAATTCCTATCATCGCCGTTGTAGACACGAACTGCAATCCAGAGAACATCGACTACCCTATTCCTGGAAACGACGACGCTATCCGCGCGATTTCGTTGTTCACCTCAATCATCGCAAACGCGGTAATTGAATCGGACAACGAAAACGGACTCAAGATTCTTGAAACGCTCGACGGCGACGAGGAAATCCTCACCGACGCGGCGACAAAGGACGAGGACGAAGAAATCATCGACTATTCAAACTATCAGCCGACAGACTCGAAGGACGATGTGAAGGAAGATTCGGACGACAAGGATTCTCTTGTGGACGAAGACAAAATCTACGACAACAAATAATTTTTTAAGGAAAACAAGATGGCATTTACCGCTAACGACGTGAAAAGCCTTAGGGACGCCACTGGCGCAGGTCTTTTGGACTGCAAAAAGGCTCTTAATGATACAAACGGCGATGTGGCCGCGGCAGAAAAACTCCTCAAGGAAAAGGGACTTGCCTCCATGGCTTCAAGGACCGACAGGGCCGCGGGTGAAGGACGCATCGTAATCAAGCAGGACGGAAACAGGATTGCAATCGTGGAAGTCCTTTCGGAAACCGACTTTGTTGCAAACAACTCGGACTTCATCGAAACTGCGCAGAAGGTTGCGGAAGCAACCCTCGCGAAAAAGGCGTCCGGAGTGCTCGACGAACACAGGACCCTCATAGAGGCCCTCCTTGTAAAATTCCGCGAGAACATTTCTGTAAAGCGCGCTGAATATCTTGAAGTTCCTGCAGGGTGCGCGGCCTCCACATACGTTCATCACGACAACAGGATTGGCTCGGTTGTAGTTGTAAAGGGTTCCGACGACGCAAAGGTTGTTGACTTCGCGCACGTGTGCTGTCTGCACCTCGCGTCAAACAAGCCTGAGTACATAAACCAGGCGGACGTTCCACAGTCTTACATCGACGACCAGACCGACATCTTCAAGGCGCAGATGGCCGAAGATCCTGCTATGGCGTCAAAACCGGAGAACGTCAAGGAAGGAATCCTCAAGGGAAAGATCAACAAGGCGCTCGCCTCCATCTGCTTCATGGATCAGGCCTATCTTGACGACGAAAAGATTTCAGTCAAGCAGGCTGTGGCAAACAAGGGCAAGGAAGTTGGCTCTGAACTTTCGTTCGACAAGGTCATACTCTACGTTCTTGGAAAATAACGCATGATTCTTATAAGTCGCGGAACGCTGTTTTCCGCGACTTGTTTTATTTGGAAATTGGAGGAATTTCATGGCAGAAACAAACGAAGCAAGAATGGAAAAGACTGTCGCAGCCCTGAAGGATTCGTTCAACGGAATCCGCACAGGACGCGCGTCGGCCGCGATTTTTGACAAGGTTCGCGTGGACTACTACGGAACAAAAACACCGCTCAACCAGGTTGGAAACATCTCGATTCCAGAGGCCAGGTCAATAATAATCCAGCCTTTCGACAAGGGGCTGATTGTAGAAATTGAAAAGGCTATTCTTACAGCCGACCTTGGACTGAACCCTTCCAACGACGGAAAGGTCATAAGAATTTCGATTCCGCCTTTGACGTCTGAAAGAAGGAAGGAACTTGTAAAGCAGGCCAAGACCATCGCCGAAAACTCGCGAACTTCCATAAGGAACATCAGGCGCGACGGAAACGACGAGCTTAAGAAACAGCAGAAATCAGGCGAACTTACGGAAGACGGACTCAAGACCGAGGAAGACAAACTCCAGAAACTCACCGACAAGTACATCGCCGAGATAAACAAGGTATACGATTCAAAGGAAAAGGAAATCCTTGAGGGCTGATGCCGATGTCTGAAAACAGAAACCCATTGCCTGTCCACATAGGAATAATAATGGACGGCAATGGACGTTGGGCGACAAGACGAAACCTTCCCAGGACAAGCGGCCACAAAGAGGGGCTGACCGCCGCGAAAAATGTTGTACGCAGGGCGGCGGAACTTGGGATAAGGTATGTCACACTGTACACGTTTTCAACCGAGAACTGGAAGAGGACCAGCGAAGAAGTCGGATATCTTATGGGACTTGTAAAGGTTCATCTGAGATCTGAATTTGATTTTTACAGGCAGAACGGAATAAGAATCCAGCACATAGGAGACCTTGAGGGACTGCCCGCGGACGTAAGGAAGGAAATCCTTCAGGCCGTAAAGGACACCTCGCATTTCACGGGAACAACAGTGGTCCTTGCGATAAACTACGGCGGACGAGATGAAATTGTCCGCGGAATGAAAAAAATTGTTTCGGAAAAAAAGGATTTGGAAATTACAGAGGATGCCCTGGCGTCTTCTTTTGACATACCCGACCTGCCGGACGTGGACCTTTTGATACGGACCGGCGGTGAATTCCGCCTGAGCAACTTTCTTTTATGGCACGCGGCTTACGCGGAGCTTTTGTTCAAGGAAACGCTTTGGCCCGACTACGGACCTGATGAATTCCTTGAGGACATAGAAAGTTTCCGCAGCAGGACCAGAAGGTTCGGTGCCGTTTTAGACGGCGGCGCCAAACAGTCGGAAGTTGAGAAACATACATTTTAAGAGATTTTTATGAGTAAACTAGCACAGCGGTTATTGATATTTTTTATTGGAGTTCCACTTGTATTGGGGCTGATTTTTATAAAGTTCTTCCACCACCTGCCGCTTAACGCGGCCATAATAGCGGTGTCGGTCATATCCGGCGTCGAGATGTACAATATGTGCAGGAACAGGACGGAACTTCTTCCAAAATGGCTTGTAGTGGCGCTGTGCGTCCTTCTTCCGGCCGCCGCCTACCTTTTTATGATTTTTGGACTGAACCTTGACTACATGATATGGGTTTTTGCAGGATGCGCCACGGTGCTGATGGCTGTGGAATGTTTCATGCACAGGACGTTCGAGGCCTCCATAACAAGGCTTTCAACCTCCCTTTTCATAGTCTTTTACAGCGGATATCTTTTCACCTTCGTGCAGAGAATAGGCGACTTTGAAAATTCAACTTTCTTCCTGATGCTTTTCTTCTTCACAGTGTTCATACACGACTCCTTGGCGTGGCTCTTTGGAGTCCTTCTTGGAAGGACAAGCAGGGGAATTTTCGCAGCAAGTCCAAACAAGAGCGTCGTTGGCTGTGTTGGAGGTCTTGTGGGCGCCCTTGCGTCCTGCGTTCTTGCAAGGTTTTTCTGGGAACAGTTCATGCCCGGTTCATACCTGAAGCCCGTCCTCCTTGGACTGCTCTGCTCCGTTGGAGCGATAACGGGAGACCTTGTGGAGTCTGTGTTCAAGCGTTCGGCGGACGTGAAGGACAGCGGGCGTCTTGTTCCAGGACGTGGCGGACTTTTGGATTCTGTTGACTCCCTTCTTTTTACCGCGCCGGTCTACTACATTGCGGTGCACTTCCTTTTCAGTCAGACAGCCGCATCCGCGTTTTAAAGCCGGACGCTTTTTACTGGAGAAAATCAGATGAAAAAGGTATTGGTTCTTGGCTGCACCGGCTCGATTGGAACCAGCACGCTGAACATAATCCGAAACGAGCCTCATAAGTTCCGCGTGGTGGGGCTTTCCGCCAACTCAAACAGGGAAAGCCTTGACTTTCTTAAAAATGAATTTGACTGCGGGGCGACCCTTACCTGCGAGGAAGGAATCGAAGGCATCGCAAAACTTTTGGACGGCTGCGAGCCCGACATAGTGGTGAACGGAATCGCGGGCGCGGCGGGGCTTGTTCCATCAAAACTTGTCCTTGAAAGGGGCGTGGATCTTGCACTTGCAAACAAGGAAACGGTCGTAATGGCGTGGGATTTGATAAAAAATCTTTCGTCTTCCAGGGGCGCGTCCATAATACCAGTGGACTCGGAACATTCAGCCGTCATGAGCCTTGTAGGACAGGTAAAAAAAGAAAATCTGGACAAAATCATACTCACTGCAAGCGGCGGACCTTTCAGGACGTTCACAGCAGAACAGCTTGAACAGGTTTCGCTTTCAGACGCGTTGAGGCATCCCACTTGGAAGATGGGAAAAAAAATAACGGTGGATTCGGCGACACTTGCGAACAAGGCTCTTGAGGTCATCGAGGCGGCAAGACTTTTCGACGTGGACCCCGCGCGGGTTCAGGTTGTGGTGCATCCCCAGAGCCTTGTACATTCCCTTGTAAGGACGAAGGACGGAATGCTCTACGCCCAGATTTCAGATCCCGACATGAAGCACCCGATTCTTTCCGCATTGAACTGGCCGAACAACGAGGAAAACCATCTTCCCCAGTTCGACCTTTTTGACTGCAGCATGACGTTTTTCCGTCCAAGGACAAGGGATTTTCCAATGCTCGAATACGGCTTTGAGGCCGCAAAAAACGCAAGGTCATATACAATCGCGTTCAACGCGGCGAACGAGGTTGCCGTGGAGGCCTTCATACAGGGAAAGATAGGCTTCACAGCCATTTCGCGCGTCGTCCGCTCGGTGCTTGACAGGGACTGGACTGAAACTCCAAAAAGTTTTGAGGATGTGTTCGAGGCTGACGAAAGGGCAAGAAGGCTCGCCATGGAAACAATCTAAAATGAAGATAGTCTACGGTCTTTTATGCCTTGTGATTCTCATACTTTTCCACGAACTTGGGCATTTCCTGGCGGCAAAGCTGTCCGGCGTCAAGGTGGAGGCGTTTTCCGTTGGCTTCGGTCCTGTAATCCTGCACAGAAGGATTGGCGGAACGGACTACAGGCTCTCCCTTCTTCCGTTCGGAGGCTACTGCGCCATGAAGGGCGAGAAGG
The DNA here is from genome assembly GCA_041855945.1 of Treponema sp. GTDB lineage: Bacteria > Spirochaetota > Spirochaetia > Treponematales > Treponemataceae > Treponema_D. The sequence continues at coordinate 14,690 of JBHAFG010000107.1, read as the reverse complement.
ATTTTTCAGAATCCCTGAAGGCGGGGCTCGACCACATAGAGCCGAGCGAAGGCTCGCTGTACGCCGCCCATCCTGCAAGGCGCATCGCAATAGCGTTCGCAGGTCCTTTCGCGAATTTCATCTTTGCATTCCTGGCCTTTTTTACAGTCGCCCTTGCAGGATATTCCTACCATTCGTATTCAACAAAGATAATACTTGCAGACGAGATTCATCCTGGGCTTCACAGCGCGGCGCGCGAGGCGGGGCTTCTTACGGGCGACGTGATATTGAAAATAAACGGAAGGGAAACACGGACATTTTCTGACATACTCATTGAAGTTTCCACGCGTCCTGACGAGGTTCTTTCCGTGACCGCCATGCGCGACGGAAAGGAGTTTTCTGTTGACGTCCGCCCCGTTCTTGACAGGAAGACAAACACCGGAAAAATCGGGGTCAGCGCGGACAGTTCTTCCCTTGAAAAGTTTGAAGAGCCTCCCCTTCCGTTTTTTCCAGCCGTAAGGAAGGCGTCCTCGGATCTTTTTAAAGGCATATTTCTTACGGTCAGGGGAATTTTGACGCTTTTTCGCGGGGCGGACATAACCGATTCAGTGTCAGGGCCTGCGCGGGTCGTTGGAATGCTCGGCGGCGTGGTTGAGGAAAGTTTTTCCGAAGGTTTCAGGGCGCTTCTTGTGAACGTCCTTGGCTTCATGGCGTACATAAGCATATCGCTCATGATAATGAACCTTCTTCCCGTTCCTGTTCTTGACGGAGGGCTCATTGTTTTCGCCTTCCTTGAACTTGCGCTCGGAAGAAAACTTTCTCCAAAACTGCTATACTACATACAGTTTTTCGGAGTTGCCGTAATACTCCTCCTTTTTGCCGTGGGGATTACAGGCGACGTGAAATATTTTATGAACAGGTTCAACTGATTCAACACGAACAACGGAGTTTCGCCTTATGAAAAAAATCGGAATGTTTTTGGTTCTTTCATGCCTTTTATCGAAGGTATTCGCACAGTCCCAGAATTCAAGCCAGGGACATCAGGATTCGGTTCAGACGATAGTTTCCTCGGGCGGAGAAACGGACGAGCTCAAGACCTTCTTCAGCGCGGGAAAGGACGGATTTTTGATAAACTGGAGCCAGGACAACATAGGCGAGCATTACCAGGTGACAGACCTTGAGATAAAGATGGCCGCGGTTTCTCCTGGCGGAAATGAAATCGCCGTGTACGAGACGGACGGCGGCGCGGTGAACAGGGTTTCCGTATGGAACTGGAACACGCTCCAGAAGAAATTTTCCCGCCGTTTTGTTGACACCATAACATCTCTGAACTATTCAGCGAACGGAACATTCCTGATGTGCGGGACCGCCTCCGTTGACGGCGCGGTTTTCATAAGGACCCAGACAGGAACTGTGGTGAACAAGATAACCGACAACACGGGAATAGTGTCGTACATAGCGACAAGCGGCACTGAAAAGACCGCCGTGACATATTCTCCTGCGGGAAACCTCTCGTATTACAATCTTGCGACAGGAAAACTCAAGCAGAAGTTCACTGTAATGCAGGGACTTGAACAGCCAAGAATGTTTGCGAACAGCATGTTCCTTGCGGGAGTCAGGGACGGAAAGATATACATATACCAGGCTACGACCGGAAAAAACATCGCCACTGTAAATGCGGAAAACCCAATCCTTTTGGTTTCCAGGAGCGACCAGGACCTGCACTACCTCACAGGAGATTCACGCGGAAACTACGCGCTTAACATGCTTGAAAACGTGGAGAACCGGAACGTCTCCACTCCAAGGATATTGAAGACGTTTTCATCAGGTCCCAGGGGAAGCGGAGAGATTGTATGCGGCTCAAAGTCTGGAAAAGACATAATGCTTGGTTCAAAGTCGGGGCTTCTTTACAGGACGGACACCGTTCCTATGACGGGAAGCCAGAGGTTTTCTTCCATAACGGAAAATATGTTTGAAAAGATTTACGACATGTCGCCTGTGGAGGAGGACTTCTACTTCCTCACAAAAAAGCAGATATACAGGTCCAGTTACGACACGGGCCATGTAAGTCCAATCGGGGCAAATCCTGGCGGACACAACCAGATTCTGACATACGGAAAGGACGTCATCCTCTGGTCCAGGGAGTCGCGGGATCCTGTCCAGCTTTTTTCAGGCGGAGCGGTTGAAAATCTTTTCACACCGTCAAGCAACCTCCAGTCTGTAAGGCTTTTCGGAAACGTCATGGTAGAAATGGAAAACAACTCCATAGTGAACACCTTCGACATGGAAAAGCGCGTATTGAAGAGGGTCTACACGGGCTCCGGACTCCAGGACGCGGTTATAGCATCGGACGGAAAACTGTACGTGGCAAAATCCTACGCAACGAATCCAAGGGCATCCCTTCTGTGCGTTGACATGGAAACAGGAGAAACAGTTCCAACCGGCCTTGGCGGAAACGTAAGTTTCGCGCTGGAGGTATACAAAAACGACATATACGGAATAGGCGTCCAGTCCGACGACACTTCAAGAAGCACGGTCGTGTTCAGATACAATCCTTCGGCAAGGACAACTCAGGGAATTCTGAGGCTAAAGGACGAAGATCCCGACGCGTTCTCGTACATAAACTATCCTCTCCTTTACACGAACATAGGAAAGGACCAGGTGATGGCGCAGAGCCTGAACCAGGGAAAAAGCTTCACCCTGAAAAGAACTGCATCCCTTCCGCTCAAGGTCTGCCAGAATTCGTCCAAGGTGGTTGTTCTGAACAGGGACGGATGCATATCATGGTATCAGCCAAACACCAGCCAGGTGCTTGCGGACTGGTATCTTACAACCGACGGACAGTGGTTTGAATACTGATTTTTTAATTCCGTCCCATTTTTAGGGCGGACCTGTACACTTCCAGATATTCAAGGGCGCTTTTCTCCCATGAAAAGTCCTGGTCCATCGCGTTGTGGACGAGGACCTTCATGTGCGAGGGGCGGTTAAAGTATGTTTCCACCGCCCACTTCAATGTTCCAAAAATGGCGTCGGGTGTAAGGTCGTCGAACACGAAGCCCGTTCCGCTTAAATCCGATTCGCTGTAGTTTTTTACAGTGTCGTGGAGTCCACCGGTGTTCCTTACAACGGGAAGCGTTCCGTAGAGCATTGAATAAATCTGGTTCAGCCCGCACGGCTCGTATTTTGAAGGCATGAGGAAAAAATCGCTTCCCGCCTCCACAAGGTGGCTGAGCGCGTCGTTGTATCCTATGTACGCCCTGAAATTCGGAAGTTTTTTTTCAAGGACCCTCATCTCGTTTTCGCACCACGCCTCGCCGCTTCCTACCGCCACGAACTGCACGTCAAGTTCCGTGCATATGCGCCACGCCGCGCCGTACATCGGGGCGAACACCTCGCCTATCCCCTTCTGGGATGCAAGCCTTGTTATCATCGACACTACGGGAACGCCGGGCTTTTCTGGAAGGGCGAAAAATTTCTGAAGCTCCTTCTTGCATTCTTTTTTTCCGCGCATTGATTTTTCCGATTTGCACGAGAAATTTGCAGGAATCTTCCCGTCCGTCTCCGGGTTCCATTCAGAACAGTCTATTCCGTTCACGATTCCAGAAAGGTCGTCCGCCCTTACCCTGTAAAGTCCGTCAAGTCCGAATCCGTATTCCGCCCTCTGAATTTCACGGGCGTAGTTTGGAGAGACCGTTGTAATCTTGTCCGATGCGCTTGCCGCGGCCTTCAGGAAATTCACGCTTCCAAAATGTTCAAAGCCCGCCTTGGTGAAAAGTTCCTCGGAAAGTCCTGTAAAACGGAATGCCTCCCTTGGAAAGATTCCCTGGTAGCCCGCGTTGTGGATTGTGAACACTGACTTTGTTCCCATGAACGGTTTCTTTTCCCGTTCCTGGAATTTCAGGAGGACCGGAGCGAGCGCGCTAGACCAGTCGTGGCAGTGTATTATGTCTGGAAAAAAGTTCAATGTTTCGCAGAGTGAAAAAAGACTGCGCGCGAAGAACGAGAACCTTAGAATGTTGTCCGGATATTCTGAATCCGCGGAAGGTCCGTAAAATCCGTCGCGGCCAAAGAATTTATCGCAGTCCACGAAATACACCTCCACGCCGCTTCCAGGAAGTCTCGTCCTGTAAAAATCCGCCCTTTCCTCAGACGGTCCAAGGCTTACAAAAACGCCCCTTGCAACAGGCTCAAGTTTTTCACGGGGAATGCTGTAGTACCGTGGAAGAAGGATTTTAACGCACTCTCCATTTCTGCGCAGGGCGGAGGAAAGCGAAGAAACGGCGTCTGCAAGTCCGCCTGTCTTTGCGAAGGGAAAAACCTCCGCGCTCAGCATGAATATGTTCATCTTGATGAAACCGCCCTTTTGAACGCCTCCCTTGAGTTTTCTATCGTTTTTTCAGACACGCAGTATGAAATCCTGAACCAGCCCGCACATCCAAAACCGCTTCCGGGCGCGCACAGTATGTTGAACTTTTTAAGATGTTCGGTGAACGCCATGTCGTCGCCGTTCCAGTCTTCCGGAACTTTCACAAAAAGATAGAACGCGCCCTCCGGGACGGCGTATGAAAGTCCCGCAAAATCCATAACAGCCATCATGCTGTTCCTCCGTTTTTCATACAGGGAATAGTCGCATTCTGCGTCCCATGATTTTGCTATGACCTTCTGGAAAAACGCCGGCGCGTTCACAAAGCCCAGAGTCCTTGTCGCAAAGTTCAGGGCGGAAACAAAGGTTTCTCCGTCCTCACATTCGGGATTTACAGCGACATATCCAATTCGCTCTCCTGGAACGCTCAGATTTTTTGCAAAACTTGTCGCCACAACCGAGTTCCTGTATTTTGGAAACACTGCGGAAACCTTCCTTCCGTCATACGAAATCGCCCTGTATGGCTCGTCGCATACTATGTATGGAAACCTTCCGGTTTTTTCTCCATGCTCCTTCAGGGCGTCGGAAAGAAGGTCCAGTTCCTGGTCGCTGTAAATCTTTCCCGTGGGGTTGTTGGGCGAATTTATGAGGACGGCGGCGGTCCTTGGGTTGAGCGCCTTTTTTACAAGGTCGACGTCAAGGGAAAAATCAGGTCCTGTTCCTACCGCGACAAGTTTTCCGCCGTGGTTTTTTATGTAGTGTCCGTATTCTGCAAAATATGGAGAGGGAACCACAACCTCGTCGCCTGGATTCAGAAGGACCTTCATCACGCAGTTCAGCGCGCCCGCGGCACCAACCGACATCACTATGTTTCTCCACCCTATCTTTACGCCCTGCTCCGCAGAAGTTTTTTTCGCCATCTGGATTCTTGCCTCCTGATAGCCCGCGTTCGGCATGTATCCGTGCCTGTTCCTTGAAAGGTCTGATGCGACATCGACCACGGCGTCCACAAGTTTTTTTGGAGGCTCAAGGTCCGGGTTTCCTATGGAAAAGTCAAAAACACTGTCCTCTCCGTATTTTTTCTTGAGGGCGGCGCCTTCCTCGAACATCTTTCTGATTACGCCCGCCGAAGGACTTTCAAGGGTTTCCCTTATGTATTCTGCAATCATGTTTTTTTTAAGCGCGTGGACGCACTTCTCCTTAAATTTACAGTATGATTTTGAAGATTATAGCACAGTTGATTTATTTTACATATATCATGCAGAACATCAGACTTTTTTATTTCAATTTGGTATAATCCTGCCGTATGAAAAAGACCATGTTTTTTTTGGCGGCGCTTTTTACGGCCCTTTCCGCCATCCATCCGCTTCCGTTCAATTCACGCCTTTCAGAAGAAGAAAGGGCGGTTCTTGGACGCGGCGAAGTTTTGATACGGAACATAGACTACGCAAGGTACATGAGCATTGAAGGAGAAAATCCCGGTATAAAAAAACTCAGGGATTCCGTGTCCGCGACGAAGCCCAACTATCTTGCAGAAATAATAAAGGTTGAGCCTTACGAAGGAAACGAGGACCTTCCAAAAAAAATACGCTCCGCCCTTGAGAACATAGAAGAATACGCGGGAATTCCATACTGGTCTGAACGCCACCAGAGGTACTACGACCTTTACACCACCGCAGAGATTTTAAGCGCAGAAACAAGGGAAGGCGGACTTGAATTTTTCAGGGCGAAACTGTTCATGGAACCTTTCGGCGACATATACTGCCCGATCGAAATTGAAGATTCCGACGACTATCTGTTCTACGAGCAGACAAACACGAACCCCCTGAAGTTCGAGGGAATCACCTGCGTGAACCCATACTGCATGAAAAGCACGATACTTCTTTTCAGGGACGGAGAAAACTGGATTTTATACGGAGCGGGAGGCGTCCGCGCCCCAAGGATTCCTTTCCTTACGCACAGGATTGAAACCTCGTTCATAAACAGGATAAAGACCTTCTGCAACTTCATATTTTCAAAACTAGAAGAAGAATGATTTTTGGAGGCGATGATTTTTTATGAAAAGAACTGCCATATTTACCTGCCTTGTCCTGCACGTTTTTTTTATTGAAGCCGTGTTTTCCCAGGAAGTCTTGAAGTCAGTCGAAGAGGACTACTACGACTTTTTGAGCCTGAATGGAACTGTTGAACGCCCCACCCTGGGCTACAGGACGCTGAGCGATTCCAAGTGGATTTTTAAAACGGATTCAGAAAATTTTTCGGACGGTTTTGTATTTTCATCCGACACGCAGATGAAAATACATCCGTGGAAGGACCTGAACCTTGGAACAAAAAAGACTGTCTGGAAGTCCGATGAAAAACGCTCCAACTGGTTTTTGGACGGAATTGACCGTTCCATTAAAATCAAGGTGTACGGCCCTGACTTTTTCAGCAGCGTGAACACCGCTTCTCCATACGGACAGAACGACGGCGCGCTGTGGCAGGGAAAAGGCTTCAACGGAAAATTTTCTGCAGGCGCGAGGCTTGAACTTTTCGGTCTTGAACTGACCCTCCGCCCTGAAATTTCATTCAGCCAGAACCTGCATTTTGACATAATGCCTTCGGCGTACGACAGCGAATACGGATATTTCTGGGGAACGGGCAGCAACATCGGAACGGACCTTCCGCAGCGGTTCGGAGAAAGGCCGTTCTTCGACTTCAGCACGGGAGACTCTGAAATCCGCTGGACATGGAGAACGTTCACGGTGGGTTTTGGAACACAGTCGCCGTGGCTTGGTCCTGCGGTGCTGAACCCTATGCTTGGAAGCAACAACGCTTCCCCATATCCAAAATTCGACGTGGGATTTAGAAGGACGGGCATTACAGTTCCAAAACTGAACTTGAACCTTGGTGAAATAGAGGGACGCGTGTGGGTTGGACGTCTTGAAGAGTCGGATTATTTTGACGGGAACCTGGAGAACGACAAAAGAATGGTGCAAGTGCTTTCCGCCTCGTATTCCCCCTCATTCATTCCAGGCTTTACATTTGGCATCAACCGTATGTTCATGTTTTACTGGAAGCCTGAGAATTTCGCGCAGGTTCTCAGGCTTTTTTCGACAAAAAGACACAATTCACTTGCAACGAGCGGAAACGACGAGGATCAGAAAATATCGTTTTTCGCCGACTGGAGATTTCCTGCAATCGGATTTGAAATTTACGGCGAACTTGGACGAGACGATTTTTCCTCCGACGAGATTTCAAATCCATTCCACACAGCGATATACACTGCAGGCGTAAAACAGAGGATTCCCCTGCATTTTCAGAAACTTTTTACAAAACTGCCTGAAACCATGAACCTTGAAAGCTCCGTTCTGTTTGAATTCAACAACTTTGAGATGTCCCAGGATTTTCAACTTCAGTGGCAGTACATGGGCTATTACGCCCACGGATTTGTAGGACAGGGCTACACTAACAAAGGCCAGTCCATGGGTGCTGGAAGCGGACAGTTTGGAAACAGCCAGTACCTTTCATACGACGTCTACCACGGCAGGGGAAAAATAACCTTCATGTTCCACAGATTCTGCCCCGACAACAATTACATATACAACAAGGCGGTATATGAAAAGGCGAACGGAGAAAGCGGCGCCACTTTCAAGGACTATTACGGAAAGTTTGAGACCTATCGTTCCTATGGACTTTGCGGCACGTATTTTTTGACGGATTCTTTTGCACTGGATTTAAATCTGAATTTGGTTCATGTACACAATTACCGTTACAGATCGAACAATACGGTGTATAATTTTCATGGAAATTTGACCATGAAGTATAATTTTTAAATCGAAATTTGATTTTAATTTTCACATACCGGTTTTACACTGTGTGAAGGCTGGTCATGCAATAAACATTACGTTACAGGTTGTATTTGATTATGAACTATAAATTGATTGAAATGCCGGTGCGCGGCGACAGACGTGGAAAACTTGTCGCGATAGAATCGCTTTGCGACGTTCCGTTTGAAATCAAACGAATGTACTATATGTTCGACACTCTTCCAAACGAAAGCCGGGGCTTCCACGCGCATACAAGGCTTGAGCAGGTTGTTATAGCCATGGACGGCGCGTGCCGCTTTGTGCTTGACGACGGTGAAAAGCGCGAGACCGTGCTTCTGAACAGACCGGACGTGGGGCTTTACATAGGACCTGGAATGTGGAGGGAGATGCACGATTTCAGCTACGGATGCAAACTTGTAGTGCTTGCAAGCGAACATTATGACGAAAAGGAATACATCCGAAATTACGACGATTTTTTAAAATCAATCAAGAAAAATTGATTCGGGAGAAATATGATACACGAACTTGCCGACTGCAAATCAAACTGCATCGGAGAAAACACAAACATATGGCAGTTCTGCGTCATTTTTCCTGGCGCAAGGATTGGAAAAAACTGCAACATCTGCGCGAACTGTCTTGTGGAAAACGAAACGGTCATAGGCGACAATGTAACGGTGAAGTCGGGCGTGCAGATATGGGATGGAGTTACAATTGAAGACAACGTTTTCATAGGACCGAACGCCACTTTTACAAACGACGTTTTTCCCCGTTCAAAGAACAGCGCGTGGACGCTTTCAAGGACGCTTGTAAAAAAGGGAGCGAGCATAGGGGCGAATTCCACCATAATAGCGGGCTGCACCGTCGGAGAGAACGCGATGGTCGGGGCTGGAAGCGTTGTTACAAAAGACATACCGGACAATGAAGTGTGGGCGGGAAATCCCGCAAGGTTTCTGCGCAGTATTGAAACCCTTTAACCTTTGAAGCGGTTGTGCATGGAACGAATTATTATTATCATTGAAGGCGTATTATGACAGTACCATTTTTAAGTTTAAAAGAAATCACTGGTTTACATTCAGAAGAAATAAACGAGGCGGTAGCTCGTGTCGTATCTTCCGGCTGGTATCTGCAGGGAGAGGAAAACGAAAAGTTTGAAAAAGACTACGCCTCGTACATCGGAACAAAGTTCTGCGTGGGAGTTGCAAACGGACTTGACGCACTCATCTGGATTTTGAGGGCGTACATCGAACTTGGAAGATTCAAAAAAGGAGACGAGATAATCGTTCCTGCAAACACATACATCGCCACCATAATCGCAATAAGCGAAAACGGTCTTGTTCCGGTCCTCGTAGAACCCAAACTTGAAACGCTGCAGATTGACGAAGACCTGGTTGAATCGAAAATAACGGAAAAAACAAGGGCGGTGATGCTCGTGCACCTTTACGGCCGCTGCGCCATGAATGAAAAAATTCAGGAAATCTGCAGGAAACACGGCCTTGAACTTTTTGAGGACAACGCCCAGGCCCACGGATGTCAGTACAAAGGAAGAAGGACGGGAAGCCTTGGAAACGCAGCCGCGCACAGTTTTTATCCTGGAAAAAACCTTGGCGCGCTTGGAGACGGCGGGGCTGTAACTACCGACGACAAAGAACTTGCGGACTGCATAAGAAGCCTTGCAAACTACGGTTCAAGCAGAAAGTACGTTTTTGACCACGTGGGAAGAAACAGCCGTCTTGACGAGATTCAGGCGGCTGTCCTTGCAGTAAAATTGAAGCACCTTGAAAAAGACAATGAAAGGCGAAAGGATGTCGCGGAAATGTACATAGATGGAATCAAAAATCCAAAAATCCGCCTTCCGTCCACAATGGAACGAAGGTCCAACGCATACCATCTTTTTCCCGTCCTTTCTGAATCAAGGGATGGACTGCAGAAACATCTTTGCGAAAATGGAATAGGAACGGTCATTCACTACCCCATTCCACCTCACAAACAGAAGTGCTATTCAGAATGGAACTGTCTGACTCTTCCAATTACGGAACAGATTGCGGCTCAGGAATTAAGCCTTCCGATAGGTCCCGCGATAAAAAACGAGCAGGTCATGTACGTTGTGGAAAAAATAAACAATTGGAGATAAAAATGAAATGTTACTTTGCAATGTCTGACGATATTTCCGCAAAAGATGAATACTATTACATGCTGAAATGTACATTGGACTCCGCCGTAAAAAACACCTCTCTTGAACTTCACTGTCTTTATGACTTCAGGAAGAAAAAATGCGATTCCATTACAGACGACAAAATATACAAACTTCTTTTGGAATACGGCGTAGACATCCACGCCGCCTCTATCGACTTTGAGGAGCCGCTTTTCCTTACGTATACGGACGAGTACCTTAAAAAAATATCTGTTACAAAATCTTCGATGTATTCCAGGTTCCTGCGTTTCATGATAGCGGACATAGAAAAAGACGATGAATACATTCTTTATGCGGACACCGACGTAATCTTCCTGAAGGACATAACGCTTGATTCATTTGAAAGCCTTCCTGATACAGTGGGAGTCTGCCCGGAGTTTTCAAACTCATACAGCTATGACTATTTCAATGCAGGTGTTATGCTTGTAAATTTAGAATCATACAGGGAGGCCAAGAAAAAACTCGTTGAAATGTTGTCGGGCAAACAACTTGCAAAGATTGAATGTTGCGACCAGGGATACTTGAATTCAATCTATGAAAATAATTTTTTAAGATTGGACAACAAATTCAACTGGAAGCCGTATTGGGGGATAAACGACGATGCGGTTATTTTACACCTGCACGGACTAAAACCCAGGACAGACTTTTCAACCTTGGACTGCAGACATGAAGACTGGATAGCGCGTCTTTTTTTTGACAATAAAAATGCAAAGGAAGGATTTTTCCATTATTTCAATATGTTTGCAGAATTCGCCGATGTCGATCGGAACACGGTTCTTACAAATCTTCTTGTCGCCATGCAGGCCCAGGATGAAGAAAAAATAAAAAAACAGAAGAGTTTTTCCTTTAAAGTCGCCGGAAAAATTAAAAGAATCCTGGGTAGAAGATGACGGAAGAATCAAGAAAGAAAAAATCCCTTAAAAACATAATGGTCGCGCTGCTTTCAAACATACTCATGTATGTGCTTTCTCTTTTTACAAGCAAGGTCATAAAAGAAAACCTGGGACTGCAGATTCTTGGACTTAACGGTGTGCTTGGAAATGTTATTGCAATCCTGGGGCTTTCAGAAATGGGAATCGGAACTGCAATCACCTTCGCCCTGTACAGGCCTCTGGCGGAAAAAAACGAAGCCCTCATAAAATCAATAATGGACTTTTACAGGAAGGCGTACAGGATAATCGCCTGCGTGGTTCTTTGCATAGGAATCGCACTCATGCCGTTCGTTCCGCGCCTGATAAAACAGAGCGATTTTTCAGCCCCATACATATACACGGTATATCTTCTTTTTCTTGCGAACAGCGTTTTTTCATATCTTTTGGTATACAAAAGGACATTGATAGTCGCCGACCAGAAAAACTACGTTGTGACTGTAATAACACTTGCATACACCTACGCTCTCAAGATATCACAGCTTGCCGCGGTATATTTCACTTCAAGTTACATACTCTTCCTTTCTGTACAGATTGCCTGCACCCTGCTTTACAACATTTCAATAAGCGTTTCATGTTCAAAAATATATCCGTATCTGAAAGGCAGGGCGGAAAAACTTCCGGCGGAACTTTACGGCGACATAATGCGAAAGATAAAGGCGCTTTTCTGGCATTCGCTAGGAGGCGTAGTGGTTTTTGGAACGGACAACCTGCTGATTTCATATTTCTGCGGCGTAACCGAGGCTGGAAGATATACAAGTTATCTGATGATAATAGGAATGATTACAAATTTCATAAATCTTGTGTTCGAAAACATAAAGGACAGCGTGGGAAACTTCCTTGTAACAGAAACAAGGGAAAATCAGAAACTCCTGTTTGAAAGGCTTTTTTTCCTGAACCAGACGCTTTCAAGCGTTTCAACCGTGTGCCTCGCGCTCCTTCTTACAACATTCATAAGGGTCTGGCTTGGCGGTGACACGGTCCTTTCTTTCCCGGTTGTAATTGCCCTTGTGTCCAGTTTTTACCTTTCAAGAAACAGATCCGCGATAGGAAGCATAAAAACGGCGGCGGGGCTTTTTGAGGAGGACAAATTCGCCCCCCTGGTTGAAAGCATGCTGAACCTTGCCTTTTCCATAATGTTTGCGAAATTTTTTGGACTTATAGGAATTGTGATTGGAACGATACTCAGCACTCTTTTAGTTCCCTTTTGGATTCAGCCTGCAATAGTCTATAAAAAGATATTTGAAAAAAACGTGATGTCGTATTTCGTTTCGTATTTCTGCTATTTTATACGGCTTGTCATTGTATTCCTTGCCTGCTTCCTTGCAATGAGGCGCATAGACTTTGTTCCAGGAAACTTCTTTTGGTTTTTATTGGAGGCCGGCATCCTCTTTTTCTGTGTTTCCGTCCTCTGGTTTTTGTCTGTCTTCTGGAAGAAGGAGGCAAGATACTTCATGGATGTTGCAATATCAAGAATAAGGAGAAAATGATGGTTACAATTTTTACACCCACATACAACCGAGCCCATACGCTTCCAAGACTTTTTGATTCCTTAAAGAACCAGAGCAAGAAGGATTTTGAATGGATTGTAATAGACGATGACTCAGGCGACGGTACGGAAAAACTGGTTGAATCATTCATACAGGAAGCGGACTTTCCAATTTTATATGAAAAACAGATTCACGGCGGAAAACACAGGGCGATAAACAGGGCCGTGAAAAAGGCGAAATTTGAATGGTTTTTCATAGTGGACAGCGACGACTTCATCACGACGGATGCTGTTGAAAAAATATGCCGATGGGTGAAGGAAAACAGCGGAGATGAAAAACTTGCGGCGGTCAGTGGAAGCAAATATGAGATAAACAGAAAGGAAGCCCTTTCCGTTCCCGCCCTGCTTAAATTGAATCCAGGGCTTAAATGCAGAAACCATGAAAGAAAAAAATACGGACTTGAATGTGACAAGGCCGAGGTTTACAGGACGGACATTCTGAAATCCCATCCGTTTCCAGAATATGACGGAGAATTCTTCTGCACGGAGGCTGTATGCTGGGATTCAATATCATTTGACGGCTACCACATAGCGTTCTATCCAGATTCGATATATATGTGCGAATACATGGATGACGGGCTTACAAGAAATGACGCCAATGGCTACACAGGTTCATTGAACAACTTCCATGGTTTTTTGGATTATGCAAAAATTCAGACAAAGTGCCTTGGTCTTACACAGGAAACTTTCGGACTTTTGGATTTTGCCTGTAAAATTTCCAGTAAAAAAAATATTTCAACAGAAAAATTGTGTTCGCTCCTTGAACTGGACAGGGAGGAATTGCAGTCCTTCCTGAAAAAATACAGGCGCAATATCTTTCAGAGAATGATAGCAAAACTGTACAGGATTTTCTGCCAGGAAATCAGACGGTAAGGGAGGTGGAATGATACCAAAAATCATACATTGCTGCTGGTTTGGAAAAAAAAGAATGCCCCTGAAATTCAGGCGGTACATAAAGACATGGAAAAAGTTCTGTCCGGATTACGAGATAAAACTCTGGAACGAAGAAAACTACGACCTCAATAAAACTCCATTTGTAAAGGCCGCCGCTGAAAAAGGAAAATGGGCGTTTGTTACCGACTATCTGCGCGTGGATGTGCTTTACCGGTTCGGAGGCATTTATTTTGACACGGACGTGGAGGTTGTAAAATCTTTTGACGGCCTTCTTGAATACAGGGCGTTTGCAGGCTTTGAATGCAGCGATTACGTAAATCCTGGTTCAGCCGTCGGTTCTGAGCCTGAAAATGAAATTATAAAAGAAATCAGGGATTATTATGAAAGCCTGGATTTTACGGACGACGTGCTCAAAAACAACACGGGTCCGATGATTCATACAAAAATATTGATGGCGCACGGCATGAAAAACGACAGAAGCGAACAGGACATTGAAGGCTTCCATGTTTTTCCGACAGAATACTTCTGTCCCATGAATTACAGCCAGATTTTCGACAGTCTTACAGAAAACACCCATTCAATACATCATTTTTCAGCGTCATGGTTCAGCAAAAAAGACAGAAGGATTTTCTTGTGGAACAACTTCAAGACAAGACTTAAACACAGAATAAAAAGACTCTTACGGTACGAAACCGGCTCGGGTGGTAGAAGATGAAAACGATACTCATGATTCCGTCGTGGTATCCCACAAAGGAAAATCCGTTTGGAGGAAGTTTTTTCAGGGAGCAGGCTCTCGCCCTTCAAAAAAACTTTAAAATAATCGTGCTTCTGCAAAAGTGCAGAAAATCCCGTTTCAGTAAAAAAATGAGGCTGTCATACATTGAGGACGACCGCGGACTTTCTGTATATGGACTTGAAATTCCTTCAAGGAAAAATGTTGTACTCGACTTCATCTACAACAAGGCAAAGTGTCATG
>JBHAFG010000106.1:0-3912 GCA_041855945.1 Treponema sp. | reverse complement strand
TTCGCTCTTACGACCGCGCTCGCTCCGTTACTCGGTTCAAGTTCCCCCCAGACGCAACAGTCCGTTAAATAAAAAGACGCCACTCTGCTACGAGCGGCGTTAGAGCCAACTCCCGGACTTGAACCGAGTACCTACGCGTTACGAGTGCGTTGCTCTACCAGGTGAGCTAAGTTGGCGTAATTTCTTGTTGAATTACAGGACTACATTCTATTTAGTCATCGTCTTTTGGTCAACTATCCTTTTCATATCTACGATATTATTTACCAAAATATATGTGTCATACACCTCGATTTTACGTTTTTCCACAAGACGGTTTATCTCGTCACGCGTAACTTCCTGCGTAAGCCCCGCCCATGACGCAACATCAGGCACCGTAACGTTGAATTTCCGGGTCCTGTCGTTTATCGCGGCCTGTGGATTCATCTCGTCGAGCATGAGGAAAACGTCGGCAAGACGCGCGTGCGGTTCTTCTATTACAAGAATTCTGAAACGCCTCTTCTGGTCGTATATCCTCTTGCAGAAAAGTTTAAGCAGTTTCAGAGAAATCATTGGATTTCCAGTTATCAGGGCCTCGAAATTTTCCTTGCTGAACTCAAGGCACTTCACCCTGGTCTTGGCCATGCAGGTCGCGGAACGCGGAGAATTGTCAAGAATCGCCATCTCGCCAAAAAATTCACCCGTCTTTAAAATGTCAAGGTTCTTCTGGTTTCCGTTCGCACATTTTATAAGCTGTACAGAACCGCTCTGTATAAGATAGAACGTGTCGCCCGTTTCGAATTCCGATATTATGACCTCACCCGGCTCGTAAGTTTTCGCAAACCTTTCAAAGGCGGGAAGTTCAAACGCCTTCATCGACGCGTCAGGAGAGTCGGCGTAATCCTCGACTACTTCACGCTGGCGTACAAGGCCGTTCCGCTTTTTTGCGTCTTCGTACAGCTTTGCAATCTCAACCTTGTATGATGTGTCGGGAAACCTTTTCAGAATCTTTATGCACACGTCGCAGCACGAACGGAACTGTTCCTCCGCGTAGAAACTTTTTGCAACCTCAAGCATTCCCGTCTGCTGATCGACGGGCGCGCTGTTCAAAATCGCGTTTATCTTCCTGTGAATCTGCCTAAGCTGTCCTGAAAAAACCTTCAGCATCTTCATTATGATCTGCTTGTTTCCGCTGAAAAGATTTTCAAATTCCTGTACGGTCAGAACAACAACGGAACAGTCGGAAAGAACGGTCGCAGACTCCTCGCGTGGAAAATGACCGAGCGCGGACTTGACGCCGAAAAATTCGCCGGGCTTCACCTGTTCCGTAACAGTTTTTCCAGTTTCTATGTCCTGGCTCGACAGGAGCAATATTCCCTTCTGCAAAATAAAAACACGCTCATCTCTATCCCCTGAAAAATACGGAATCGAACCCTTGGAATATTGCATGACTCTTGGCATAAACGCTATCTCCCTAATACAGTAGGAACGATTATATCATAATCGGTTGATTTGTGCTATGTTAATGCGGATGATTGATTTACACATGCACACAACAGCGTCGGACGGACAGTTTTCTCCAACAGAACTTGTTGAAAAATCCGCGGCAAAAGGAATTTCTGTAATGGCGGTAACAGACCACGACACTACAGGCGGACTTGAGGAGGCTGGAATCGCCGCCAAAAAAAACGGAATCACGTTTGTGCCGGGAATAGAAATCACAATAGAACAGCCGTTCTGCGAATTCCACCTGCTTGGACTTGGCATACGGAACACCTCCAAATCGCTTTTAGACCTTGTGGAAAAAACACAGAAGAAAAGAGGGGAACGGAACCTTAAGATAATCGGACACCTGAACGAAGCGGGATACAAAATCACGCTGGAAGAACTGCAGTCGGAGTTTCCAAACCAAACACTTGGCCGTCCGCATTTTGCAGAATGGATGGAAAGACACGGAATAGTAAAGCACAGGCAGGACGCGTTCGACAAATACCTTTCCAGGGGAAGACCGTGGTACACGCAGAACGAAGGCGCGAACCTTGACGAGGCCATAGTCGCGATATACGAAAGTTCCGGAGTTCCTGTAATAGCCCATCCCATGTCGCTATACCTTTCGTGGAGCAAACTGGATGCGGCGTTCAGGGACTTCAAGGAAAGGGGAATCGCAGGAATCGAAGCGTTCCACCCAGGCGCAAGGATGACGGAATGTCTAAGGCTTGAGGACCTGGCGCGAAGGCATGATTTTTTCATAACGGCGGGAAGCGACTTTCACGGCCCCAACGTGCGCTGCGACAGGAAGCCCGGACACAGCGCGGGCGGAAAAAAAATCGACGACAGGTTCTACTACGAGGAACTTCTTCCAAATCTGGAAAAGGCAAGATGCGCCGCGTTCTAACACGCGCGTTGTACAAATTAAAACGCGCGTCTTACAAGTCCTGCAACGCGTGCTGTACACATTAAATCGCGCTTCGTACACTTACTACGTGCGTCTTGCACATTCTAACACGCGCCGATACAAACAAAAACCTCAGGCAAACCTTGAAAGAAAAAGGCGCGTCCTTTCATGCTCCGGATTCGATATCACCTTCTCAGGCTTTCCCTCCTCCACGATGCGGCCTCCGTCCATAAAAAAAACATAGTCGCTGGTGTCGCGCGCGAACGCCATTTCATGCGTCACCACAACCATCGTCATCTTTGTAGAGGCAAGGTCCCTTATGACTGAAAGAATCTCACCCGTAAGTTCAGGATCGAGCGCGCTGGTCGGCTCGTCAAAAAACAGCACCTCCGGATTCAGGGCAAGCGCGCGCGCAATGCTCACACGCTGCTGCTGTCCGCCTGAAAGCTGTCCCGGATAATAGTCCGCCCTGTCTGAAAGGTTCATGCGCCGTAAAAGTTCAATTGCATTTTCGTATGCTTCCGAACGTTTTTTTTTCAGCACGTGCAGCGGAGCGTCCATTACATTCTGAAGCACGCTCATGTGCGGAAAAAGATTGAAATTCTGGAACACAAGCCCCGTCTTCAAGGCGATTTCCCTGGATTCCCTGGCGGAACAATACACTCCGTCCTTCACAAGCATTTTTCCGCATATTTCAACAGAACCGCCGCTCACCCTTTCAAGCTGGCTTATGCACCTGAGAACCGTAGACTTTCCAGAACCGGAAGGACCGATGATTCCCAGCACCTTTCCCCTGTGAAGGGAAAAATCTATTCCGCGTATAATCTCAACGTCGCCAAACGATTTTTTAAGATTCCTTACCTTGATTATTTCTTCCATAAAAAATTCCTGTTTTTTTAAAGCGGCCTAACTGTAATACGAAAGCCGCTTTTCAAGTTTTGAGAACGCAAGCGAAACAAAAAAGTTCATTACAAAATAAAATACGCCCGCAATCAGAAGAGGCGTAAAGGAAAACATCGCGCTCTGCCTCTCCTTTGCAACCATAAGAAGTTCCGCCACCCCTATTACAGAAACAAGGGCGGTATCCTTTACAAGAGTTATCACCTCGTTCCCCATTGCGGGAACAATACGTTTTACAACCTGGGGAAGTATTATCCTGAAAAAAGTCAGCGACGGCGTATAGCCCAGGACCCTTCCCGCCTCATACTGTCCACGCGGAATCGACTCTATTCCGCCGCGATAAATCTCCGCAAAATAACAGGCGTAGTTCACCACCAAAGCGATTATCGCCGCCGCAAAACGGTTCCACCGAAAAACCATGCCGTAGCCAAAACCGTTCAGCCATTTTACAAAAAGACCGGGCCCAAAATACACCATAAGAAGCTGCAGCATGAGCGGAGTGCCGCGTATTACAAGAAGAAAAATCCTTGTCGCCCACGAGACAACCCTCACACGGCTCATCCTTCCCGCACAGAACAAAAGGGCAAGTGGAATGGAAAAAATCAGCGTAAGAAAAAACACCTCAATCGAAGTGACCGACC
>JBHAFG010000105.1:0-4122 GCA_041855945.1 Treponema sp. | reverse complement strand
GTCAAGATCTGTAAAATCTGAATGGATTTTTTCCGACACGTCCTCATTTATTTTCGCGTCTGTAAAACTCTTTGTCTTATCCGTATCCGTATAAACCGGCGTGGTCTTATCCGTATCCTCATAAGCCGTGCCGGAAGTTTTATCTGCATCCGCATAAACTTCCGAAGATCCGCCGTCCTTCAAGACGTTTTCATTCGTTCCGCCCTTCGCCTCTTCTTTCACACCAGACGCGCCAGAATTTTCAGAAGACAAACTGCCTTCCGAACTTTCCGCCTCCTCCGTATAGGTGTCGGTCGAAGCCTCGTCAAGACTTTCTTCAAGCCCTGAATCCTCCTCGGCGGAATCGTAATACACTCCGCCTATGACAGCGGTTCCCGAAACCTGCTCGTCAAGCTGTCCTGACCTCTTTGTAATTTTTACGACGTTGTTTCCGCCCTTTTCCATTCCAAGAAGTTTCGCGGCTTCAGGCGAAAGAAGAATCGCAACACCCTCGGACGGATCGAGCGCCCCTATGACAAGAATGTCTATGCTCTGCTTTGAACCAAGATTCGTAACGCTTATGGAATCGCCAGGAAGATAGCCGACAGTCTTTGCGAACACGCCCTGGGGCATTACGCCAGAATCTGCGACCACCGCCCTTCCGTCCAAAGAAGGACTGAACGACGTGAGCAAAAAGCAAAAAACAACTGATAGAATTACGCCTGTTAGTTTTTTCATATATTCCTTCCTACACCCTGTTCCTTAAAACCTGTTTGATATGGGCGGCAAAATCAAAGGCAAAGTCGCGGAGGTTCGCTTCCGTATCCCTGTCCATAGGCTTTACCACACGCCTTTTATTTTCTTCAATACATTTTCCAGTCCTGACGGAAGTTACGCTCCACGAAACTGTGTCTATCAATCCAAGCGCGACCTTGTTTTCATTGTCGGCACTTCCATTGAAATACAGGTGAATCTGGATGAACGCGTCAAAAGAACCTTCCGCCGCCTCGTAGTAGCCGTCGCTCCACAGTTTTTTGTCGTCGTCAGCGGAAGTGGATATGGATGCCGTCGCGTTCGACACTATGAAGCCGTTGTCAAAAAAATAATTCATTATCTCGTCTTCCATTACATAGGCGGACTGGCTGACCTTGTTCAGGCTCGCGTTGTGCTGCACTATCTGAAACGAAAGGCTCGATGAAAAACCATAATGAGAAACGCATGTCAACGCCAAAAAAAGTAGAATTCTTTTCCCCATAAAACACCCCTTTTATCCTTTCTCTTTTTATTCATCGGAATTTAAAAAACACAGTTTAGGATTTTTTTATCTTTTCATGCGTATTTTTAAGAACGCGCCTGAAATCTCATGCGCAAGTTCAAAAAATCAAGTTTTTTCTATAGTGTGTGGATTTTTTTTCCGAAAAACATAGTATGAAGCGAACAAGAAATTTTTTGGCCACATTCGTCATGTTTTCCATTGGATTCTCCGCGGCCGCAAAAAAGTCCTCGCCATCACAGGAAAAGGACCTCTACGAATACAACAACACGGTCGCAAACATAATGGAGGCGGAAGAACCGCGCGTTACGGAAAACTACATCGTGTTCTCCCATCCGTCCGGACCTCGTTTTGTGGGAATCGCGTTCGACTTTGAGGACTACAGGACCGTACACAGATACGAACGCCACGTGCTTAAGGAAATCGACGGTTCTGTAAAAAAAGAGGTGCTGTTCTACATACTGGAAAGGCCAAGGGAACTTACAAAAATACACTACCGCCTTGTAGTCGACGGACTTTGGACTCAGGATTTTGGAAACAGGCTTTCAAGATACGACGAAAACACCGGACTTACACTCTCTGTTGTAGACATTGGAGAAAAAGTTCCAGAAGTCACGGATTCAAAAAAAGTTGACGGTGTAAAATTCATTTACAGGGGAGAAAGCGGACACAGAATCAGGCTTGGCGGAACGTTCACTTCATGGGATTCATGGATTTATGAACTTACTGAAACCGCTCCCGGATTCTACGAGATAACTCTTCCGCTTCCAAGGGGAAAATACTACTACAACTATTTCATAGGAATGAGCGCAATAGTTGACAGGACAAATCCGGAAAGGGCGTACACGGACGACGGAAGGACAGTGTCGGTCGTTACTGTAAACTAGTCCATAAAGGCTAAATATCGCCTGTAAAGGCATAATGAACCAGGCGTAAAAAAGGACGCCGGCAGATTTTCACCTCAAGCCAACGCCCATTTTCGAAACTCAAAAACTAGAACCTTCCCAATGCTCCCATGTCAAGGTTTCCGCCAAGTTGGCTCATGAGCCTTCCCTGAAGAACCTTGTTCCGGCTTATTTTTTTCATGGCAAGTTTAGTCTTTTCAAACTGTTTTATCAGCCTGTTCACGTCGGCGACGCTTGTTCCAGAACCCCTCGCGATTCGTTTTCGCCTGGAAGGACCGATTATCAGGTGGTTCGCCCTTTCCTTTTTTGTCATGGAAAGTATTATCGCCTCGTTTTTCTTCATTCCGACCGTATCTACCGTCTGGTTCGCCATTCCAGGAATCATATCTACAAGAGACTGCATTGACCCCATCTTCTTAACCTGCTGGAACTGGGCAAGCATATCTTCAAGCGTGAACTCGTTCCGCGCCATTTTTTTCTGGAGTTTTTCGGCCTCTTCCTGGTCGATTGTTTCCTTTGCCCTTTCAACAAGAGAAACAACATCGCCCATTCCAAGAATTCTGCCGGCGATTCGTTCAGGATGGAATGGCTCGAAGTCCTCTGTTTTTTCGCCCGTTCCTATGAAAAGCACAGGTTTTCCTGTTATCGACTTCAGCGAAAGCGCCGCTCCACCACGCGCGTCAGAGTCGAATTTCGTGAGGACCACGCCTGTAAGACCCAACTGCTCGTCGAACGAACGGGCTATTTCAACCGCGTTCTGACCCGTCATTGAATCCGCGACAAGCACAACCTCGTCTGGAGAAAGGCTCTTCTTGATTTTCACAAGTTCAGCCATCATGTCTTCGTCAATCTGAAGCCGTCCGGCGGTATCAACAATCAGGGTGTCGTACTGGTTTTTTCTTGCGAATTTCAGCGCCTCTTCCGCGTTCTTTACGGCATCCTTTGAATTTTCCTTGAATACAGGAACACCTATTTTTTCGCCCAGAACGGAAAGCTGTTCCACAGCGGCGGGACGCACAAGGTCGCAGGCCGCAAGAAGAGGTCTACGCCCCTCGTTTTTAAGACGGAACGCAAGTTTGTGCGCCGCGGTGGTTTTTCCCGCGCCCTGAAGTCCAAGAAGAAGGACTACGGAAGTTGTGTCCGGTCCTTTCAGCGACAGGTCTTTCTTTTCGTCGCCGAGCATCGCCACAATCCTGTCGTATATTATCTTGGTGAACTGCTGTCCGGGTTCTACGGATTTTAAAACCTTTTCACCCTTCGCCTCTTCTATAGTGCCGTTCACGAAACGTCTTACAACCCTGAGGTTTACGTCCGCCTCAAGAAGGGCCATTTTTATTTCTTCTACAGTGTCCTCAATGTTTTTTTCAGTGATTGTGGACTTTCCGCTTAGGGATTTCAATATTCCGCTGAATGTCCCAGTTATTTTCTCCAACATCGAATCATTCCTCCAGAAAAAATTGTATTCAATCGACGACCTATATGTCTATCTTTCCCGAATTCAGGAATTCGTCCAAAAAGTCTATCACGCGCATTTCGTGGTTCAATATCCTGTAAAGCCCCGAACAGAGCGGAAGCCTTATGTTCTTTTTTTCGCAAAGTTCATGGATGTACTTGCACGCCACCGCTCCTTCAGGAAGATATCCAACCCTGCCTATGTTTGCAATCAGGTCGTCTATGTCCTTGAATTTGCTGAGTATGTCTGTTTTGATTATGTCCTGCCCGAACCTTCTGTTTCGTCCAAATTTGCTCTTGCAGGTTACGTCAAGGTCGCCCACGCCCGAAATTGAAGTGAACGTCTCTGGATGTGTCGCGCCCATCGCCATTCCAAGCGTCTGTATTTCATTAAGACCCGCCGCAAGAAGAAGGCTCTCTGAATTGTCGCCAAAAAGTTTTGAATGTTCGCTTACAGCGTCAAGCGCGCCGTACACAATCGCTATAACGTTCTTCGCCGCGGCGCATATCTGG
>JBHAFG010000104.1:0-7285 GCA_041855945.1 Treponema sp. | reverse complement strand
GTCATGTTGCTTCTCCGTTTTGGTCTTCCGCGATGAATTTTTCAAATTTTTCAGATTCTGGATGCGGAAGCCTGCATTTTATCCGAACGGACTTTTCAAGCCATTCTTCCAAAATCACAACACCCTTCGTCCTTATGGTCTGAACTGAATCTGATTCTGAAAGCGGAATTCTGTATGTCTTTTCTTCTCCAAGCAGTTTTTCCGAGATTTTTTTGGAAAGTTCCTCAAATCCGCAGTGTGTTTTTGCGCTCACAAAAATTCCGTCCGGGAACATACGCCTTACTTCGCTCTTTAAGATTCCGTCCTTTTGGCACAGGTCGTCCTTGTTCAGTATCATGAGCCGAGGATTTTCCGCCGCTCCGATCTCTTCAAGAACTTTTACAACGGTGTCGTGCTGCATTTTTATGTCCACGTCAGATGCGTCAAGCACAAAAAGAAGGAGGTCTGAATCTTTTGCGGCGGAGAGCGTGGACTTGAACGCGTCGATGAGTGAATGTGGCAGGTTGCTTATGAATCCAACAGTGTCGGTCAAAAGAATTCCCTTTCCGTCCTTCAGGTTCAGTTTTCTTGTAAGCGGATCGAGCGTCGCAAAAAGTTTGTCCTCAACGAATGAGTCTGAGCCTGTGAGGGCGTTCAAAAGGCTTGATTTTCCTGCGTTTGTATAGCCGATCAGGGCGCATTCAGGAACAGGAACTGAAGCGCGTTTTTTCTTCTGCGTGTTCCGTGTTGAAACAAGTTTTTGCAGTTCCTTTTTTGTCTGCGCTATTCGTTCCCTTATCTGTCTGTGGTCGAGTTCAAGTTGTGTTTCGCCCGAACCCTTCGAGCCGTAACTTCCGCCCCTCTGGCGCGCCATGTCGCCGTATGAATGCGCGAGCCTTGGAAGGGAATAGTTCAGCCTTGCAAGTTCAACCTGCAAGGTGGCTTCCCTTGTTCTTGCCCTCTGGGCGAATATGCGTATTATCACTTCCTGCCTGTCGAAGCACGGAATTTTTGAAAGGTTTTCCCAGTTCCTCTGTTTTGTAGGCTCAAGGTTGAAGTCGAATATTATGCAGTCCGCCCGGTTTTCTTTTGCAATGCCGCTTATCTCATTTGCCTTTCCGCTTCCCATTCCGTATGCAGGCGAAACTTCAAGCCTTGAAAGTGTGATGCTTTCTGCACATTCCATTCCGAGCGTTTCCACAAGACCTTTGAGTTCGCGAAGGTCGTTTCCAGGTTCTCCAACAAGGAGGCATCTTGTCTTTCTGCTGTTTTCTTCTTCCAGATCTATCATTGGTTTTCCCTGTGCACTGAAATTCTGTTCTTTCCTGAATTCTTTGAGGCGTAAAGCGCAAGGTCCGCTTTTTTAAAGAGGTTGTTGTAGTTTTCTCCATTTGCGGAACATGACGCTATTCCAAAACTTCCGTGCACTGAAAGGGGAAGCAAAGGTTCTTTAAGGCAGGTGCGCATGTTTTTCAACGCCTTTTGAGCCCTTGACTCTGCGATTGAAATGTCGTTTGTGTCGGTCATGAATATCACAAATTCATCTCCGCCAAAGCGTCCGATAACGTCGGTCTGTCTGAAAGTTTCCCTCAGGATTCTTGCTATCGACTGAAGCACCCTGTCTCCAACGTCGTGGCCGTATGTGTCGTTTATGACCTTGAAGTCGTCCACGTCAAGAAAAAGGAGCACTCCGTTCGCAGAATTCTTTGCAAGGTTCTTCTTTATTTCACGCGTAAGAGAACCCTTGTTCAAAAGTCCTGTTAGCGTGTCGGAATCGCGTTCAGTCCGTATCACCTGGTTCAGTATGAATTCCTTTGTCCTCAGGTGCGAAAGATACATGTTCATCATGCTGCCCACCACAAAAAAACAGGCTGCGTCAAGGTTTCCGATTTTTGCAAGTTCAGGCGACTTGTACAGAATCGAAAGTCCTATGTATGAGAAAGTCCACGCGGCGTTGTAAAACAGCATCCTTACAGTCTTGTCTATTATTAGGCTTGGGCATACAATCTGCAGCACAAAGAACACCGCCGTATGGGTAGTCCTGTTCACGATTATTCCGTCAACAAGTCCGTGTGAATACAGCATGAAGAGAAAAAGATACAGTGAGAGCGTTATGTATTTTCTGTGAGTTGGAAGAAGCGTTATGGAAACAACAAAAAAAAGCAGGCTGTGAGAGGATACCGCAAGATAGATGAAACGCTGCCCTTCCATCCTGAGTCCCATTGGAATGAACGACATGGTGAAAAGAATCAAGTAAATCGCGCTTGCGATAAGGCTTGCCGCCGAGAGCATGTTCAGGTTGCTGTTCCGTATTTCGTATCGGGATTCCCTGTACGCCTCCCTTGATACGTAGAGCCTTGCAATGATGTTCTTTACGACTTTAAGGACCCTGTTCTTCCTTTTCATCTTCTCCCTCATAGAATGATTCCATACATAATATTGTTTTGCGGTTAAAAAGAAAAGGCAGAAAACGTAAAAAGTTTCTGCCTTTTTTTGTAATTTTATTTCCAGAGCTGTATCGGGTCGACCGTCTTTCCGTTCTTGTACACTGTGAAGTGAAGGTGGGGGCCTGTGCTCATTCCGGTGCTTCCAACACGTCCTATCCTTGTGTTTGTGTCAACGTATTTTCCTCTTGTTACAAGCACCGCGCTCAAATGCGCGTAAAGCGTCTTGTAGCCTGAATGGTGCGTTACAATGACGTAGTTTCCATACACGTTGTTGAATCCAGTGGAGGACACGGTTCCTCCAAGGGCCGCGTATACAGGTGTTCCTGTTGGAGATGCCATGTCTACTCCGGAGTGGTAGGAGCGTTTTCCATTGAAGGGCGAACTTCTCCAGCCGTAGTACGACGAAAGCCAGTAGCGTGACTTTATTGGCTTGTGGAAGAGGTCTCCGTTTATTTCCTGCCTTGTAACCCAGTCAAGATATGCCTCCGGAAGGAAGAGCGTCATGCCGGCGTTCAGCGGTGTTGAAACTTCGATGTTGTTTACCTCTCCTGTTTTTTCAGCGCTTATCTCGTATTTTTTGGCAATCGACTCCACCGTTTCGCCGTTTTTTCTTACGGTGTAGATTATTCCGGGCATTGAAGGAATCTTAAGGTACTGTCCTATCTGTATAAGACGCGAGGAGCGTATGTTGTTCACGCTTATTATGGTGTCCTGCGATATGTTGTTTGATTCCGCGATGTAGCCTATCATGTCGCCCTTTTTGACCCTGTATGTTGAATAACTGAGTTCAAGTTCAGGCGCGGAAAGTTTAACGTCGTCCTCGGCAAGAAGTCGCGTTGCGTTTTCTTCAGTGTCCGAGTCGGCGTCGCCGAACGAAGACTCCGCGATGAATTCTCCCTCGGACTGCGCTTCAATTGAAGATTCCGTGGAATTTTTTTCCGACGACGAAACCTGATCAAAGTCGGACTCGTTGAACGTTGGAACTCCGGCGGTCTCAAGACCACCCACACCTGTGTGTATTCCCTTTTTGTCGTATACTGCAAGCAGTGTAAATGTAACCGCCGCTCCAAGACAGAACGCCGCCGCGGAATTGAACATTATCCGCTTTATCCTTGTGTTAAAAATCATAAAATAAACGTTTGCACCTTTTGAGAACTTTTTGTTCTTGTATGTTTCAAATTGCATCATATTATAGTCCTATTTTCGAGAAAGTCCAATCAAATAAGTTTCAAAAGATTCCGCGCGGCACGCTTCGGGCTTGAATCCTTTCGCCGTTGTAAAAATCTCCCTCATGCTCTTGAGGAACTGCTGCTGGTCTCCGTTCTGAAAAATCTTCACGACAAAATGTCCGCCCTGCCTCAGCATGGTCTTTGCGTAGTATATCGCCATTTCAACAAGCTGCTGGCTTCTTGCGGTGTCAACTGTGCGGTTTCCTGTTGTTAGCGGGGCCGCGTCGCACACCACCGCGTCGAACGGTCCTTCCGCCTTGATTTTTCCGCGTATTTCTTCGTCGTTCAGGTCGCCCTGAAAAAAAACAAGGTTCGCGGCTTTCACTGACCTGTCCAGCGGATTTAAATCACAGGAAACCACCTTGCTTCCCTCGTTAAGGTTTCTGAGAAGGAACGTGGTCCAGCTTCCGGGCGCGGCGCCAAGGTCAAGGACTGTTCCAGTCTTCTTGAGGATTTTAAATTTGGCGTCGATTTCCTGAAGTTTGTACACCGAGCGCGCCGGGTAGCCTTCGGAAAAAGCCTTTCTGGACCAGAAGTCTGGTTTTTCGTAAGTGTTAGCCATACAATGATTTTCGGCAGTTTTTTTCGGAATGTTTATCGTTTAATTGGACTTGAAAATCCATTGAAATCCGTGCATGGATGCGCGGCGCGTTCCTGTTATGGAAATTCCTATTTTCCAACGTAACGCCAGTTTTTTCCGTCAAAACTGTATATCCTCTCCTCGCAGTTTTTAAAAAGTCCGTCGCCCCAGAATTTTTCAATGGGTCGTTTTTCCATTACGGAAGTCAGCGCGGCGTTCAGAGCCCCATGCGCCACGACCATCAGCCGTTCAGCCGTTCCGTGCCGCGGCTCCACCACGCTCCGCAAAAAATCGCCAGTACGTTCAATTACGCTTTCAAAACCTTCAGCGTCCTTTGGCGGAACGTAGGATTCGGGGCTGTGGAAGAACGACTGGAAGGAGCGGTCGTCGTTCAGCCATTCCGAGTATATAGTGCCTTCCTTCACGCCAAAACTTATTTCAGTAAGCCTCTGGTCGCGTATGATTGGAATGTTCCTGTGTCCGCGTATAAGGGCCGCGGTTTCATACGCCCTTATCAGCGGAGACGAGTATATGCCGTCAAAGAACACTCCTTCAAGTCTTTCGCCCAGTTTTCCTGCCGCCTCGCGTCCGCTTGAGTTCAGTTCTATGTCGGCTCGTCCCTGCAGTCTTTCAAGGGCGTTCCAGTCGGTCTTTCCGTGCCTTATGATGTATAGTTCCATTTATTTCCCCTTTTTCTGCAATACAAAAAGATATTCAGATACGTGTATGGGTCTTTCGCGCAGGTTGCGGCTTCCCCTGAACGCGTTGTATTTTATGCTGACGGTCTTCAGGTTTCCGTATTTTTCAAGCATCGAGGTCATTTCGTCAAAACTTATGAAGCCCTCGGAATTGTAACTTACAATCACGAACTTTGAATCAAGCGCCGCCACAGTTTCTTCCATTGAAGTCAATGCGTGCGCCTTCCTGTTGAAAAGCGAGCGGTTCCAGTCTGACGGAATTCCAGAGACTCGGCTTGTGGAGGCTTCTATTCTGTTTTTAAGTATCAGGTTCAGCATGAAATAGTTTGAGCCGTATGGGTGCTGGTTGTACGGAGGGTCAAGGTATACAAGGTCGAGCCCTGAAAGTTTTTTTGAAATGACGATTGTGTCCTCCTGGTGCAGGTTTTTTTTACATTCGTGGTCGCTTAGCACGGGCTTTTCAAGTTGAATCGTGCCCTCAATCCTTGAAAGGGCGTTTTTTCCCTTTCCGCCGAAGCAGCCTAATCCCGTTGACTTGTCCTTGTAGAATCCCTTGAAAACTCCGCTTGTGTTCACGTGTATGGACGCTTCCGTAATGAGCGGGGCAAGAAAAAATTTTCTGAATGGAACGTCGTCCACAACTTCGTCTATGAGTTTTCTGTACGTGTCGATTATCAGGGCGTTTTCCCTTGTATAGAACACCCTTTCGTCCTTTTTTATGTCGCCGCTGTCTTTTGGCGCGTAGTGTTCGCTTATGATTCCTTCGACTTTATGTCCTTCCGCGCGGCGAAGAATTTCTTCCCTGTATGAATCGTATTTTTTTGAGTCGAATTCGCTTTTGTTTGAAAGATAGCAGTCGTTTATCATGTATGAATAGTTTTCAAGGTCGTTCACGGTTATTTCCGAGGAATACTGCTTCATCATCCTGGCTACTATTCCGCTTCCTGAAAAAAGGTCTGCGGTGCAAAGCCTTTCTTTTCCCAGCACCGTGCAGATTTCACGAATCTGGCTTTCGATGTCGTAAATCAGACTGCGTTTGTTTCCTATGTATGTGATTATCTGCGATGTAAGGAAGTCTGGGTTTTCGTTCATTCCAAAAGTCTATCAACTATCAAAAAAAAAATCGACACGCCCCATGTTTTTATTGAGAAAACCTGTTCAGGTCGGAACTTTACTACAGCCTTAAAATTTCCTCGTCAAAGAGGCCGGCGCTTCCTGTCCAAATCTGGCTTCCTTCCTTCATGGCGGTTATGTTTTCGCACATGGCCTTTGCGTCCTGTATGTCGTGCGTGACGAATATTCCCGTGAATTTTGTACGTTCCTTCATTTCTTTTATGTCGTTCAGAAGTTTCTGCGTCATGGGCCTGTCAAGAGATGAAAAAGGCTCGTCGAACAGAATCGCCTTGGGTTCTACAATCAGAGTCCTTGCAAGGCTCACCCGCTGAGCCTCGCCTCCGCTCAATGTTTCTGGAAAACGGGATGCGAAATTCTGCATTTCAAAAAGCCCAAGGAATTCATACGCCTTTTCCCTTGCATCAGTTTTTTTAAGCCTTTCTGCTCGGTGCGAGAACCTTAGACCGAACGCCACGTTGTCGAGCACCGTAAGGTGTGGAAAAAGGGCGTGGTTCTGGAACACCATTCCTATTCCGCGCTCGGACGGAGGTTTGCAAGTTATGTCCTTTCCGTCAAGGATTATGCGCGTTTTTTCTGCGTCGGTTTCTTTTTGAACACCGCGTTTTTTTTTCTGAACATGATTTTTTACGTATTCCTCCGTGCAGATAAGCCCTGCGGCAATCCTTAGAACGGTTGACTTTCCGCTTCCAGACCTTCCCACAAGCCCAAGAAGGCTTCCCTTATGTATTTCCGCGTTGAAGTTCAACTGGAACGAGTCGTCCTCCCATGTCTTACGGATGTTTTTTATTGAAAAATACGGGGTTTCATTCATGCCCATGATTTTTTCTCCTTATTTTTTGATGTTTTTTATTTTTCCGCTCAAAATGTAAAGTCCGCCTGTAAGCAAAAAAAGAATTGCGCCAGAGGCGGACGCGTGGCTGAACCTGTATGCGCCCGCGAACCTGAATGTGTCAAGTGCGAGCGTCGAAAAGCGTGGAATTCCAAGCACCAGCGGAAGGGCCGCGTCTCCGGAACTCAATGCGAAGCAGAAAAAAAACGATGAGATTATGGACATCTTTGAAAGCGGAACATGGACTTTTACCGCCGCCACGACTGGATTTCTGCATACAAGAGCCGCCCCGTCCCTTATCTCGCGCGGAATTTTTTCCATTGAATTTAAAATCTGTCTGAACGCGTACGGCCAGTAAAGAATCGACTGGGCGAAAACCAGAATTGCGG
>JBHAFG010000103.1:0-31972 GCA_041855945.1 Treponema sp. | reverse complement strand
CTAAAAGCAGCAAGATTAAATGCAAGATACATAACCTCGCTATCCCATTCAAGCTCATACAGAGCCCTGATTTCACCCTCACTTGGAATACCTCGGACAGTAGAATCACTCTTAGAAAAAGCCTCAACATTTGCCATAGGGTTGGAATGGATAAGCCCCTTATTTTTCAGCCATTTCAAACCAGTCGCACCACAAGTGCGGGCATGGTTTATAGTAGCCCCCTTAAGGTGACGGAAGTTCGCCAGCTCCTGCAGAAAATCCTCAAGGTACTGTTCAGTAAGATCTCCAACAGTAAAGTCATCACCAAAAAACGGCTTCCAGTAACGCTCAACCATATTAAACATTTCCTTGCAATGATAATCACCAATAGATTTTTTTTGAGCACGCTTATTTTGAATATATTCAGATTTTTCAGGAGTCCAGAAATTTTTTAAGAAATCACAGAGCTTCAAGTTACATTCAGGATTAAGAGCCTCATAACATTTATTAGCCATTTCCTCAGGAATAAGCCCAGAAGCAGAAAGATTCTTTTTCTTATGAACATGAGCAAACGATTTTTTACCTTGCCCGGAAGCTTTTTCATAACCTTCAACTGAAGCAACCGATGTTGAAGTATCCACCCTTGAAAATGACTTTTCAGGCATTACATTCAGAGCCGAAACATTAAATCTTTGAGAAATCAAGGAAACAAGAAGCAAAGCTTCATTTTTAGAAAGCCTGCTGACAATGTTGGACAAGTTCAAGCCAGAACCAGAAACAGAATCACAGGAAGAATTGTTTTTCCGACTGTTAGTATAACCGTCAGGAAGCCCATTCTTATACCATTCAGCCGCAATAAGCATAGCCTCAGTCTTATCCTTAGAGTGCGTACTCTTAGAACAAGAAAAACAGCCATTCTGCTGATTATAAAAAACAGCCCGATAATAGCCCTGCGAATTTTTTGTAAGATAAAAAGGTTTCATGTTTTCCCCCAGGATAAAGTCGTTAAGACCTAACCGACAAAAACAACATCACGAATCCCATAACGATTCTTGTGTCGATTTTTGTGTCGATTAAACATCCCGCTTGAAAACGAATCCAAATTCCTACAAAAAAGGTATCGCCCAAACAGATTTGATATTAAAAAACTGTTGCCTAAATCCTTGTAACACAACAATTTAGACAAAAAAAAGGCTTCTGACCTAAGTCAGAAGCCTTTCGTGCCACAGGTTGGAATCGAACCAACGACATACGGATTTTCAGTCCGGCGCTCTACCAACTGAGCTACTGCGGCGTTGATGTTTAGAACTATATACCAAACGTTTTTTTGTGTCAATACCGAAATCCCGCTTTTATTAAAAAAACATTGCTTTTGCCTGTTTCATTTTTATTTTTACGCTCCTCGCGTTCGCCTTTTTACGAACCGTTCCCTGCGCTTCAAATCCTGGACATCGGCACAACTGCCATGAATTAATGTGAATGTAGACCTCTCTAAACTTCTTTATGTTTTAGCGTAATCGATTTTACTCCAATCAACACCAAATTATTTTATCAACTTCTTATAAGTATTTTTTATTCATTATACTTCTTAAAGTTCTCCGCCTGCTCAAAAACTTCGTTATAAACTTCATTTCTAGGAACAGGAGGGTATCCGTTTTCATCAAGCAGTATCATTAAATCGGCTTCCATTTCTGCTTTTACATCAATTCGCTGATCCCAGTCGGTGTAACGGGTTTTATCATCAACCAGTGCTTTTACTTTCTTTGCAAGATCTTTCATCTGGGCATCAGGATATTGATTTTCAAAATGGAACTTCTGGGCACAGCTAACAAGGATATCGTAGAAAGCTTTTTCTTCAAAAGAAATGCCAAGTTCCTTGAACTTGTCTTTATCCTTCTGAATATCTTTGAACAGGTCATTCAACTGTTTGGCAGCTTCATCAAGGACTTGAACAGAAAAGTCATCGTAGTGGCGGTTGTTGTAATCTTCTACGAGTTTTTTCATGCGTTCGCTGAATTCCTGCGCCTTAATTTTGTTTGGTTTTTTGTAATCACTGATGACCTGCTGTAAAAGCCGCTGCAGAATCTTTATCTTTGTGTTTGGAAGAGGGATGCTGTTAATCTTTTCCAGATATTCATTAATCTGCTCTTAATTCGGATTCGATTTGTTATAGCGCGATAAGCATCTACAATTTTCTGCTGTTCTTGAATTGATGGAACTGGAAATGCAATTTGACATAAATCATCCCATGCGATTCCACCACGTACACTTCCATCAGTTCTAAACCAACAGTTACGGTCAAAATCTTCACGTTTAAAAATCAACATAAGAAAATCAGGAATAATACAGTTTTCATCTTTTATTTTAAACATGAAATAAGCAGGGGATACTATAGCAGGATTTTCTTTGGTATACATAGCAACTGGTAGACGTTCATCACGACCAACATGCATTGGATTACATGCAAAATCATATTTTTTTATAATTTGATATTTTGTTAGGTCTGTTCCGATTGTATTCGCTACAGATTTGATGAAACATTTATCTATAACTAACACCAATAAGGTTTGTAAATCTTCCATCCGAGTTTCTTTCATCAACGAGTTCTACAATATCACCGAGTCTTCTATAATTCTCTCTCATTTCAGAATCTCCCAGTGGCCGCCTTTTGGAGAACCTTCGCGTTTTATAAATCCTTTTTCCACAAGTGAGGCTAACTGTTTTTCTACGGCGCGGCTTGTTATACCAATTTTTTCTGAAAGTTTTTTGGTTGAGAGTTTTGGATTTTCTTTTAAGAGTTCAAGAATTATCTCCGAACTTTTTCTCCGAACTTTTTTTATTTTCACCGAACTTTTTCATATATTCATCATAGTTTATATGGGTATATCTGTTTTTGAGTTCGTTGTTCTCACCTAAAATGAGGTTACGGAAAAAGCGTTCAAGATAGAGAGGATTTCCTTCTATTCCCTGTGTAAGATTACTGTAATTAGCACGCACAAGAGCATTTCTAAAATACAAGCTGTTTTCGGCAAAAATATCGTTATCTACTTTGTAGCCCATTGAACGAAGATATTTGATTGTAAAAACGGCAGTTGCACGGGTATTTCCTTCACCAAATGCGTGAATCTGCCAGATCGGGAAACAAAAAAAGTGATGTGCTTTACAATTTCATCATTGGAAAGACCTGAATATTTAAAATTTCGTTCCATTTCAAAATCGTAATCAAGGGCAGCCTTAAGTTCAAAAGCTGCTCCGTACATTACAGTATCGCCATTTAATACCCATTCTTTTATCGTAATCACGGATTTTACCTGCAAACTCAAAGATGCCTTCAAAAAGTCTTTTGTGAATTGCAATTAAATGAGAAGGACTGAAATTAAAAGACGGCTCACTTAAAATCTGCGAGATTCTGCTGGAAACCTTATCGGCCTCTTCTGTTCTTTCATCGTCTTGAGTACGCTCACTTCTGCTTTCATAAGCAATTCTTTTTTGCTTTCTTCTTCCTGTTTAAGCAAATCTGTAAGTTCAGACTGAAGGGCCTTCATGCTTGTATCAAAATCCTGTGTTTCATCACGGTTTACAAATTCTATATAGCGGCTTGGAACAAGGTTGCAGCCTTTTTCTGCAATTTCTTTTTTACTTGCACTGTAGCAGAATTCTGGTACATTTTTGTATGTTTCATCTTTGCCAGCCTGCTGCCATGCGTGGAAAACTGATGTACTTTATCGCGGTCTTCCTGTGTAAGTTCAATGTATTTCTTTTCAAAAGGAGAGTCCATCTGGCGAAGATCCATAAAAAGAACTTCATCTTCACGGTTACGGTAATTTTTGATTTTACCGTTCTGTTCTACCATGCGGCTCTTTTTGTTTTTATTCAGAATCCAAAGTGTTACTGAAATATCTGTAGTATAGAAGAGATTTCGAGGAAGAATTACAACTGCTTCCACAAGATTGTTTTCTATCAGCTGTTTACGGATTTCCAATTCTGTTCCTTCACCACTTAATGCACCGTTTGCAAGCAAGAAACCTGCAGTACCGTTTGTCTGAGTTTTGAAACCATGTGAAGAATCCAGCCGTAGTTTGCATTGCTTGTAGGAGGAACTGAATAACCGTTCCAATGGGCATCATCTACAAGTTCATTTTCTGAACGCCAGTCTTTCTGATTGAATGGTGGATTTGCCATGATAAAGTCTGCACGTAAATCTTTATGAAGATCATTTGTAAATGTGTTTGCAGCTTTTTCTCCAAGGTCGCAAGGAATACCACGGATAGCAAGGTTCATTTTTGCAAGTTTATATGTTGTTGTTCCTTCCTGTCCGTAAACAGAAACATCTTTTGCATTTCCTGCATGATTTTCCACAAACTTCAATGACTGAACAAACATACCGCCAGAACCACAACAAGGGTCATAAATCTTACCTTTGTATGGTTCTATCATTTCTGCAATCAAGTTTACTACTGATTTTGGAGCATAGAATTCGCCTTTACCTTTTCCTTCCTGAAGGGCAAACTTTGTAAGAAAGTATTCGTAAACACGCCCCATGATGTCGTTTTCTTTATCTGCGTTTGTCTGGATGTTGTTAATTTCATCAAGAAGGGCAGCAAGTTTTGAAACATCAATTCCAGGGCGTGAATAATAGTTGTCTGGCAAGGCGCCTTTTAAGCTTGGGTTTTGCTTTTCGATTGTATTTAATGCTGTATCAATTTTAATGCAATGTCATTCTGCTTTGTGTTTTCAATGATAAATGACCAGCGGCTTTCCTGTGGTACAAAGAAAACATTTTTCATTGTATAGAAAGCCTGTGTGTCTATATATTTTTCTTTTCCTTCTGATTTAAGTTCTTCGCGGCGGGCATCAAATTTATCATTCACGAATTTCAAGAAGATAAGACTTAATACAACGTGTTTGTATTCGGCAGGTTCAACAGTTCCACGGAGTTTATCGCAAGCACCTCAAAGCGCATCTTCAAAGCCGACTTGTTTTTTTTTGTTTGGCCACAGTAAATCTCCCGTTTTTGAATGTTTCATCCGTCGTTATATCACTTTTGATTTTATTTATGTAGGGGTCATTCAATTCAACAAATCACTTTATATCTGTTTTTTAGGCATGGTGCTAAACCCAAGTACAGCAAGGGCGGCCTCCTGCCGCCTTCCTGCACGGCGGCTGCACTCGCTTCCGGTGCCATCCATGGCACCTCTTCCTCCCTATTCGGTCGGCGCTCGTCTCGCTTCAAATCCTTAATTTAAATTTCATAAATTATTCGTTAAATAAAAAAAACTCTTGATTTTACTCAAGAGCCTTTTAGTCGGGATGACAGGATTTGAACCTGCGACATCCTGGTCCCAAACCAGACGCGCTACCAACTGCGCTACATCCCGTAACGAATGTAAATATATCAAATCAGATGTTTTTAGTCAACCGCTGTTTTCCTGTTTTTAGAAAAAAAGTCGATTTTTCATACAATTTCGGCAAGGCAGTCAATCTCGCCGCCCTTTGAAGTTCCGTCTTCAAGAAAGCCAAGCACCCTCACCTTCACCGACATTCCCTCCCTCAGAGAATCTTTTCCTTTTTCAGCCCTTATCTCACAGTGCAGGAAATTTTCCGTCACCGCGTGGAAGATTGAAAAACCATCCTCCGCCCTGTAATGGACCGTCTTTCTTGCGTTCTCAAGAACCGCCTCAAAAGTTTCTCCAACGCAAGAGTTTATGTAGTTCCGCTTGCTTTCTGAAGCCCATGCGGAAAGACGCTTCGCCCTGATTCCGCTTACGGACTGTGGAATCCTGTCCTTCATCGCAGCAGCAGGCGTTCCAGGCCGCGCGCTGAAAGGAAAAACGTGGACCCATGCAAAACCACATTCAGCACAGAGGCTCATCGTCTGCTCAAAGTCTTCATCGGTTTCACCCGGAAAACCTGTTATGATGTCGCACGCCAAAAACGGATTTTTCTTTGACTCCTTAAGCTTCCTGCACGCAAGAACCATTTCCCCTCGGCTGTATTTTCGTCCCATGGACCTTAGAATTTTTTGGCTTCCGCTTTGAATCGAAATATGAAAGTGCGGACGGACCCTTGGGTCCTTTATCACCTCTGAAAAAAAATCATCCACGACATCAGGATACAGGCTTGAAATTCTAAACGCTATTTTTTCCGTGTTTTTTAGGCAGAGGTGCAGCAGATGCGGAAAATCAATATAGTCGCCCCGATAGAACCCCCTGTACTGCCCTATGTTCACGGTTGTAAAAACAACCTCGCCAAAGCCAGAGTTTTCAAGCCGCCTTATGCGTTCCAAAATAACGTCAGCGTCAAGAGAAACCGCCCCGCCCCTTGCCGTATGTATGGCACAGTAGGTGCAGGCGCAGTTGCATCCGTCCTGAATCTTTATGGAGGCCCGAGAATGGTTCAGAAAAGAATCCGTCGAAAGTTTGAATGCATCCTCGCTGAATCCCGCCTTCTTCTGTGGATATGAAAATATCACAGTCCTCAAAAAATCCGCGAAAAACACCGGACTGTATTTTTTTTGAGCGATATGTTTTTCAAGTTCTTCGCATACGTTCGAGATTCTGTTTTTTATCTGGCCTGGAAGACAGGCGATTCTTGAATCCATTGCGTTTATTTCATCTACGGCAAGCTGCGCGTAGCAGCCCGTAACGACCACGCAGGCGTTTGGAAGTTTTTCAAGGACAAGACGTATAATCCTCCTGTCCTTCTGTTCCGCCTTCTGGGTTACGGCGCAGGTGTTCACCACGCAGAGAAAGGTTGAAAAATCAACGGGACTTTTTGCCGTAAGGGGTCTTAATGAAACTGAAAAATTCGAGTCCGTGAAAAGTCTGGCCGCGCTTTCGCTTTCTATCTGGTTCAGCCTGCAGCCCGTGGTTTCAAAATGAACGTCCACTTTTTAAAGTCTACTGGAGTTTGGCGGAAACCCTCTGGCGTCCGCGCTCCGCCTCTACTGAAGATGAATTTAGATGAAGGGCCTCGTCGTAAGCCTCCACGGACTGATAGTAGTTCTTGGCCATTTCGCGGGCGTATCCAAGGCGAATCCACCACCGTTCAAGCAGCGGCTCTTTTTTTACGGCCGCGGTAAGCGCTATGTCCGCATGCTGGTAGCGCGCCTGCCTGATGTAGATTTCTCCCATGTAATAGTAGGCGCTTCCCACACGGCTTCCGCTTTCAGGGGCGCTCGCTACATATTTCTGGAACTGCTCCATGGCGGAATTGTTCTTTCCAAGAAAATATCTGGCCTCGCCAAGAATCTCAATCAGGCGCAAATCGTATGGACTCAATGCAAGCCCCTCGTTCGCGCGCTGCTCCGCCTCGGAATACTGTCTGTTTCTTACAAGAGACCAGCACATGACGACGTAGGACTCCACACGGGTTGGATTTTCAGCGAGTTCCTGCTCGCACACGGCAATCGCCTCTGGATATCTTCCGTTCTGATAGAGGACCAACGCGTCCTGCTTTATAACCTGGGCGAAGCCGCCAGAAATCTGAAGGCAAAATACAAAGATAAAAAATGACTTTACATGGTTTTTCATCGGTTCTCCTAGGCTTCCTTTATCATGGTGCAGCGGCCCGTAAAATTGCTTCCAGGCTCAAGGACTACCTGCTCGGATGTCAGGTCGCCGTCCAGAGTTCCAGACGCTGAAACAAAAATCAGTTTTTTTGCGGTTACGTTTCCGTGCACCGTTCCCTTTATCAGAACCCTCGCCGCGTTTATGTCCGCGTTCACTTCCGCCCCCGCGTCAACGATGAGGTCGCTTGTAGCGTCAATCCTGCCGTTCACTTTTCCGCGAATCATGAACGGCTTAACGAATTTTATATTTCCGGTAAACTTGATTCCAGACTCTATTATAGTGTCCAAAGCCTCGTATTCCACATCAAAAAAATCTGTTTCTTTCACATCGAACATGGCTTCATTCTACCTTTGAACAAAATTTAAGTCAACGCGGGCGGCTTTTTACCGCAGTTAAACCACGTCGGCATTTTTTCTTTTCTATACCGGCAGCATACGCTTCCATCAGCCAGCGGACTCGCGGCTCGAACCCGTAGACCGAGGTGCAGTTCTCTGTATGAGGGGTAAAACTTGTTCTGTTAAAAAAATCCAGCAGTGCAGCGGAAGGAGGTGGGTGGTGGAACATTCTTTGAGCAAGTCAAGTTTTTGGAAAAGCTTATAAACTTAAGATTTTCCTTGCCTCAGAAACATCGACCAAAGTTCCGACTGCACATCTGTGAAGGACGCTGCAAACCAATGATTGATATTGCAGACCTTGTTCAATTGCCTTCTTTTTTAGCAAATCGATGTCATCGTCATCAACTCGGATTGTGACAGGTTTCTTGGGCTTTCGTTCAGAATAATGAATCACGGCAGGCTTATTTGCTGCCTCAATCATCTTCTCTCGCATTTCAGAACTGGTTATCGACCGGCTTAAATTCATCTGCATGATTTTCATACCACTGCTCTTCTTCATCAAGCGGAGAATCCCAAAATGCCTTAACCTGTTTTTCCAATTTGTTCATAACTAAAACCTTTCTTTCATATTTCTGCATGGATAAATGTTTTTAAAAAACCAACCGCCGTCTTCCATAATTACAAAAGGAATGACATAAGGATAATCATTCAGCTTTACAATTATGCGCATCTGATTTTCCCTGGAAGGATTCTGCTCCGGACCTAAAAAATCACCTTGAGCAATTTTTTCTTTGACCTGCTCAAAACAGACATTTCTTGTCTTCTTGAGAAGCTCATTTTTATCATCATTCCATTCGATATTCATGAAATCATTGCACTACATTATATGTACCATGTGAATACAGTAGATGTAAAAGTTTTATTACTGGTCTACATTTCGAGTTTTGTTAAGAATTTACAAAAAAAACGTAAAACTTTAGAATTTGTTTACCAACAACAAATTGAATTAGTTAGAAATAAGAACTACAGCTTAAACTGCATAAAATTCCTTTTTTCACAAATCCAAAAGCCGAATACAGTTTGTCTCCCATATCACTGTCTACCCATTGGTTTTACTTCTCAACCGTCATTCTCTTACAGTTTTATTTCTTAGCCTAAATCCTTAATTTTGAATGGGATTTTCTGAAACCGGGCCTTTTTGAGGCCGACACCGTCGCAGACTGCGGAATGAACGCGGGAGTCTCACTGCCAGAAAAAGACGCAAAAATCCATGAAGGTCCTGCAGTCCGAAGAACCTTCATGGAAAAAAGTATACAAGACTGCCTTATTTTTTCTGTGCAATCTCTATCGCGCCGGAGTCTATTCCATATCCGATGATTGGATTTGCGGTGTTGTTTCCGTATACAAGGGAAGGGTTTCCAACCGGCATTATGCCGTTGGGAATTCCTCCCGCGGCGGCGGCTTCTGATACCGTTCCAAGAACATTGCTGTTCGCGCCGTCGAACCACCTGTCTCCTTCCTTCCAGTAGACATTCGACGAGAACGCCTTTGCCCTGCCGTTTGCATCTCGCCAGAGTCCTACATTCACGGTGTCGTCCTTGAGGAGATTTTCCGCCGGAACAACAGACACCTCCCAGTCGCCCGTATACATATCGTTTTCAGAGCCCGCCGGAACTGAAACGGAATCAAAGTTCTTCCTGTAGGCAAGTTTTGCGTTGTAAGTCTTTATTCCGCCAATCAGCTGGTAGCTTATGTAAGGAACCTGGTTTCCAGATGAATCCTTTGCAACGTCAATCGTACACTTCGTTCCAACCGCTCCGTGGGAATCAACTGTAACAATCTGCGCTTCCGCCGCAAGACCTGGAATGTAGGCGTACTTCAAGTTTCCGCCATTGGTCGTGTAATACGCAAGGTGGATTCCGTTGTCGCCGTCAACCGCGACCTTCACGTTCAGACCTCCGTCGCCGTCAATCGTCCTGTACGTCCAGTTTGTTGAACTTGTAGGAGACTCGTTGTACGCCATCTTCAATGAAGAGCCGTCATACCAGAACACACAGGCCTTTGGGTTCGCGCTGTCCTTGTTCAATATTCCAAGGGCCACGTATTCTCCCGCCGCGTGTGGCTTTGCGCTGTATATGGACGCGTGGGTTCCCGCGTATGAAAGTCCGCTTCCCGCTACAACCTGCACTGGAACACCGCTGTTTTTTGAGCCGCTGAACCTTACAAACGAATCTTCCACGTTTGAAGGCCTGCAGACGCCGTTGTTCTTTCCAGCCTGGGCAAAACCTGTGTATCTTGAGTCTACTATGTCGTCAAGTCCATAGGCGTTTGAAGGACGTGTGAACTGGTTGTCGCCGTTCGTACTGTTGTGCTTTCCGTCGATGGAATCGCTTGCGGCTCCAACAGTTCCCCATCTGAAGCGCACCTGCTTTACAATCGCGTCATAGTACGCCATGAACACATATACAGGATTGTCATTTGTAGCGGGTGAAGTTCCGTTGGAGTTTGACGCAACCATGCTTATCGACTGGATTCTGTGTATGTTGCACTGCCAGTTTGAGCCGTTTCCGGAAACGTCCATCGTGGAAGAGTCAAGTCGGCTTGCATTGGCGGAGTTCGCATAGTTCATGTTCTGGTCGTATATGTTGTACCGCATTGGCGTTTCCCTGCTGAAGAACTGCAGGAATGCGGAAGCATTTGCGTTCTGGGTGTCCGTACACATGGCCGCTCCGTAGGAATTTCCGTTCACGTCGAACGTGAAGGAGTTGTGGCTGAAGCCTCCGTAGTTCATTCCAAACGGAATCTGGGACGTATATGTTCCGTTCATGCTTGTGTTGTCCGCTCCCCACGGACTTGAATTGTTGTTGTCGGAACTGTATCCCGGCATATTGAAATACAGCACGGAGTTTGCATAACTGAATCCAGGCGTTCCGTTGCTTGGATTTATCTTCATCGTGACTCTTTCCGCAGAGCCGCTCTGAGGTTTCGCCACTTCCTTGAACTGCCACACGTCAAACGCAATGTCGTCGGAAAGGATGTTGTTGTTCACACCGTTCGGCCTTCTGTTGTAGAAGTTTTTGTACGTCTGGTCAGTTCCGATGAACACGCCCTTCGCGTCGTTTGAGTTTATATTGTTCATCGCAGAAATTCCGTTCACGGAAAGCGAAACCGAACCTGATTTTGCGCCTGCGACACCGGACGAAGATTCTACAAGAGAAATCGTGTTGTTCGCGGAAGAGCCGTTCACAGTTCCAGCGGAAAGAGTAGCCGTCGCCATTCCCTCAATCTTCACCGACGCTATGTTTGTTCCAATGTTGTAGCCCACAAACTGCACGGACTCGCCTTCGCGCACCACGTAATTTCCCCCTGCAGTCCTTGAATACACGCTTGGATTGGACGATGAGAACGCGCTCAATTTTGTCTTTACATCCGTAACATAAGGCACGGCGTCCATTATGTATAGGTTTGTCTTTTCATCAGATGAAGTCTGCGCCGCGCCAAGAACGCTTACGTTTTTCTTCCAGTCGTGGGCGTATGCCTCAACCGTCAGATTTCTTCCAACCACCGACGCGTAGTTTTCCGTGTTTATGTATGCCGTGAACTTGACCGAATGTCCATCCTGGCTTATAGGAGAAATGTTTTCCACCACGAATTTTTCAACAAGTTTTCCAGAACCTACAAAACCTGGATTTGTGGTCCATGTTCCGTTTGAATAAAAGGCAAGGTGATCCGACTCTGACGCCGAAGAGGCGGTAGTTCCAAATGTAGTTCCAAACACCTTCATGTCAAGGAATTTAACCATCACTTCGTCCGTCACAGTTCCCTCCACCATGATTCTTCCTGAAACCTTTGGATTCAAAGTTCCATACAGGACGCCAAGCGCAGTTCCCCCAAGGTCGCCTTCAAGTTCAATGTGTCCCTGTATTTTCTTTTCAGAAGAAGAAAGAGGGTCTTCAAAGTACACGCTGTTTTCAGACGCCCCCTTCCAATAGAAAGGAGTTATCTCTGATACAGGAGGCGTTGCGTCCCCGGTCTTTACATTTACAGGAATTCGCACGAGCGCCCACTGGTTTTTGCTTGAAGAACTTCCCTGCAGTGTTTCTTCCGTCTGGTCAAAGAACGTGAAGTTGAGCCATTTTGCGCCGTCGCCTGAAATCGCATCGTGCGAAGACTCAAGTTCTATTCCACCAAAATCATACGTATTGTCCACGACTCCAGTTCCGTCCGAACCGAACATTCCAAGCCCCGTGGCGTTTATCCTTCCTGCAAGGGAATCAAGGGAAGTCAAGGCAAATGAGCCTCCTGCGTCCACGGGATTTTCAACTTCATTTGAATCCGTTGCCTTGAGGGTGTATTTAAGCCCGCCGTTTCCGCCCGTGAACTCAGGAACTATGCAAAGTCCGTTCACAACCTTGAACGACGCCGAATTCAATGTAACCTCGGACTTTCCCATGGCGGTATTCGTGTCGTATGCCGAATAGTAGTTGAACTCGCCGTAACTCTTTCCGTCCGCCGTCCTTTCATACACGTTCGCAGAAACCACAGGGGCCGCAGCCGCGTCAAGGTCGTATCTTCCGCTTCC
Source organism: Treponema sp. (assembly GCA_041855945.1). Taxonomy (GTDB): domain Bacteria; phylum Spirochaetota; class Spirochaetia; order Treponematales; family Treponemataceae; genus Treponema_D. The sequence goes on along the minus strand of JBHAFG010000103.1, from coordinate 19,505 downwards.
GTCAAGGTCTGTCGCAAGCATGACCTTTGTAAGCCTTGGCCTGTTGTTTGAAACGAATGTCCTGACCCTTCCGGTTGCAATGTTTCCGGCCTTGTCCATCGCCACCACAACGATGTCAACAGGTCCGTCCGGAATGTTTGTGGAATCAATGCTTGCAGACCACGTGTATTTGCTTCCTGCAAAGCCAAGCGACTCAACCATTCCGTCGCCGTCGTCCGTGCCATCCATGTCGTCGGCGTCTTCTGTAACGGCGTGGTCCACAACCTGCACAAGGCCCACCTCGGCGTCTACAATCTCTTTTGAAACTGTAGGATAGAATTCAACTTTTCCCGCACTGCCGTCATACGCCGTGATGAGCGAATAGCAGCCGCCAATCTTTAAAAGAGAGCCCACCCGAACGGAAGAAAGGTTTTTCAGTTTTGCAGATACAATGGAAGAGTCCGTGTTTCGTGCCGCTCCTGAAATGTATATTACAGGAATTCCGTCAGAGTTCACATAAACGTCTCCGTCGCCCCTGTTGTCCGCGGAGTTTGGCGTTGAAGGAGATTCCGTGTTCTCCTGTATATTGTATCCCACGTTCACGCGTGTTCCCGTTACAGGATTTATTATCCTTTTCATAGAACCGTTCCGTTCAAAATGGAACGCAACGCATGAAAGCCCGGATCCGTTTTCGTTCACGACGTCTCCAAATGTGAAGTACCTGTTGCTGTTCTGAACGCGCGTCGCGCCGCCCCCGTCGCTTTCGGAAATATGTTTTTTTGAAGAGACAAGCCTCAGGTTTTCGCCCGCGTCCTTTGTCTGCCTTCCCTCCCTTGTGTAAAGGCTTGGAGCGGTGGAGTCTATGTTTATGTTTATTTCCTGCACCGTGTATGAGGAGTTTCCGTCATACACGCGGATTCTTGCATAAATCATGCCGGTTTTTTCCGTGCTCAAAGGAATCTTCATCCTGTATTCCCGACCAGAAAGGCTCATGTCGGTCTGCCCAAGCGGAATCATGTTCACGGAACTTCCAGTCGCCGAAAGGTTCAAAAATTCAATCCTTGCAAGTTCCTCGTTGTCAGAAACATCCGCCTCGAGATACCAGACGCCGTTTTCAGGAACCTTTACGTGGCTTAGATACATTCCAGAAACATATTCACGCTCAGAAACAGGCGTTCCAGAGGAAAGTCCCGCGCCATACTGCACAAGCCTCAGGTTCTTTATTACAGGAGAATCAGGGTCTATCATTATCGTTACAGCCTCTGTCCAGCCCCTTGTAAGGGCCGGGTTCTCGTCCGCGGAATCATACGCGCAGACCTGTATCATCAACTGGGAGACATTCTCCAATTCCGTTCCATCTATCGTGTACTTCCAGTTGTTCGTTCCAGTTACACGGAAAGGTCCTTTATATGCCCCTCCGTCTATCGAATACTTCAGGTTCACGTGGTCGACGCCAACGTCGTCGCTTGCGCCTCCGTATACAGTCACGCTTCCGCTTGTAGTGCTTCCGTCCTCAGGAGAAGTTATCCATGCCTTCGGCTTTCCGCCTTCCGAATCTACAACGACGAAAAGGTCGTCCGTTTCTCCAGTTTCAGTTGAAGTGTACGAGGTTACAAGACCTGCGTTTCCAAGCGCGTCCGACACGTAAAAATAGAATGGAACCATGTAAAGGTCGTCCGCCCCCGCGCCTGCAATCTTGTATGAGCCGCGGTTTTCAGGCGAAGTGTAATACAGAATGCTGTCCGTATCCTCGCTTGAAGCCGAGTCGAACACTATGCTCCATGAAGAGGCGGCGGAAATCTCGTTCCATTCAACCCTGCCGTCCTCGGCCTGTCCGTCCGCGCCTGGAAGCGTTCCCGCCCCTCCGTATGCAACCTCTTGTTTTGGAATCGTCCAGTAAAGCGACCTTCCAAGCCCCGCCTCGTTGTCGGAAAGAAGGCCCTTTACAGTTACCGCGCCCGTAACGGCATCCTTTATGCCCATGCCCGGAGAAATTATCTGAACCGTCGGAGGCTCGTTGTCGACGCTCACGCTAAGATTTACAGGTCCTGTCTGTCCGGAAGAATCGGTCGCGACAAGGGTGAACACCGCTTTTCCGCTTGGAACATTTCCAAGGTCTATCTTTGTGGAGGTGTACACGCAGTCGTAGCCCGGAACAGATTCCGAGGATGCGTTGAACGAAACCGCCTGGACGTCAAGTTCGTTCTGAACCTGCGCGTCCTTCGCCGACATTGCAACCGGATTTACGGACGGCATTCCGATTTTTTCCTTTACGGAAGCCCTGATGAACATATACCTGTGGTTTTCATCTCCTCCGAATATGTACGAATCCTTCCACGCCCCGCTTGGAACGATTCCAGAAGCGGAAGGAGCTCCATAGCACACCTGGACGGAAAGTTCAGGCGGATTCAAGTCCGACTTGAACGAAATTCCCCTGTTCTCGTCAAGCCTGTGTTCAAGGGCCGTGTCAGAGGCGTTGTATATGTACATCCTTTCAAGAGGATTTTCACTTACGGAGCAGAACTTTCCGCCCGCCGAGTCAATCGCGTAAAGATAGTATGAAAAATCTCCCTCGGAACCGCAGTCAATCTCCCAGCTTCCAGATGTGACTGTGATTTTGGTCCAGCCGTTCGCATTCGAGGAAGAAGGAAAAACAGAAGGACGAGGCCCGCTGTTTTTTATCCAGAAGAGGCTCACGCTTCCGTCGTCGTCGCTTACAGTTCCGTAGGCTACCTTGGTGCTTTTCAGAATGGAGTTTTCAACGTCGATGTTTCCAAGTTTTATTACAGGACGGTCAGCGTTCTGGTCTATCTTTGCCGTCACAGTCTTTTCAGCCGTGTTTCCATAGGTGTCCTTTACGGAAAGGCGGAATTTTCCCTGGATTCCATTTTTTGAAGGGTCTGAGTCATAGTCGGATGAATAAAGGCTTGTATCCACGCTGCAGGTCCATTCGTTGGTGCTTTCGTTCACAGAAATTGAATCTGAAACAAGAACGTATTTTCCTGACGCCCTGTTGTAGATTTCAAGTTTTACGGAAGAAATTCCGTTCCTGTCGTACGCCGTTCCCTTGAACACTTCAACCTTGTTCAGGTCGTATGCGTTTTCCGCCCTTGGATATGTAATTTCCGCGGAAGGAAGCGTAAAGTCCGCGTCGACCGTGAACGTAACCCCAGAACTTACGTTTCCCGCAAAGTCCTCGGCGTATACAGTGAACGTGTTGGTCCCCTCGCTGAACGTGTCAAGGTCTTCGCTTGAACCGTTGAATTTCAGTGGAATGTTCAGCGCGCCGCCGCCCGAAGATGTTCCCGAACGCTCCAGAAGCCCCCAGTTAGGTCTTGACGCGTCGGAGGAATTTTCGCCTGTGTATGAAATGGATGAAACCGTGTATTGAACGTCGCGTCCGTTTTCGCCAACAGCCTTCACCACGTACACCTTCCTGATTCCGCTCACAAAGCCGAGTCCCAGCGCCGCTTTTTCAGGATCTTCGTTTGTATATCCGGAGCCCGCTCCAAGAAGGAGATGCGGCATATTTTCCTTCGCGCCAAACTTTACAGGAACTGAACCGGTGTCGCTTCCGTTTCGCCTTGAGTCCGCTGAATTTTCAAGTCCCGTCCTGTCCGCGGAAAGCAGTGGCGGAAGCGTGTCTATGTAGAAGTTCTTTAAAACGACGCTTTCATTTTCAACCCCGTCTTCCGCCGTGAATTTTACGGAAGACTGGCCTTCAAGGACAGTTCCCGCCGAATTTTTAAATTCCGTGTTAGCCGTGTAAAGCGTGTAGTTCCTTGAAGTTTCAATGTTCGCGTCATCGGGCGTGTTCCTGTCGCCGTTTTCGTAGCACGCCTTTCCAAGGGCCATGTTCACGCCCTCGGAGTCTTCAATTGAATATTCAACCGACGAGACTTCGGAAGAATATACAAGACCTTCCCTTCCCCTATCGCCAACCCTTACAGTAAGCCTTCTGCTTTCATTTCTAAGCCATTCAGGTCTCAGGGCTGTGAACTCGTCGCTTTCGGCGATGTATTTCATGTCGGGAGCGGTCCTGTCGATGTATACGGTGCATGAGGATTTTCCGCTCTGGCTGTTGCTGTTCGAGCCCTGCACCTCAACGTAAAGGCTTCGTAAACTTTCCGTGGAGGAAGAAAGGATTGTCTTCAGGTCGGAAAAAGAAGGAGAAGCAAGGTCTATGTACCACGACTCGTTCTGAGTGAAGCCTGAAGTCTTTACGACCTTCAAGGTGTTTCCGTGCGCGTCTTCCTGCACTGAATAGAAAACCGCCTCTCCCACCACGGTTTTTCCTTCAGCGTCCGCTCCGTCGGTCTTCCACGAAACAGTGTATTTTACAGAAACGCATTTTTCCGTAGGACTCTGGCACTGCATTTTTCCATACAGCCTGTAGTCAGAACCGTCCCTGAATATTTTGGAAACGTCATAGTCTGAAAGAATCTTGTTGGTCTTGAGGGAATCGAACGTCAAGACAGGAACTTCGCCCGTGGCGACTCCCTTGAACGCGTAGTAGCCCCTGTTTTCAAAAACATTTCCGTCCATGTCGCTTCCGGAGGCCGCTATTATGTAGTAGCCGTCCGACTCTATGAAGTCCGGAAGCGTGAATGTCTTTACAAACGAAGTGCCTGAACCTTCCGTGGAATCGTTCACGCCGTTAAAAAGAATCTGGGCGGAACCCTCGTTGTTTTTATAGAATTTTCCAGTGTCGCCGTACACAAGGGAAAGGGCGGCCTTGGCCTCTTCCTGCGTGTATGGACCGAACATATACACCACAAGCGAGGCCGGGCTGAAATTCGTTCCGTCAAGGCCGGAGGAGGCGCTGAACGTTACGCTTCCAGAGGCGAAGTTTGACTGTATGGACTCCTCCGTGGAAGAATTTCCTGGCGCATAGGAACATGAAAGGCTGTACGAAGGGTTTGCATTTCTGTTCAGCTTGAACGCAAGGTACTGGCTTTTTGTGTCGGTAGATTTTGAAAGCGCAAGGTCTATCTCCTCCTTCTGCGTTCCCGACAAGGACTTAGCGTACGTTCCGTTCAAAATCTGTTTTATTTCCGCCACAGTGAACTGGAATCCGCTTTTTTTACCCATGAGGCTTTCATACACGCTGTCGTAAAGGTACACGCTGTGCGTCATGTTCCCGGAAGTTTCGCCTTCCGATGAGGATTCTGAGTACGAGGGCGACTGGTAAAGCCTTGCGGAATCTTCAAGCGTCAGCGTGAAATAGTACGAGCCAACTCCGTCTTCAAGAAGGGAGTCCTGATAGAGTTTTGCGTAATTGTTGTCGCTTGAGTTTTCATCGAACACGGCGAAGGAAACGCTCGTTCCTCCCGCTATGGAAACGTTCGTTTCCTCGAACGAAACCTCGCTTCCATTGAACGAAAGCCTTTTTTTATCTCCGTCGTAAAAATCAAGCCTCATTTTTGAGACATCGTGGTCTTCCGCCATCATTCCGCTTACCACGAACGACGTTCCAAAAGTCGTGGCGTTCTCCATTTTTGTAACGCCGGGCTTTGATATTATGAAAACGGGAGGAGTGTTGTCTATTTCTATCGTCCTTGAACTTGTGCCGGACGTCCTTCCAGAAGAGTCCGTCGCATACACGTCGAACGTGTATTTTCCGTCAAGAAGCGGCCATACTCCGTCTTTTTTCACGTTCAGCGAAACCTTCCAGGAATAAACGCCCGTAGGGTTTCCGTTGGAGTCAAGAAGCGGAGAAATCTCAGGCTTTTCAAAGACGCAGTCCACTGGAAGATTTTTTTCGCTTTCTTTTATGGTAAGGCTTATGGAAGAAACCCCCTGGTCGTCAGAACAGGTTCCTGCAAGAATGAAACTGTCGCGCACCACGGCGGACGCAGGAGGATATGTTATCGAAACCTTTGGAGGCTCGACGTCCACGGCGGAGCCAAGTCCAACGCCGAATTTACAGGCGCATACAAAAACACAAAGAACTGAAAAGGGAATAATCTTCAAAGTTTTTTTAAAATCAAACATAAGATCCTCTAAAAGAAATGGCGAATTTCTTAAAAAAAAGATTTACACATCAAGTGCCACTTCATTTTAAGGGCTAATCTGACATATCACAAGTTTTTTTTGAATGTTTTCGAAAATGTTTGCAGATGTCGGCTTTAAGATGCGGGGGATTTTAAAAATTCTTTACGGAACTTAAAAAAAATCAGACGCGGTTTACAAGAGCGTACCTGAAAAAGCCCGACGCGTCCTTCTGTAAAAGTCCCGCGAAAAATCCGTCTTCAAGGAACACCGCGGCGTTTTCCTCTTCCATGGAAAAAGGAGATGGAACGAACATCTTTGAAGAAAGTTTTCCGCCGTTTGAAAACCATGTTTCATAGCCTGCGTTCAGGCGCAGGACTCCAAAACCGCACGCTCGAGCAAGGTCAGGCGACATCGGAATGGATTTTTGAACGGTTTCTTTCTGAAGGAGAATTTCATCCTCCGTTGGAACGTACACTTTTTTTTCTTTGCGCATTTTTTTTGAGCCGGAAGGTCCGCCGCCGCCGTATTTTTTATCCTCAGGCTTTACAGGCACCGGGGAGCGTGAAAGGACGCCCTGTATTGTAAAATCCTCAAGGCGCGAAAAACCCGCCGCGTCCTCAACACGGAACGAACCCACCCTCGTCCGCAAAAGACCTGAAAGATGCGCGGAACTTCCAGCCATTTCGCCTATGTCGCGGGCAAGAGACCTTATGTATGTACCCTTTGAAACATGGAAGTCCACCATGGCGGCCCTCACAAGTCCATCTCCGTCCAGAAGAATGTCCAGTATTTCGGAAGAAAAGACTGTAACCTCCCTTTTTGGCATTTCGGGGATTTTTCCGCCGCGGACAGTGTCGCTGGCCCTTTTTCCGTCTATGTGTATGGCGCTGAAAACTGGAGGCGACTGCATGTACGTTCGCGTGTAATGTAAAACCGCCTCCTTAACCCTATCTATTGAAGGAAGAAGAGTTTTCCTGACCGTCCTTCCAGTACATTCAAGGGTGTCCGTCTCCTCGCCAAAGGAAATGACCGCCCTGTATTTCTTGTCGAAGTCGGTGATCCGTCCTGCAAGACGGGTGAGGTTTCCGGTGCATACAACAAGAAGCCCCTGCGCGAAACTGTCAAGGGTGCCCGTATGCCCAACCTTCGTTGTTCCAAGGGCGTGCTTTATCGTAAAAAGCGAAGAAAAACTTGTCTTTCCAGGCTGTTTTGCAAAAAGCACTATCCTATTCTGCATCTGAAGGACCGTCCTGCATTTCAGGATGCTCCGCCTCCCACTTCCTTGACTCTTCCTCCAGGGCGGTCAGCGTTCTGACCATCCTGAAACCGTCCTTCATGCCTTCATCCACATGGAACGTAAGTTTTGGAAACTGGCGAATCCTCAGTTTTTTTGCAATCTGCCCCTGTATGAAACCGCTTGCGCTGTTCAGTCCGTCAACGCCCTTTTCAAGCTGCGCCTCCGGAAGAAAACTTGAAACAAACACCTTCGCGTATGAAAGATCCGTTGTAACCTCCACCCTGTTCACGGAAAGAAAGGTTGAAACCCGCGGATCTTTTATGTCGCCGTGAAGAAGCAGTTTTGAGATTTCGTCCCTCAACTGCACGTTCAGTCTTTGAATTCTGTACTGGCCCATTATTCAGCGGCCCCCGGATACTGCGTTCCGACATCCTTTGGTCTGGAAGCCTTCTTTGCCTTCGCCTTGGCCTTTTCTTCAGCCAAAGCCTCCGCCTCCAGGGCCTTTTCTTCCTGCGCTTCAGCCATCGCCTTCGCGGCGGCCTCGGCGGCCTTCTTTTCGTTTGCCGCCCTGTCGTCCCTAAGTTCATCGCCAAGTTTTCTTGCCACCTCGATGTATTCAAACACTTCAAGATGGTCGCCCACCTGGATGTCCTGCCAGTTTTCAAGTCCTATACCGCACTCGAATCCCGTCGCGACTTCCTTGGCGTCGTCCTTGAACCTCTTGAGAGAGGATATTTTTCCAGTGAACTTTACGATTCCGTCACGCACAAGGTTTACAAGCGCGTGGCGTTTTACAACGCCGTCTGTAACGTAGCAGCCCGCAATCACGCCGATTTTTGGAACCTTGAACACGTCGCGAACCTCCACTCCACCGATCGTCTGCTCCTTGGTGTCTGGCTGGAGCATGCCTTCCATGGCCGCCTCGATTTCCTCCACGCACTTGTAGATGATGTTGTATTTTCTGATCTCAACGTTTTCCTGATCGGCAAGCGCCTTTGCCTTTGGCGTAGGGCGTACATTGAAGCCGATGATGATGGCGTTGGAGTCGGCGGCGGCAAGCACTACGTCCGATTCGTTTATGGCGCCAGCGGAAGAGTGTATTACAGAAAGCCTGATGTCCTTTGTGGAAAGTTTTTCAAGGCTTGCCTTGAGCGCTTCCGCAGAACCCTGAAGGTCCGCCTTTATGATCACCTTGAATTCCTTTATCTCGTTCTGTTCGATCGTAGAATAGAGGTTGTCAAGAGTAACCTTTCTTACGGCCTTGGCGTCCTCGAAACGCTTGAGTTCCTGGCGTTTTGTGGAAATGGCGCGGGCCTCCTTTTCGTTTTCAGTAACCTGGAAAGGATCTCCCGCGTTCGGCATTTCTTCCATGCCCAAAACTTCAACAGGAGTTGAAGGTCCTGCCTCCTGTATCCTTCTTCCACGGTCGTCGAACATAGCACGGACCTTTCCGCTGAAAATTCCTGCGACAAAAGGGTCTCCCTGCTTCAAGGTTCCCCTCTGCACAACAACGGAAGAAACAACACCGCGTCCATGGTCGATTCTTGATTCAAGAATCTTTCCTTCCGCACGGCAGCCGTATGTGGCCTTGAGTTCAAGCATTTCAGCCTGAAGAAGAATCGCGTCAAGAAGCTCGTCTATTCCAAGCCTCTGCTTTGCAGAAATTGAAACGTACTGGGTTTCGCCTCCCCATTCCTCAGGCGTAAGCCCGTGGTCGGAAAGCTGCGTCTTTACGCGGTCTGGATTCGCCTCGGGCTTGTCTATCTTGTTCACAGCCACGATTATAGGAACTTTTGCGTCCTTGGCGTGGGCGATGGCCTCAAGAGTCTGAGGCATAACGCCGTCGTCAGCCGCAACAACAAGAACAACGATGTCTGTAACCTGCGCTCCGCGGGCCCTCATCATGGTGAACGCCTCGTGGCCCGGGGTGTCGAGGAAGGTTATCGCGCCCTTTTCAGTCTTTACGGAATACGCTCCTATTGACTGCGTGATTCCACCTGCCTCGCCTTCAGCCACGTGCGCGTTTCTTATCGCGTCGAGGGTCTTTGTCTTGCCGTGGTCTACGTGACCCATTACGGTTACGATTGGAGGACGGGATTCCATGTCCTCCTCTATGTCCTTGTCGCCCTCGATTACAGTTTCGTCGTAGAGGGAAACAAGCTTCACCTCGCAGTTGTATTCACCTGCAAGAAGTTCCGCGGTTTCGTGGTCTATGGACTGGTTTATTGAAACCATCTGTCCGTAGTTTGCAAAAAGTTTTCCGATTATTTCAGACGCCTTAAGGTTCATCTTCTTTGCGAGGTCTGAAATGGAAATCGTTTCCATTATTTCTATGGTCTTTGGCACAACCGAGGCAGGAGTCTCAATCTTCTTCTTTGTTTCAAAGAGGTTGTCGTCGTACTGTTCCTCGTCCTTTCTGTTGTAAACCTGTTTCTTTCCCTTGAACGTCTTCTTGGCGGGAGTCCTTCCCTGCTGCATCATAGGAGGAATCGCTCCTCCTCCGCCACCGCCAGTTCCGGACCTGAAGCCGCCTCCGGCTCCACCGCCAAAACGCTGTCCGCCAGGTCTTCCGCCCGGCTGTCCGTTTCGGTTGAACTGTCCGTCCGGAGCCCTGCGTCCCTGGAAGCCTCCCTGTCCGTTCCTGTTCTGAAAGCCGCCGCGTCCGCCCTGCTGAGAGCCGTCCCTCTCCCTGTTCTGCTGGAAGGACTGTCTTGCCTGGGCGCCTGTGAATCCAGAGCCGTCCCTGTTCTGTCTAGGTCCGTTTCCGCCCCTGCCATAGCCGTTTCCGCCGTAGCCCGAGCCGCCTCCGTTGTAGCCGCCCCTTTCACGGCGGCTGTAGTCGGAGGAAAGATTTCCGGCCTTTACGTTTGGACGGGCCGAATTCAATTCCATCGGACGGCGCTGGCCGTAGGCCGAGCCGCCCTCCGACCTTGGCGCAGGTTTTTCCGACTGCTGCTGCCTTGGTTTTTCCTGTCCGCCCTGGGTCTGTTCAGGACGCTGTTTTACAAGTATCTTTACGCCCTCTTTCTTTACGGACGCAGTTTTTCCACCGCCGTTCTGAGGAGCATTGGCGCTGGCGCCAGGAGCGGTCTTCTTTTTTACCACGATGACCTTCTTCTTGCTCATGTTTCCAGAGCCAACATTCTGCGCGGACTCCGACTGTCCGCCTGGTTCTGTACGCTTCTTGTGAACTATAATCTCCGGCTTTTTTTCTAAATCTTCTGCCATTAAATAACCTATTCCTCGTCCTCAGCAAATTCAAACTCAACACCACACTTAGGACAATGTGTCATATCGAGTGTAATTTCAGAACCACATTCAGGACAGAAGTATTTTTCCTCTTCTTCCGCCTGCGGCTCCTCAACAGTTTCCACGGTTTCCGCCACGCCATCTTCCTCAACGATTTCGACATTCTCCTTTATCAAATCGTACACCTCGGCGAGTGCTGATTTTTCAACTCCCTCAACATCCATGCCGTCGTACGCGTCTATGAACTGAACTATGTCTTCGATTCCGACGGACGCAAGGGCGGCCGCGACGTTTTCATTCACTCCAGGAAGTTCGGCAATCTTCGAGATGTCTTCGGTTTCAACTTCCGCTTCCACAGGAACTTCATCGCTGAAAAGGTTTCTTGCCGCAACGGAAGTCGCCTTGGTGCTGAGATCCATTCCCTCGCACTGCTCCTCTGTCTTTACGTCTATGCTCCAGTCGCAGAGCCTGTTCGCAAGCCTGACGTTCAATCCCTGCTTTCCAATCGCAAGGCTGAACTGGTCGTCGTCAACGATTGCAAGGGCCTGCTTCTTGTCAACGTCAAGTATCACCACCCTGTTGACCCTTGCAGGAGAAAGCGCGTTCTGGATGAACGCAACAGGGTCGGGGTCGTACCTGAGCACGTCTATCTTTTCGCCAAGAAGTTCGCGAATGACGTTCTGGATTCTAAGTCCGTTCTTTCCGACACAGGCTCCAACAGGATCGATTTCCTCGCGCGCCGTCGAAACCGCCATCTTGGTCCTGTAGCCCGCCTCGCGGACGCATTTTTCTATCTTTACAGTTCCTTCTCCAATTTCCGGAACTTCCATTTCCATCGCGATTTCAACAAGACGCGGATCGCTTCGTGAAAGGACAAGCTGGAGTCCTGAATTGGTCTTCTTGAGTTCCGTGATTATTGCCCTTATCTTGTCGCCCTGCTCGTAGTTTTCGCGCGGCGACTGGTATCTTGAAGGAAGGACTCCCTCAAGACGGCCTGCGTTTCCAAGGTCAACGAATATGCTTCCGTTTCGCTCCCTCTGGTAGTAGCCGTTTATCATCTCGCCAACCTTGTCCTTGTACTGGTTGAAAAGCGAGTCCTTTATCGTTTCGTTCAGTCCCTGGTGGGCCGCCTGCTTTCCAGTTGAAACCGCGGATCTGTCGAATGATTTTGGATCTTCAAGGATGTCAACCTCGTCTCCGATTTCAACGTCGTCGGAAAGGGTCTTTGCCTCCTCAAGTTCAATCTCAGTTACGGGGTCGTACACTCCGTCCACAACTATCTTTCTTGAATAGATTGAAACGTCAGACATATCCTCCGCAAATTTTACAATCGCGTTGTCCGAAGTTCCGTAGGTTCGCTTGTACGCGGCCTTCAGGGCGTTCTCCAAAGTCTGCCTTACAGACTCCACTGAATAACCCTTTTCTTCTATCAGAGCCCTGATGAGTTCCGCCATGCCCGCTTCCTGCTGTTTCCTGCTTTTAGCCATTTTTCGTGCCGTCCTAAAAAAATTACAAGTGTATGAATTTAGCCTTCGCTATATTCTCAAAAAGAACGGTGGTCTCAACCCCGTCCTTTTCCAAAGTTACAGATTCATGCCCCGAGGTCTTTATGACCCCTCCGACCCAGTCGCTTACAGTCCTGTCCCAGACCTTCAATTCCCTTCCTGTAAAAAATGAGAATTCCGCGGCGTTCTTTATGTTTCGCTCCATTCCGGGACTTGTAAGTTCCATGTAAGTGTCTTCCGTGCCAAGAAGAGCCTCAAGGCGTGGAAGAAGCGCGTGGTGGACCTTGGCGCAGTCGTTCACGCCTATGTCTACGGAAGGATCTTTTGCCGCTATGACCGCGCTGATTTTTTTTGTCGGGCCGCTGCTTGTTATCTTAAGTTCAACAAGATGGTAGCCGAGCCCCTCGACCAATGGCGCAGCATCGCTGTAGTACTGCACCGATTCCAATGGAATGTATTCCAAATTCTAACTCCTGCCCGGTCCTGCATGAAAGTCCGGGCAATAAAAAAGACCCGCCTGAGACGAGTCCATCTTAAAAGATTAATTAAAATGTACATGTAGAATATATAGCCATGAGGAATTTTAGTCAATAAGGTCGAAGCAATGCGCCAGCCTCAAAAAAAAACGCGCCAAAAATTCAGTGAGAATTTTAAAAAATTCAGTGAGATTTTTTTTAAACTCACTGAGAATTTTCAAAGACCACGAACTGCCTCCGCCAAACCCCTGTCCGCGGAAAGGCGGAACAAGGGGTCTTAAAAACTAAAATTCATTCATCGAAAGGTTCAAATCTATAAAAAAAATCAAATATATAGTAAAATGTGTCAGAATGAACGACGACAAAAGACTGTACATAATCGGCGCCGGTTTTGCAGGACAGACCATAGCCGACGACATAAAACGGAAAAAAGTATTCGGAACTGTGAACGCCTTCCTTGACGACAGCGAGGACCTCATCGGAAAAAGAATAGACGGGATTCCGGTGGTGGGGCCAATCGCCGAGGTGGCATCGCTTTTGAGGTTCAAGAAGCACGACGAGGCCATAATAGCGATTCCAAGCGCGCCCGTGGAAAGGATAAAGTCAATCTACGAGGTGCTAAAATCCGCCGGAGTTCCAAGGATAAAGATTCTTCCGGGGATAAGCCAGGTTGTAAACGGAAGCGCGCATCTCGTCCAGACAAGGGAGATAGACCCGCTCGACATACTTGGAAGGACGCCCGTAACCATTTCGCTAAAAGAAAGCCTTTCGTACCTGCGCGGAAGACGGGTTCTCATAACGGGGGCCGGAGGCTCGATAGGCTCGGAACTTTCAAGACAGCTCCTTTCAGGCGGAGCGGAACGGCTCTATCTTTTTGGGCACGGAGAAAACTCAATCTACCAGATAGAGCGGGAACTCAGGCTGCTGCAGGCTGAAGGAGTCGGCGAAAAGGCCACCATAGTTCCTATAATAGGCGACATGGTGGACGCGGACTACTGCCGCTATATAATAGAACAGACAAGATGCGACGTAGTGTTCCACTGCGCGGCGTACAAGCACGTTCCCATGATGGAGGAAAATCCGGTCGCATCCATAGCGAACAACGTGTTTGGAACAAAAAACCTTCTTGACGCCGCGCTTGAAAAGAACGTCAGGCGCTTCGTCCTGATTTCCACGGACAAGGCGGTAGAACCCGTCAGCGTGTACGGCTGCTCAAAGACGATATGCGAAAAACTTGTGCTGGACGCGGCAAAAAGGGCTGACGACAGGCAGAAATTCATGTTCGTGCGTTTTGGAAACGTGCTTGGCTCAAGGGGTTCGATCCTTCCGCTTTTCATGGAGCAGATAAAAAACGGAGGACCAATAACGGTAACCTCAAGGGAGATGGAAAGATTTTTCATGACCATTCCGGAAGCCTGCTCCCTTGTCCTTCAGACAGGCGGTCTTGGAAAAAACGCCGAAAGCTATCTTCTTGACATGGGCGAGCCTGTAAAAATCATGGAACTTGCAGAACAGATGATAAAATTCAGCGGACTTGAGCCTTACAGGGACATAGACATAAAGATAGTTGGAAGAAGAAAGGGCGAAAGGGACTGCGAACCGCTATGGCTCAAGGAGGAGTCGCCTGAAAAGACCGAATATTCAAAGATTCTCCGTCTAAAAAACCAGTACATGGACGAAAAATCTCTTTCAGACCTTCTTGAAAGGCTCAGGCCGATATGCTGGCTTGACGGAAAGAAGGCCGACAAAGGAACGTACAGGAACAGGGAGGTCCTAATGGAAACCCTCAGAAAGTACTTTCCATCGCTTTAGGAAAAAAACGCGCCGGGCAGAAAAAAAAACGCTTGCCCTGAACATTGATTTTATTTTGGAGTATATATGGCGGATTCGGATTCACTGAAAGTTCCATTCTCACGGCCTTCGATTTCGGCGGAAGAGGAACAGGCTGTAATGGAAGTGCTGAAAAGCGGCTGGCTCACTACGGGAAAACGCACCCTTCAGTTCGAGGAGGATTTTTCCGCGTTCATGAACAGGGATTCAAGAATGGCGGAAAACAGAAGGAAGTTCGGACTGGATCCTTCCGACGTAAAAAGCCTTGCCGTGAACTCCAACACCAGCGGCATGATTCTTGCGATGGAGGCCCTTGGCGTAAAGAAAGGAACCGCCGTCATAACCACTCCGTACACATTCGTCTCAACCGCCGCCTGCGCAAGACATCTTGGAGCGGACGTGTATTTCGCCGACACTGAAAAAAACTCGTACAGCATAGACTGCAAAAAGATAGAGGAAATCCTTGAAAAGGACAGGATGTCCGGAAACCCCCGTGTAAGGGCGGTTGTTCCAGTCCACATAGCGGGAAACCTGTGCGACATGAAGAAAATAATGTCGCTTGCAAAAAAATACGGCGTGAAGGTGATAGAGGACGCGGCCCACTCCTTTCCGTCTCCCACCGAAATCGGATACGCGGGAACAATCGCAGACGCTGGGGTGTTCTCGTTCTACGTTACAAAGACAATGACCACGGCGGAAGGCGGAATGGTATGCGCAAGGGATGCAGACGCCGTAAAACGCATGGAGCTTATGAGGATGCATGGAATGGACCGCTCCACATGGGACAGATACACCTCGCCCAGGGCGTCGTGGGAATACGACATCGTGGCCCCCGGCTACAAATTCAACCTGCCCGACATCCTGAGCTCTATAGGGATATGCCAGCTGAAAAAAGCGGAACTCTTTTACACGAAGCGAAAAAGAATCGCCGAAATGTACACAAGTGCGTTCAAAGACCTTGACTTTCTTGAACTTCCGCCTGACTCCGAGGGAAACGCATGGCACCTCTACCTTTTAAAAATAAAACCCTCCGCCCTCAAGATAGGCAGGGATGACTTTGCAAGGGCGATGCAGAAACGCGGAATCGGAATTTCAGTGCACTTCATTCCACTTTTCCACTTCACGTACTGGAAGAACCTGGACCGGTCGTTCAGGGCGGAAAATTTTCCAAACGCCCAATACAGCTACATGAACACAATATCGCTGCCGCTCTGGCCGGACATGACGGACGAGATGGTGGAACAGACCATAAGGGCGGTGGCGGATACAGGAAGGGAAAACCATGCCTAGAAGCGAGCAGAAAAACGGCGCGAGGGAAAAAAAGGCGAAAAGCTACGCCGTAAAGGAATACCTGAGCGACATACATAAAAACTCAATGCTGTACGGCGCGCTTGTAAGAAGCCCCAATCCGTCTGGAAAAATCACGAACATAGACGCGGGCATGATTCCAGAGGAATACACGCTTTACACCGCAAGGGAAATTCCTGCGTCAAACACACTGAAAACATTCACGACAGAAACGCAGGTGTTCTGCACGGACAGGGTGCATTACAGGGGAGAACCTGTGGGAATCCTTGTCGGACCTGACATAAAAAGCACAAGGAGATGGGCGAAGGAAGTCCACGTGAACTTAGACTTCTCGGCATTCTCTCAGAACGATTCAGACGGGACACAAAAAAAACAGGTCATGGCGGCACGCACAGTCAGAAAAGGTTTTTTTGAAGGCCTTGAAGAAGACCTGAAAAATCAAGCCTTCCAAAAAAAAGCGCTCGGCTCAGGAAAAAAAACAGACGAAACTGAAGGCTCCTTCAGTCGTAACGGAGAAAAACAGAACGCTGAAAAACTTCGCGAGCAGAAGGTCTCAGAATTCTTCCGTGGATTCAAATACGACTTTGAGAACGTATGGACGTACAGGGAAACCTCTCCATACTGGACTGAAACATCGGGCGCCTTCGTCTGCACGGAATCCGGCTCTCTGAACGTGTACAGCCCGACGCAGTGGCCGCTCCACCTGGAAAAAGGAGTTTCCGACGTCCTTGGACTTTCCGAAGACAAAATCGAAATCAGAAAGACACAGACCCAGTGCAGGAACACAAACGGAGCGTGGAGGGCCGCGATGCTTTCATGCCAGGCGGCGGTCGCCTCGTATCTTTCCGGAAAACCTGTAAAACTCCTTCTCACACACGACGAGCAGGACGTGTTCATGAAAAACGGACTTGAGACAACCATAAAACTAAGGACCGCACTTTCAGAGGACGGAAAAATACAGGCGCTCAGGGCAAGTATAACGGCCGACGCAGGACACCAGAACCCTTTCGCGCAGGAAATCGCAGACAGGCTTACAGTGGCCATCGTCAATATGTATTCGCCCGAACACATGGAAATCGAAACAGAAATTCTTTCCTCCGCGCTTCCGCCCACATCCATTTCCGCGGAAAAACTTGACACCGCGGCGTATTTCGCCGTTGAAAGCCAGATAAACCTTATCTCGCGAAAGACCGGAATGCTTCCCGACGAAATAAAGGCCCAGAACATACAGAAGGAAGGCTCGATATTCACGTTCAAGGGGCTTAAATGGCAGGAGGCGGTGAACGCCATAGTCCGCCAGAGCGACTTCAAGCGCAGGTACTCATCGTTCAACCTGACATCAACCACGCCCATGGACGACGGGGAACACATATTCTTTTCGCTTCCACGCAGGGGAATAGGACTTGCATCCGGACTTGACGGAGCGTTCTTCCTTGGCTCTACATTTGAAAACCATCAGCAGAAAATGGAACTTACGCTTGGCTACGACGGAAAACTTGTAATAAAGGCGCCTATTCCCTCCCTTTCAATAAGCGACATCTGGAAGGAAATAGCGTCGGAACTCCTTGGAATTGAACAGGCGGACATACAGATAAACACAGACACCGAGACGATGATGCAGTCGCCGCTCCCCGAAGGATTTTCAAGCAACATAAGCATAATGACGTCTCTTCTAAGAAAATGCTGCCTTGAAATACAGAAAAAAAGGTTCAAGGTTCCGCTTCCAATAACAGCAAAAAAAGCGACATCACGCGTGATAAAAAAAGCGTTCGACAGCGAAAAATTCAGGGGTTCGCCGTTCTACTCCACCGCGTTCGGAAGCGCGGTGATGGAACTTGAGATGAACCCGTACACCTATAAAATCACGATAAAGGGAATATGGGTCGCCATAGACTGCGGCGAAATCCTTTCGATGAAGGCCGCGGAAAACACAGTGAGGCTTGCAATCAGGCAGGAACTTGAAGGCCTGGTGGAGGACGAAAACCTCTCTTCGGAAAGCACAAGCATAGCCTTCGTGCAGTCGCAGAATCCCCCGTGCCAGCTGGGTTCTTTGATACACAACCTCATACCGGGAGCGTTCGCGGCGGCCCTGTCGCAGGCGATTGGAACCGCCGTAACAAGGATTCCATGCACGGCGGAACAACTCTTTGAATACACGCAGAAGGCGAAGGAAGAGGCGGAACGCCTTCTGGAAGAAGAAAAGCACAGGACGAGGGAAGAAACACACTCGGCGGAAAAAGAATTGCAAGTCGGAAATGACAGGATAAAACCGTCGGAAAAAGAAATACGCCCGGGCGAAAAAGACATACAGCAGCCGGAAAAAGAATTACAGCCGGCGGACGATGAACTTTCAAAAGACGGCGTAAAGGAGGAAAAATGAACATTCCACTCACACTGAACGGCGAAAAAACGCTCCTCGTGGACGCGGCGGACACCTCGCTCCTTTCCGTATTGAGAAAAAACAGACTGTACAGCGCAAAGCGCGGCTGCGAGCGTGGAATATGCGGCTCATGCACCGTCCTTCTTGACGGAAGGCCCGTTCCCTCGTGCAGGATTCCCGTGAGCCTTGCGATAAACCGAAACGTACAGACGCTGGAAAGTTTTCAGAAGACGGAAGAATATCAGGACATAATGAAGGGATTCAACCGCGCCGGAATAAAACTCTGCGGATTCTGCAACGCGGGAAAAATTTTCGCGGCGAGGGCCATACTTCTTTCAGGCGACAGACCCAACAGAAGCGCCGTGCACGCGCAGGTAAGCCACCTGAGTCCATGCTGCACGGACGAGGACACGCTCATAAACGGAATCCTTTACGCGTTCGAATACCACACAAGACGGGTGGAAGGATGACATGAAAGACACAAAACAGACGGAAAGCAAATTCTTTTTTGCAAGAAACATACAGGACCTCTTCTTCCAGAAAAAAACGGTCGCCGCCCTGCAGGTGATCGGAGGCTGCACCTACCTTGGGCACCTTCCAGAAAAAGCGATTTCAACAAGCCTGATTCCAGAACTCAGGCAGATTGCAAAACACGAACGCTACCTTGAGGTGGGGCCCGGAGTTACGCTTTCAGAACTTGAAGACATAGGGGAACGAAACCTTTCAAAAATCATATACGACGCGGTCACAAAAATCGCAAACCCCTTCGTAAGGAACATGGCGACAATCGGAGGAAACATCTGCTGCAGTGATCACAGGCTTGGACTTTTCGCACCACTGCTGGCCCTTGACGCGCAGATTGAACTGAAAAGCCCGAACGACTCCAAATTCATTTCATTCCAGAATTTCAAGGAGGTTCCTGAGAACAAGATAATCTCCACCATACGAATTCCACTGAACGACTGGGACGTGGAGATTTTCGTTAGGCTCGGTCCTGAAAACTGGATAACGGAACTGACAGCGGGATTCGCTTTTCTTGCGGCAAGCGAAAAAAGCACCATATCCGCATTGGGCATTGCGTTCGCAGGTCCGTTCGCGTTCCGCTGCACCGCGCTTGAAAACCGCCTTCTTGGACGCAGGCTTCCACTTGACTACTCGGAAATCTCCGCGCACATACAGGAGGCGGAAGCGGCGTTCGACGAGGCGGCGGAAGAAAAAAAATACGCGCCGATACTGAAAAAACAGTTTTTAAACCTTGTAAGATACGCGCTTGAACAGTTGACCTGACGCCCGACGCAACGTTGCAGCAGGCTGCAACGACGACACTCCGTGCCGGGAGTTCGAGCCGAAAACACAACACAAGTCCGTTAAAACAAAAAAGACCTTCAAAAAACGAAGGTCTTGTGTATGGGCAGTGAGAGGATCGAACTCCCGACATTCTGGGTGTAAACCAGACGCTCGTACCAGCTGAGCTAACTGCCCGCATCACGTATGCGATGTGGAAACTATATCAAAAAACACGGCTTCGTGTCAACAGCGAAAGCGTG
>JBHAFG010000102.1:0-8006 GCA_041855945.1 Treponema sp. | reverse complement strand
TCGTTCCACCCCACCGTGTCAACAAGTTTTTCACGCCACTTCCGGGCCTCGGACAGCCTTGAAGGATCTATCTCGGACTCAACGATGTTTTCACCCTCGTCGCCCTCGAACCTGAGTTCCTTCATCTCAAGAAGGTCGACCACGCCCTCGAATGCCTGTCCTTCTCCAATCGGAATTTGAAGCGCAAGACATTCAACGCCGAATTTCTGGCGCACGTCTTCCATCGAACCAAAAAAATCCGCGCCTATTCTGTCCATCTTGTTCATAAAGCACATACGCGGAACAGAAAACTCGTCCGCCTGCTTCCATACTGTTTCAGTCTGGGGCTGAACGCCGTCCACAGCGCATATAACGGCAACCGCTCCGTCAAGCACACGCAGGGAGCGTTCCACCTCCGCCGTAAAGTCCACGTGGCCCGGAGTGTCGATGATGTTTATCTGATGGTCCTTCCAGTAGGTTGTCGTGGCGGCGGAACATATCGTGATCCCCCTGTCCTGTTCCTGCTGCATCCAGTCCATGGTCGCCTGGCCGTCGTCTATCTCGCCAATCTTGTGTATTTTTCCAGTGTAAAAAAGAATACGTTCAGTCGTGGTCGTTTTTCCGGCGTCGATGTGCGCCATTATGCCAATGTTCCGCATTTTCTTGAGGTCAGCCATTTCTGTTTCCTTTGTAAAAAATAAATAAAATATCGGGTATGAATGATAGCGAATTTTTCACGCTTGTTCAATTAACAGTGCGGGCACAAATCATGGAATCGGGTGAATTTGAATTGACACCCTCAAAGGCTCGTGTTAAACTTCACTAATCTTCTAAATAGTCTGAATGTTGAGTGATCCGCGGCAAGGATTGGAAGGGCTGGCGTCGCCAGTTCCGAAGCGCGGCGCAGGAATGAAGCGGCAGCGCAACCCTGAAAAGCCTGTTTTTTGCGATGAAAATCGCAAAAAGCCGCCCGAAAATTATAAAAAATTGAAATTCATGTTTGGACTAAATAAATTTTTCACTTATAAGGGTTTTAAAAATGAAGAAAGGTGTCTACACAATCGGTTCGCTTGTAATTCTTTTGATTGCGGCGTTCATATTCGTCCTGGTTCCAA
Organism: Treponema sp.; assembly: GCA_041855945.1. Lineage (GTDB taxonomy): Bacteria > Spirochaetota > Spirochaetia > Treponematales > Treponemataceae > Treponema_D. The sequence continues at coordinate 6,912 of JBHAFG010000102.1, read as the reverse complement.
TGCTTTCAGGCGGAAGGACGGGAAAACGAGTTCCGGCCTTTGGAAAATACGACGGAACGGAAATCCGATACGAACAGGGAAGCGACTTTGCAAACTACGTGAGCCAGGCCGCCACGAACTACAAAAACCAGGGCTACCAGCTTGAAAGCCGCGACTACGACTATCTTTTCAGAAGCGCGTTCAACACGACTGTAAGCAGAATCGCATTCAGGAAGGCTGTTGAAAAAAGCGGCTACATAGTTCCGTCTTCCGCTGTAAACCGCGCGATGATGCCATATTTCACCGATGAAACCGGAAAATACTCACAGAGGATCTACAAACTTGCAGACCCGAACAGGGTGCAGGAAATGAAGAAGGATTTCGAGGAAACGCTTGTCGCCCAGAGATACCAGGAAGACCTTTTTGGAAGTTACGAAACGCTCGGAAAGGAATCGATTTACGGAGTGAAGTCGTCGGATTCCGAAATAGAATTCCTCCGCTCCCTTAACGCCCAGAAAAGAAAGTTCAACATGGTTTCGTTCGACATGAACAAGTTTCCAGACAGCGAAAAGGCTGCGTTTGGAAGGGAAAATTCCGACAAATTCAGAAAATTCGACCTTTCCGCCATCACGGTTTCTGAAAAATCCGGAGCGGAAAGCCTTGCAAAGAGAATCGCGAACAACGAAATAACTTTCGAGGACGCAATTTCTGAATATTCACAGAAGTCATACACCAACGATTCTGGAAAGATGAACAGCAAGTACAGTTTCCAGATTCAGGCGGCCGTAAAGAACGAGGCGGACTTTGAAAAGGTTGCCGCCCTCAAGGCGGGCGAGGTTTCACAGGCGGTGCAGACCACGATAGGATATTCGATTTTCCGCGCGGACTCCGACGTTTCAGACGCGGATTTTTCAGACTCGGACACGCTCAGGTTTGTATACAACTACATAAACTCCTACGAGGCTTCCAAAATCGAAGACTATTACAACGCGCAGGCCGAAAAGTTCATCGCCTCCGCCAAATCTGGAAGTTTTGACAGGGCGTGCAGGGAATTTGGAGTTTCAAAGGTTGAGATTCCTGCCTTCCCTCTGAACTATGGAAACGTGGGAGTTGCGACAAAACTTGACACCGGGCTTGAAGGTCTTTCGGGCGCGGCCACAAACGAAAAATTCCTGAAGGAAGCGTTCTCCCTTGCAAAGGGCGAACTTTCCTCGCCTGTAACGAACGGAAGGAACGTCCTCGTCCTGCAGCTTGCAGAAACTGTGGCAGACGCAGAAGAACCCGCCGCAAAAGGCGCTCTTGCAAACGAGATTGCATCGTACGACTCTGTTTCCGCACAGACGGCCCTTCTTTCCAGTCCAAAATTTGTAGACAACTTCAATGAAGTTTACTACAGTTATTTTACAAATTAAATCAAGGATTGAATTTGCAAATCCAAGAAAACAAGCCCTGTCTGGTTCCTGCCGGGCAGGGCTTTTCTGTTAAATACAGGGATAAATTCCTCTATTCACGCTACGACCCAAAAAAAAGCGTGCTGCGCGCGGTGGAAGGCCTTGCGATTCTTCCCGACACTCTCCTCCTATGCGTGTCGCCGCTTTTGTGCCACGGACTTCCGGAACTTTTACAGAAGCTTCCAGAAAACTGTCTTGTACTGGGAATCGAGGCGGACGAAAACCTCTTTGAACTTACAATGTCTGAATTTTCAAAGATTGGTTTAAATATCGCGGATGCAGACGAAAAATTCAGGCTTCTTTCGCCGGAGGAAACCAGGCGTCTTCCTTCAAGCCTTGACAAGAACTTCAGCGGAGAATACAAGAGGATTCAGCGCATTGATTTTTCGGCGGGGGCCGCCCTGAACAGGGAGTTTTACAGCGAGATTTTCGAGGTTTCGCAGAACGTGGTGAACCAGTTCTGGAAAAACAGGCTGACGCTCGTACGCTTTGGAAGAAAATACAGTTCAAATCTGTTCAGAAACCTGAAGATTCTTTCGATCGCAAGAAATTTTGATTCAGTAAAAAAAGCCGCAAAACCAATTCTAGTAGTTGGAGCGGGAGAAAGCGCCGTAAAAACGCTGCTTGAAGTAAAAAAACGGCGGAATGATTTTTTTATAATTTCCGTGGACGCAGGACTTGCCACATTCAAGGTCCTGGGAATAAAGGCCGACGCCGCCGTCTGCGAGGAATGTCAGTCCGTGATAGCGTGCGCGTTCAGGGGCGTAAAGGACGCGTACGAAAATCTTTTCATAAGCCTTAGCGCAAATCCTTCCGTCGCGGCGATTTCTCCGGCGCGCGATGTTTTCTACGCGTCGCTTTATTCAAACGCGGACTTTCTTAAAAATCTTGTCAGAAAAAAAATAATACGGCTTCCGTTCGAACCGCTCGGCTCGGTGGGGCTTTCCGCGGTGCAGGTCGCCCTGAAACTCAGAAAGAACGACAATGTTCCGATCTATGTTACGGGTCTTGATTTTTCCTATTCCGCGGGAAACACGCACGTAAAATCTTCATTCCACGAAAACGAAAGGCGTAAAAAATCCACGCGCATTTCAGGTCTTGATTCCTTTGCAGAATCGTTTGGAATCTCGTCCATAAAAAAAACTGGAAAGGACGGACGCACAGTCTTTACAGGCCACGCCCTGGAAGGCTACAGGAATCTTTTTTCAGACAGGTTTTCCGCGGAAAAAAACATATTCGACGTGGCGGAAAGCGGACTTCCACTTGGAGTAGAGGCTCTTGATTTTTCAAAACTTGCACATTCTGAAAACTTTTTTGCACAAAACTTTGAACGTGCTGAAATCGGGGCTGAGGAAAAAACACTTTTTAAAAACGCCATGCAGGAAGGCACTCTGCAGGAAGACTTAATGCAGGAAAGCGCGGAACAAAAATTCAAGTCTGAACAGGATCTTGAACTTTCTAAAAAAATATGTGATTTTCTGGCGGAAGAAAAAAACGCGCTCCTTGAACTCAAGTCCATTCTTACAGGAAAAACGGAATGTACAGAAGCGGAGCGCGGCAAAAGAATCATGGAAATAATAAAGCCGAGGGAATACCTGTACCTTCATTTTCCGGACGGATACAGGGCGAACCTTTCGCTCGGCTTCTTGAAACGCGTGAGGGCGGAAGTCGACTACTTCCTAAAAATCATTTCGGACTAGCCGTCCGTCTTTTCCTTCAAGACCGCAAGGAAGGCTGACTGAGGAAGTTCAACGTCGCCGAACATCTTCATGCGCTTCTTGCCTTCCTTCTGTTTTTCAAGAAGTTTTCTCTTTCGGCTTATGTCGCCGCCATAGCACTTTGCAAGAACGTCCTTCCTGTATGCGCTTACAGTTTCGCGCGCGATAATCTGTCCGCCTATCGCCCCCTGTATGGCCACCTTGAACTGCTGGTGGCTGATCTCTTCCTTAAGGCGTTCGCACACCTTCCTTGCCCTGTCAACGGCGTTGTCCTTGAACGCAAGGAACGAAAGAGCGTCAACAGGCTTTGAGTTCAAAAGCACGTCAACCTTTACAAGGGTAGTAGGTCTGTATCCTATGACCTCGTAGTCGAACGAGGCGTAGCCGCGGCTGTAACTTTTCAGTTTGTCGTAGAAGTCAAAAAGCACCTCGGAAAGCGGCATCTCGTATGTAAGTTCAACACGCTTTTCGTCAAGGTACTGCATATTGGTCTGCACCCCCCTCTTCTGCATGCAGAGGTCCATGAGAGAACCAAGATATGAGGACGGTGTTATTATGCTTGACTTTATGTACGGCTCTTCCGCGCTCTGTATGCGTCCCTGCGGATAGTCCGATGGATTGTCAACAAAAATCACCTCTCCGTCTGTAAGCGTCACACGGTATCGGACGGACGGCGCTGTAAATATTATCGACTGGGCGTAATCCCTCTCAAGACGTTCCTGTATTATCTCAAGATGGAGGAGTCCCAGAAATCCGCAGCGGAAACCGTTTCCAAGAGCGATTGAACTGTCCTTCTCGTACACAAGGCTCGCGTCGTTCAGCTTCAGTTTTTCAATCGAACCTTTAAGTTCCTCGTAGTCGTTTGAGTCCATTGGATAGATTGAAGAATACACAACAGGCTTCACTTCCTTGAATCCTGCAAGAGGCGATGCGGCCGATCGTTCCGCTCCCGTAACGGTGTCTCCAACGCTCACGTCGCTTACAGTCTTAAGACCTGATATTATGTATCCTACGTCGCCCGCCTCAAGCCTGTCCTTTTCCTCGTAGTCGATTTTAAACACGCCAAGCTGTTCCACCTTGTATTCAACTCCGGTGCTCATCATCTTTATGACGTCGCCTTTTTTTACAGTTCCTTCCATTATGCGGACGTGGACTATTACGCCGCGGTAAACGTCGTAATGGCAGTCAAAAATCAAGGCCTGGAGCGGAGAGTCGATTCTTCCTTTGGGAGACGGAAAGTAATTTACAATCGCCTCCAGAAGTTCGTCTATTCCCTCTCCCGTCTTTGCAGAAACCAACTGCGTGTGGGAGTCGTCAAGCCCAAGCTCCCTGTCTATCTGATGCCTGACCGACGGAAGATCGGCGGACGGAAGGTCAATCTTGTTTATGACTGGAACAATCTCCAGGTCGTGTTCCAACGCCATGTACATATTGGAAACCGTCTGACTTTCAACCCCCTGGCTTGCGTCTATAAGAAGAAGCGCCCCCTCGCATGAAGCGATTGCACGTGAAACCTCGTAGGAAAAGTCAACGTGTCCCGGCGTGTCTACAAAGTTCAGTTCGTAGTCGTGTCCGTCTTTTGCGTGGTATGGAATTGTAACCGCCTGACTTTTTATGGTTATTCCGCGCTCCCTTTCTATATCCATGTTGTCAAGAATCTGGTTTGTCATCTTCCTGTCGTCGATGATGTGGGATTTCTGGATAAGCCTGTCCGAAAGCGTAGACTTTCCGTGATCGATGTGCGCAACTATGCAAAAATTGCGCTTATACTTCATTTCCATAAAATATTCCTGTATGACTTAAAAATAGTTCGGGCCGTCAAGCCTGTTTCCAATTCTCACTGAAACGTCAAGATAGCCTTTTTTCTTTTTTCTTGTGTATATGCCGACGGATATCGCGTTCTTTTTTTCAGAAAACTGCACGTCCGTTACGGTAACCGGGTCTGTAACCGAAAAGCCCGACTCGTCGGCCTCAGACCCGTCTATAATATCAGAAATCACGTACTTTTTAGAAGAGGTTGTTGAAGAAGGCGTAAGTTCCATTCCAAAAATCGGAAGAAAAGAGTTCTGGATGAGGTCTCCCCTGTATATCTCGTAGCCAGGATTTTCAGGACGCTCGTCAAGGTACAGAAGTCCTCCGTGCGCCACGCCGTCGCGTTCGTATATGAATTTCAGAATCGTTTCGTCCGCGAAATTTCTGAAGATGTCCTGCAAGTCTTCTATGGAAGAAACGTCCTTTCCGTCCACGGAACGGATTAAGTCGCCTTTTTTAAGTCCGTTCCTGCTCAAAACTCCGCCGGGCATCACGTACTGAACCTCAAGACCGCAATTTTTTTCGCCCTCTTTTTTTGTGTCGCCGTATGCTCCAACCCATACCTGGCGTTTTTTTCCTCCTGAATAGAGGAACGGAAGATCCTGCTTCAAATATTCAACAGGAATCGCAAAATTTAGTCCCTGGAACTGGCTTATTCCTGCAAAAACTATGGCCCGCACCCTCATGTTCGAGTCGATGAGGGGACCGCCTGAATTTCCCGAATTCACAGCCGCGTCAATCTGCATTACGCTTCCCGTTGTAAAAAGTTTACGGTCCACAGCGGAAACTATTCCCGTCGTAACTGTTCCAAAAAGACCGAGCGGCGTTCCAATCGCGCTCACCCTGTCTCCTACAGAAAGTTCTGCGGATGAACCAAGCGAAAGGATGTACGGCGGCGAAACTTCCGCCTTTAAAAGAGCAAGATCCAGAGTTTCGTCGTAGCCCACTACCTTCGCGGGAATCCTGTTCTGCGGGTCTCGTGAAAGTTTTACAAAAACCTTGGCGTATCCCTCGCATTTTGGATCTACAAGGTCGCTTATTACGTGGTGGTTTGTAACAACATAGCCGTCACGGCTTATGAAAAAACCGGAGCCAAGCCCCCTGTCCGCGTAGCCAATTCCGTTCTGTATCTTTATTCCCCTGTCAACCCACACGGTGACCGTCGCGTCAACGCAGTCCGACATTTTTTTTGGAAGAAGTTCAAGGTCATCTTTTGAAGGGTCGAGTCCCGGCACGTTCCTTGTAAAATCTCCGCGCAGGGATTCCCTTTTAAATTCAAGCGCGGAAAGTCTTTGCGAATCCACGGCTGCAAGCGAAACGTAATACTTCCAGGCAAGGGCGTAATCCTTTTTTTGAACCGCGCCTTCAAGAAGTGAAAAAAGTTTTTCCTCGCACAGGTCGACGGTTTTTCCATCGCCAAGAAGATTCGCCCGCCAGAGGGCCATTACAGGACTTTCTTCCTGCAGCCGTCCTATGCGGATCTTTTCATTCTGCACCACGTTCTCCTGCGTGTAGTCGGGAATTTCAAAAACCTCTTTTGGAGGCCTTACGCTCGTGCATGAAAAAAAACACAAGGATGCGGAAAAAAACATAAAAACAAAAATGTAAAACTGACTGAACACAGAACCACGTCCGTCCTGACTGTCTTTTTTTTTCATCAAGAACCAATTTCCTCTTCTTCCTGCGATGAACCCTCTGTTTCTGAAGGCGGAAGAATCTGTCCGAAGACATCCTCGCCCACCTTTACACACAGCATCCTGCTTCTTCCGCCTTCAAGCAGAACGCATTTTCCCTGCGGAAGCGTCCTGTCGAAATTTGAAAGAAGATGGTATTCATCGTCGGCGTTTCCCTCCTCTCCTATCCAGTAAAAACCGTCCAGAAGCCCCGGAGTTACTTGATACTCAACGTTTCCGCCACGCACCTTTACAGGCTCGCCGTTTATCTTTGTTATG
>JBHAFG010000101.1:0-6263 GCA_041855945.1 Treponema sp. | reverse complement strand
GTGATGAAGGTAAAGGAAAGCAAGACGGGCCAGTATCTTTCTGGAACGTTGAGGATGGAGATTCCAGTCGAAAGACGAAGGGGAAACGGAAATTTCATACGCATAAACGGAGTTACGGAACACAACCTTAAGAACGTGTCGGTTGAATTTCCGCTTGGCGCGTTCACCTGCATAACGGGCGTTTCTGGAAGCGGAAAGTCAACTTTGATGAGCGACGTTCTTTTTCCTGTGTTGAGCAACAAGATAATGAGGTCAAACCTTCCTGTTGGGCGCTACGAATCCGTGGAGGGGCTTAAATACATAGACAAGGTCATAAACATAGACCAGAGTCCAATAGGACGTTCTCCAAGGAGCAATCCTGCGACGTATGTCGGAGTGTTTGATTCAATAAGGGATCTGTTTGCAAGCCTTCCTGAAAGCAAGGTCATGGGCTACCAGAAGGGCAGGTTCAGTTTTAACGTAAGGGGCGGAAGATGCGAGGCGTGCCAGGGCGCGGGACAGAACCTGATAGAGATGAACTTCCTTCCGGACGTGTATGTAACCTGCGAATCCTGCGGAGGAAAACGTTTCAACAGGGAGACTCTTTCCGTCCTGTACAAGGGAAAAAGCATAAACGACGTTCTTGACATGACAATCGAGGAGGCCTGTGATTTCTTCGCATCGATTCCACACGTGGCGCGAAAACTTGGAACCTTGAAGTCGGTTGGACTCGGATACATACAGCTTGGGCAGAACGCCCTGACTCTTTCAGGCGGCGAGGCCCAGCGTGTAAAACTTGCAAACGAGTTGGCGCGGGTTTCCACAGGACGGACGCTTTACATAATGGACGAACCTACTACGGGACTTCATTTTGCGGACGTCAAGATGCTCATGGAAGTCATACAGAAACTTGTGTCGCAGGGAAACAGCGTGCTCATGATAGAACACAATCTTGACGTAATCTGCCAGGCGGACCACATAATAGACCTTGGACCTGAGGGCGGAATACGCGGAGGAAACATAATAGCGACTGGAACTCCGGAGGAGGTCGCCTGTGCGGAAGGCTCTTTTACAGGTGAATTCATAAGGGGAATGCTTTTTCCAAGGTCAAAGTCTTGAGCGAAAAATTGCAATCGGTGGAATTTATAAAATGAGAATCGTACAACTTTCCAAAAAGTCATCAGCCTCTGTTTTTGCGCTTGCACTGGCTCTAGCCCTTCCTTTTTTTGCGCACGCGCAGGGCGAGGTAAAACGCACCGTCATCACGATAGAAAACGCGCTCAACACGCAGTACGAAAAGGACAAAAAAAGCGGAAACGACGTCATAATCCTCACAGGAAACGTGAAGGTTTCGGTTGCAAGCGGTTCCACAAAAAACGTAATTTCCGCCGACTCCATACGCTACGACAGGACAAGCGAGATGATGTACGCGTCGGGAAACGTCCTTCTTGAGATGACAACGGGAAATTCCGGCGGACAGAACGTAAGCGCGTCCTCCCTCATGTTCAACACAACGACCCTTGAAGGCGTGTTTGACGACGGACGAGTCGTTCAGACAAAATCCGACGCCATAAACCTTCCAAGCGGTTCCACCCTCATAGTGGCCAGCGACGTTTTTGGGCGCAGCGAATCAAACACGATAGCGTTCAAGAACGGAATGCTTACATTCTGCGACGCGGAAGACCCGCACTGGAACATACGGGCGAGCAGGATCTGGCTTCTTCCAGGCGGAGAGTTCGCCTTTCTGAACGCCCTCCTTTACGTTGGAGTCGTTCCCGTTTTCTATCTTCCGGCGTTCTACTATCCAAAGGACGAACTTGTGTTCAATCCTGTTTTCGGGCACGAACGGCGCAGGGGCTATTTCAACCAGAACACATTCTACATTTACGGAAGAAAACCGCTTGAAACTTCGTCCAGCACCACATCCGAGGCAAGCGACGGCGAGGAAAAACTTAAGGCGCTGTTCAACTTCATAAAGCCGTCATCCCTCAAGGAGCAGAAGAGGGAGGGGCTTGTGCTGCACAACCTTGACGAAGACTACAACGGCGACACCTCAAAATTCCTTAAGATAATGGGCGACTATTACACGAACCTTGGCGCCATGGTGGGTTTTTCAGGCGCGTTCAGACCAAAGTCGGTTTTCAGTTCGATAGACGCTTCGCTGTACCTTGGTTTTTCAAACACCGTGTTCTACAATTCGTCATCGGACTCATACACGCCATTCTTCAATTCTGGAAAAAGGTATTACGACACCTCGAATTTCATGGGACTTTCGCTTCCCTTCCGATACGGAGGAAACCTGGGTTTTTCAGTGTCAAAGCCGTTTTCGTTTTCTGTAAAACTTCCGATATGGTCAGATCCGTATTTTTCAGACGATTTTGTAACCGACAGGACGGAGTCAATGGACTGGATGAGCTACCTTATGGAACAGACCAAGACCGACGACAAAAAAACACAGTCAACCATATCGTCCTTTACATGGAGCATGAACGGGTCTTACACCGTGCCGCTTCCGTCGTTTTTAAAGCCGTACATTTCAACCGCGTCAATGACGGTTTCTTCCTCGCTTGTGTGGACGTCCATGGGCGCGACATCCTCCAAACTTGAAAACGAAAACGTATCGGCGGAGGACCTTGGCGCGTGGAGGTCGTACACGCCCGGAAGATACTTCTATTATCCATCCCAGATTACGCCGCTCACAGCCAACGGAAATTTCAGCGGAACGCTTGTAAGCCTTGGCTCGTCGTCAAAAACTTCGGCGGTGAAAAAAAACGTGTCATACCCGGTTCCGCTTGCCGTTCCAGATTCTCTGCTGGATGAAAAAACGCTTGAGGAAAAAAGAAAGGCTGCGTCCGTGGCGGAAGGAACTGAAAATTCAGGGGAAAAACTGAATGACGAAGGCGCGGCCGCAAAGGTTTCGGAAGATTCGTCCGTTTCAGAAGAGCCTCTCCTTCCTTCAGACGCGCTTCCAAAACTTTCCGCCGAAAAATTTTCTTCCACTGCAATAGACGGACTGAAATTTACATCCAAGTATTCCGTAAAGCCGAATTTCACAACCCAGATTGCATACAATTCATCCAGCCTCAGTACGGCAGAGGATTTTGTATGGGGCGAGGAAGGGCAGAAGTCAAGGATGTATACGCTCAGGCTTCCTGTAACGCTCGACAACAGCCTTTCATACGCGGGAAATTTTCTTTCCCTTACAAACTCAAATACATACAGTCCTGTATGGCAGAAGCATCCATACATACATGAAAACGGAACCGACGAGAACGGAGTCGTCCAGACGATATGGTATTCGGAAAGTTCAAAATATTCTCTTGTAAAGACCGACCACGCCGCGCAGAAGCAGGACCTTACCTCCACAAATTCAGTTTCGCTAAAACCGTTCGCATACATCAGGCAGATAAAGGACACGGGAATCACATACAGGAACACTGTAAAGATATTCAGGACGGAATTTCTTTCAGAGGAATTCAAAAAATCGGACGACGAGGCAAAATACGACTACCATCCAATATGGGAAGTTCTTTCTGAAGGCGACGACAAGGAACTCATGGATTCAATAACCACGCACGCCCTTGATTTTACTTTTTCGTCAAACCAGATGGACGGACTTTTCACGCAGAGTTTTACATTCACCTCCACGTTAAAGCCGCAGGCGGAGGCGTATTACGGAACTGTTCGCCTTGGCTTTCCATACACGACCCTGACGCTTGAAACCGGAGAAAAAAAGAAGACCGCCGACGCGCAGGAGTTCACCTCGCAGCCGTTCAAGCAGAGCCTCACCCTTACACTGTTCAAGGATCTCCGCATGACACAGTCGCTTTCGTACAACCGCGACGAAGACTACTGGGATTCTCTCAGGTTTTCAGCCACATGGAAGAATCTTTCGGCCACATACACGCAGTCATACACTTCCGGCTATGATTTTGACGACTCGGCGCGAAAATGGACCGCCCGCACTGAAAAAGAATTCCTTCCCTATTCGGCCGCCCTTTCGTACACGCTTCCAACAAAGACGCTTTACGCGTGGAAGAACAGGGTTTCTCTTGGAGCAGGCTTTTCAACAAACATCACGGCAGACCTTCTGCAGCCTACAAGGTCCAGTTTTACGTTTTCGCCGTCACTTTCGCTCAAGATACACGAATTCCTTACATTGAGTTTTTCATCTACATCAAAGAACTCTGCGATTTACAAGTACGTAAATCCGGACATATACGCCGCGGGTTCTGAAAAAAATCCATTCCTGGACCTTCTTTACGGCTTCCGTTTTGACGACGACTCGTACCGTACAAAGTCAAGTTTCAAGATCAAGAGCGTGAACTTCAACCTGACCCACGAAATGCACGACTGGAACTTGACCTGTTCGCTCAAAATGGAGCCAAAACTCATCACTGTCTCCGCCTCGAACAAATACTACACATACGACCCGACTTTCTCCCTTTCGATTGTATGGAATCCGATGTCCGCCATGAAGGCAGAAATTACAAAGGACTACGACAAGGACTGGACTGAAATAAAACTGAACTGACGCTTCCTTCCGCTGTCTTTGCTCCGAAACTGCGCGGCCGCTTTTTTTGCTCAAACCTGCTTTGTGCTACGCCGGAAACCTTTTTTGTGTTGTGCGCGAGTTTTACGCGGTAGAATTCCAGGCGAAGCGGAGTATGTTCCGCTTTTACATTTTATATTTTACAAAACCTTGAAAATTCAAGTCTGCGATTGTAAACTATGGACGATATGCCTGGAGGAATGAGCATGGATATATTTTTCGGTGAAGTTCCATTATGTTACACAAATTCGGTGGTCATGACGCTGGATTCATACGGATATGATTTTCGTCCCGAATATCTGGAAGCAATAATGGCCATGGGAAATGGAGCAAATTTTGTTGACGGCAACAAGGAGCATCCAATAGTATTTTTCGATAACAGCGACCCCGATGTTTCTATAAGTAATTGTTTACGGATTTTAGGTTTTGAATATGAAGATTTTTTCCTTAAAAATCCCGATGATGGCAATGTGAATGTAATAAAAGAAAAACTAAAATCCTATTTATGCAACGGCTCTGTAATTGCAGGTCCTCTGGATATGGGGTATCTGACATACAATCCTAATCACGGGCATCTAAGCGGAGTGGATCATTTCGTTTCGATATATAATCTAACTGAGAATGATGTATATTTGCATGACCCGGCAGGATATCCTTGTATAAAGATTGATGTTGATGAGTTTTTGCAGGCGTGGAAGGCGGAAAACATTCACTGCAAAAGAGGCTCATTTTCGATGTGGGGCAATCTAAAACGGGTGAAAATCCCGACCTCAACTCAAATATATCATGATGTGTCGGTTTTTATGAAAACTCGTTATGAGAATGGCGACAAGGATGTCATTGAAACTTATGCAGGAGCAATCAGGGACAACGGTTTAAATCAAGCGCAAAAACAAATACATCAATATTTTTCTTTTAGATTGGCGTCCGCAAGAAATATTTATATGAGCAGATTTTTTCAGGAATACGACAATAAACGGGCGGACTTGAAAAGTCAGATTGCGGCATTGTTTGGGCAGGCCCACACGGACAGTTTAAGGGATGATTACATGGGGCTTTCAAACACTCTTATGAGTATAGCAAAACTTGACAATGAGTTTAGAGAATTATGCATCCAGTATGGGTAAAGTCCGTGATGGACGGCATTTGCTGCACGGCGAAGGCCTTCGCGTTATGTTGTGTCTGTAGGCGGCAGTTCGGCTGTCCGTAAAAGTGCAGGAAAATATGCTCAGACAAGGTGTACAACTGCCTGTAGAAATTTTTACTAAAAGCACTTATAGTTGAAGCGTGCTTGCAAAACCGTTTATAAAATGGGTTGGTGGGAAAAGCCAATTACTTGACGAAATCAGACAAAAGTACCCCTCAAAAATTGAAAAATACTGCGAGCCTTTTGTCGGCGGCGGTGCGGTTCTTTTTGATATACTGAATAAATTTCAGCCGAAACAAGTTTTAATCAATGATATAAACAATGAACTTATAAACACTTATTTACAGATAAAAAGCAACTGTAAAAATTTAGTTGATCAACTTTCAGAAATTCAAACTTTGTATGGAAGTCAAAGTCCAAAAGAAAATAAAGAACTTTTCTATGAAAAGCGCAAACGATATAACGAAATAAAACTGAACGGCAATGAAGCGGAAAATCTTGAAAAAGCCGTTTTGTTCATTTTTTTGAATAAAACCTGCTTCAATGGGCTGTATCGTGTAAATTCCAAAGGTCTTTTCAATGTGC
>JBHAFG010000100.1:0-71355 GCA_041855945.1 Treponema sp. | reverse complement strand
CTTACAAAATCAATTTGGGGATTGTTTTTCGCGATTATTTATTTAATGACTAAATCCTTGTATTTGGTGATACTGCTTCATATCATAAACAATGTAACGCTCTATGTACTAGGAAGATGTAATATTTTTATTTCAAGGAATCAAAAATGCTGAATTTCATAATAATTATGAACGTAGTGCTTATTGTTTTTAAGGGACTGCTTAAATTTATTGACTCAAAAATAATAATAAGAGCGGAAAAATTGAGATTTATTTCCATAATTGGAGAGATTACTATTATTTTTGCTTGCATATTTTTCTATCTTGATTTTTTTTCAATTTCATTGATTAAACTGGATTCTTTTTTTGATGTTTTCTTTCTTTTCTTCTGCTATCATTTTCTCATGGGTGTTGCAGGATTATTCAATTTTTTGATAAAAAAAGTTTGTCGTATTGATGACATCAATCTATCATCTGACCGTTTCTTTCTTTCTCAAGAGTTTTCAGACTTTGTTTTCTTACTGCTTTGCTTTTATCTCGTAAAAACTCATTATGTTGAAAAAGATTTCTTAGTGCTTTTAAGTTTTGTTCTTATATTTGGAATTCAGACCATTTTGAATATGTGGATGCTTAACAAATTTTCATTACAAAATATGATGTGGTTTTTACTTGTAATTTTCTATACGCTCTTTATATTTGTTGGAACAAATAATATTTTACTTTCTGCTATTTTTTTTGTGTTTTCAAATCTTGCAAACTCAAGGAGCGTGTCCGTTAGAAAATTTACTTGATGTAGATTGTTTTATTTATTTTTTAAGGAGTTTATATGTCTAAAAGAATTTTTGTTTCGTTCATCGCATTTTTTGTTTCGCTCTGCGCGTCTGCCTATGATTTTGACCGCCAGACTGTGCAAGACCTTTATTCGTTCAGAAAGTCTGTTTTTCTTGCCGAGCCGGGCTTTGATTTTTCAGGCTGCATCGACTCGTTCCAGGTTTCGCAGAATGAAAAGCATCTTGGCGTGCAGGAGCGTTTTGTCGTGGATTCTGAAATTCTTCTTCAAAGGATGAACCTTTTGGAGGATTCGGAAAAACGCAGGCACACTGTCCTGGATATGCTTTCCCTTCAAAAAAAGATTGCGGAATTCATAAAAAATACGCAGGACGTTTCAGAATATCTTTATGTTTCCTGTGCGGATTTACAGTCGCGTCTCATTTCAAATTTGAGCGGAGGGGAGATGTACAGGCTTTCGATGGATTCAAGGCGTATGTACGAAAAGGCGATTTCCTTGAACGGAAATTTTGCGCCGGCGTATTCAGGTTATGGTTCTTGGCTGTATTTCGCGCCAAGCGTTGCGGGCGGCGGACTTAATTCCGCCTTGAAGCAGTTTTCCAGAGCGGTTAAATTTTCTGATGAAAAAATGGACCTTTACATGAACCTCATATACAGGTCGCAGGTCCATCTGAGGCTTGGAAACAAAAAGGCGTATGAAAAGGACCTTGCCGCGGCGGAAAAAGTTTTTGAAAACGAATATTTAATACAAGAAATAAGGAGAAAAAATGAAAAAGGCAAGTATTTTTTTGATTAGTTACGTTGTTTTGGCGTCGGTGCTTTGCGCTGAGCCTCAAAAATCTGAAACTCAAAAAACCACAGAGGCGCAGAAGATTGTAAGGGATTTTTATGCAGGCGAACCTGTTTCGGCGGAAGATGTGCTTCTTCTTGTGCAGGACACGTCCATTGAAAATCCACATGAATATCTGCTTTCCCATACCGCGCTTTCCACTGTGATTCCAGTTGTAGAAGGCGAAAGGAATCTGTTCGTCCAGAAAATAAGGGAGTTTGAAAAAAGTTTCAAACCGTTCATCTCAAAGTCAAAGGACGCTGAACTTGTACACCTTTATTCAAACTATCTTTACTCAAAGTTCAGTTGGGAGGAACACACATTGGGCTTGATAGAGGAACTTCCGATTCAGTATCAGAAAAACGCCTTTTTCTCAAAAGACAGGCGCGCGCTCCTCGACATGGCGGTCTGGTACACAAGTTCAGCAAAATCTTCAACCGCGCTGTGGAACGCCTTTGTAATCCAGCAGGAAAAACTCATAGAGGAACTTGCGCTTACGGATGTTGAAAAATTCAACGCCTGCATAAACTATTCGCTCTTTTACATGAAGAATCTGAACACAAAAAAAGGCTTTGAATATCTTGAAAAGGCGCGCGCGATTTTTCCGAACGGAATCATGGTGGCAATGATTGAGTCGAACTATGCGGACGGAAGGATTGGCTGGTGATGCTTGAAATAGAAAATCTTACAAAAAACTACATCCTCAAGGGAAAATCTTTCCGCGCGAACGACAGGATCTCGCTTTCCGTAGGCTCCGGAAAAATGATATGGATAAGGGGAAACTCAGGGGCGGGGAAGAGCACGTTCTTGAACGCGATTTCTGGAATCGACGACTTTGATTCTGGTTCAATAAAATGGGACGGGTTTGACTTTTCTGGAAAGACAAAACGCGATCTTGCAAAATTCCGTCTTGAAAACTGCGGACTTATATTCCAGTTCTTTGAACTTTTAAAGACGCAGAACGCTTTTTCAAACGCGGTGCTTCCACTTAAACTTTCGCGCACGGACAGGAACGGCGTAAATTACGTCAGGGAACTTTTTGAGGTGTTTGGAATTTCTGGAATGGAAAAAAAATATCCGTCGGAACTTTCAGGCGGAGAACGTCAGCGTGTTGGAATTATACGCGCCCTTTCAAACAGACCCAGATATCTTGTCGCGGACGAAATTACCGCTTCACTTGATGTCAATATGTCTAAAAAAACATACAGTTTTCTTTGCGACTACATAAAAAAGACTGACGGAACAGGAATATTCGTCTCGCACGACTACACGATAGCCGACTATGTTGACGAATGTTACGAGATGACGGACGGGAGGCTTGTAAAATGTACCTTTTAAAACTTGCCTTCGACAATCTAAGGTTCAACGTAAAACGCACATTGAGTCTTGTGCTTATAATCGCGGTGGCCTCGTCCGCGATAGTGCTGTATCAGGGCTATGTTGAATACTGCGCGCAGGGAATGATGACGGGCTTCATACAGGGGTCAGGTCATCTTCAGGTCGCGTCTTCTTCGTATTGGTCTTCCGACGACGACGGCGGAACTTATATTTCAGGCGAGGAACTGGAACAGCTTTTCGACGTGCTTTCGCTCATGGAGAACGTACGGTCTCACGACGCCGTGTTTTCCTTTAACGGACTTGCAGGAAACGGCGACCACTCCGCAATTTTTTGGGGCAGGGGATACGACAATCCTGAAAAATTCATTTCCCCAAAAAATGGAATTCCGGTTTTTGCAGGCGACGAAAAAATCCTGCTTGGCTCTGTGCTTTCTCAAAAACTTCACCTTGACTTTCCTTCTGAAAGCGTGGTTTCAATCATGGGAAATTCGCCTGAATACGGACTGTGCCTTTCGTCCGCGGAGGTTTCAGGAATCGTGGAAACAGGAATTCCGCAGAACGACGCGGGGCTTCTTGTAACTTCAAGGTCGTACGCGTTGAGCCTTCTTGAAATGGAAAATTCCGCGTCGTTCGTTCAGGTGTATCTTTCGGACTCGGATGTTTCTGGAACGGTGCAAAAACTGTACGACGCGTTTTCCGCCCGTTCGCTTGATTTTTCAATACGCACATGGAAGGAGTTGAATCCGTCGTTCGACCAGATAAACAACCTGAACCAGGCTCAGTTTTTCATGATAAGCATAATCCTTGGCGTTCTGATTTTCATCGCGCTCATGCAGACGCTTTTAACGTCATACCTTGAACGTCTTGGCGAATTTGGAACGCTTGAGGCAGTCGGGCTGAACAAGACGGGGCTTGCTATGATGCTTTTTTCGGAAACAGTGTATCTTTTTGCCGCGGGAACATTGATTTCAGTTGCGATTTCCTTTGGAACGAACTGGCTTTGCGACCTGCTTGACATCTCTATGAATCCGCCGGGCTACGACGTTTCCTACAGGCTCATGTTCATGTTTGAGCCCCGTCAGATTTTTACGGCGTTCGCATTTGTATTTTCCTCATGCGTGCTTGCAACGCTCTATCCTGCAATATCAATATGCAGGAACAGCGCGATAAAACTCATAAACCACAGGTAGGTTTACATGAAAAGAAAATGTATTGCATTTTTATTGATTTACACTGCAGCGGGCTTCCTGTGTTTTTCAGAGGACTTTTACAGTGATTTTTTAAAGACGCACAACGCCTACGCGGAAAAATCCGCCGCGACCTTTTTCATACAGTCGTTAAGGGAGTTCAACGCGTCGGGAGAACTTTTAAACGAAACTCCTGCAAAGAGCCTCTGTCTGGGTTCAAGCCAGATTGCAAGAATCTCGCAGAAAAACGGAGATTTTTATTTTCTGAGCACAAAGGCGGGCTACTGGATAAAAAATAAAAAACTCCTGCAGCCAATGAAAATATCAGGCTCGTACAAGGTCATGGACATACAGATGCAGGATCTTTTGCGGCTTGATTTTGAAAACGACTTTGAGCGTATTGAAGGTTCTTCCGCCGAGGGCTACGTTCTTCTTAAAAAGGTGAACAAAAAGAATTCGTATTCCTATCTTAAACTTGAAAAACCCGGCGCGGACTACAGGATTGAAGTCCTTGACAACAACAGGAACAAAATCAAGACGATGGTGTATGAAAAGGGAACTTTGAACGGGGTGGAACTTTTTACGCGTATTTCAATATGCGATGATTTTTTGACGGCGGGAACACGCTACGAATACATCACAAAAGATTCCAAGACGGCGAAGGTTTCAAAGGCTCTTTTCAGTCCAAACTACATGGACGAACTCATGGAACGGTTGGACGCGCAATGAAAAAAATCCTTACGGCCTTTGTTTTTCTGAATGCGTTTTTAACCGGCGCCTTGCATTCTCTTTCGACAGGCTTTGATTTTTCCCTGGACGCGCTGCGGCTTCCTGAAAGTCCATATCTTGACGACTTCGCGTTTTCCTCGGATTTGTCGGTGTTCGCCTCGCATAAGTTTTCGTTTTCAAACTTTTTCTGCACTGTGAAACCGGGCGTCAGTTTTTCTGAAAACCAGGTGAAGTTCCGTTTTTACGAGTTCAAGAATTCCTTGGCGTTCGACCACGCGGCCCTTTCGTTTGGAAAATACAACCTGTACTGGGGAAAAGCAATGATACGCAACGACGTTTTTCCGTATGTGGAATCGCGAAATCCAATGAAGGCAAGGCTGTGGAACGGAAAATTCGACCTGCAGTTTGAAAACATTGCGCTTACGCTTGGCTCCTTCTTTGATACGGCGTCGCTTGACAGTTTCAGGATGTTTGAATGGTGGACTCCGTTTTTTCTTGCGGACTTTTCAAACCAGACTTTCGCGGCAAAATTTTCTTCGGACTGTAAATTCATTTCCGAAGGCGCAAAGGACCTGAAGGCTTCGTGCGAGCTTCTTTTAACCGCCGTGGAAGATTTTGTGTTTTACGCCGACGGTTCGCTTTCCTTTTCGGATTTTTTAAAGGATTCGCGGACCAATACATATTCTGCGTTTGCAGGTCTTTCGTGGAACTGCAGGTTTGACGATTCTGGCCTTACGCTTCTTGCGGAAAACGGTTTTGTGGATGAAAAATACGCGTACGCCATGCAGCTGCTGTTCGACCTTGACGGAATCTTTTCGATGTCGGGAAAAATCCTGCACGTTCTTCAAGAAGATTTGCGTGTAACGGGAACGCTTTGCGTGTATCTTAAAAATCTTGAGGCATACGTTGAATGTCAGTCAAAAAATTTAATACAGGAAGAAAATCAGTTCAGAATTTCAATAGGAGTGAAGAATGAACTTTAAGAATGTAAAAAAACTTTTCGCAATTGTATTTGTCTGCGCCTTGTTTTCGGAAGTTGCGGCCGCCGGCGGAAAATACGCTTCCAACGGCGAAAGTGAGTTTTCAAGCGGCGGGCTTCTGGTTTCCGCTTCGTATTACGGTTTTCCGATGTCTGTAATGGCAGGCTGGCACTGGCGGCGGAACGACTTTGACCTTGTTCTGCCATTTGCGGCGGGAATCATCGACATGAACCCCGACTTCCAGGTGTTTGGAAGTTCAGGCGTAAAACTGTCCTACAAAGACTTTTACGTTCTTCCGTCATTTAAATACGAGTTTTATTCTCCGGCCGCAAAAAGTTTTTCGTCCGATACGGAATTCTTTGGAAACATCGCGCTTGGAATCAGAAACTCATACGGCAGGGTGGAACTGAATTCCAGTGCGGGAAGAAAACGCTGGACGGACAGGGATTTCAACACGGCAGGGGAATTTACGCTCATCGAAAACCTAAACCTTTCGGTTCTGCTGTTTGACAGTCTTGGATTCAAGGCTACAAGTTCCACCGGCATGAACCTTAAACTTGTTCCTGAAAAGAAGTTTTCGTCATACGACCTGCAGATTTCCCTTCCGTTCCAGTTCAACTGGTATTACGGAGAATCGTGTTTTCTTTACGACGTGTTTTACACCGAAACGCTCGACGTTTTTTCCTCGTCCGCGAAAAACCTCCTGATAGAAAAATCCTATTCCGCCATTACGCGCCGCGTTCCGTTCAAAGGCGGAAAAAAAACGCTCTACAGGTTTGCGACGACTTTTGAAACGGAGCAGAGGCTGTATCCTTCGCGGTTCATGTCTTCGCCGGACAATTTTTACGTTTCGCTGTTTGCAAACGCGGGTTTCTGCATTTCGGAAGACAGTTCTATGGATTTTCTGTACCAGTACGGACTCGGGCTTGGCTACAATCTTTTTGGCTGCGTGCCGTTCACCTTCCAGATTGGACTTGATGGTGAAAACCGCCCTGTAATGTTTCTTGGCATAATTTCAAGAATCACGCACGGCTTTTAGGCTCCGCGCGTATTGGAAATCCTCAAGCGTCAAGCATCCTGTCGCCGTCGGTGATTTTACGTATCACCCTGCACGGAGATCCCGCGGCGAGCGAGTTTGGCGGAATGTCCCTTGTAACGACGCTTCCGGCTCCAATCACACAGTTTTCACCTATTGTAACGCCGCCGCACACTGTAACGTTCGAGCCGAACCATACACAGTCCTTTATTGTAATGGGCTTCGCGTATTCCTTGGTGTAGAACGAGCCGTCGGGTTTTCGCCTCTGCCGGCGTTCATCTGCGACAAGAGGATGCATGGCGGTTACAACAGAACAGTTCGGACCGAAAAACACGTCGTCTCCGATTGTAACGGGGCATGAGTCAAGAACCACAAGGTTGAAGTTTGCATAGCAGTTTTTTCCGAATTTTGTAAATCTTCCGTAGTCGAACTGTATAGGTCCCTGCAGATACAGGTTTTCTCCATGCTCTGGAACAAGTTCCCTGAGTATTTTTTCACGCTCCTCGCTCCTGTCGTCTGTAATGGCGTTGTATTCCATGCAGAGCCTGTGCGCGGTTTTTCTTAGCGAACGGAGTTCCCCGTCCGTGGGGTCGTATATCTTTCCTGCGACCATGTTTTCTTTTTCAGTCATTTACGCTCCCTATATTGATTTTTTGTTGAACGACTTCACATACTGTACAAAGTCCGCCGCGGGCACTGGACGTGAAAAGTAATAGCCCTGTATCAGGTTCGCGCCCGCGCGTGTTACAAGGTCAAGCTGCAGTTTTGTTTCAACGCCTTCCTGTATTATGTTGTATCCAAGTTTTCTGAACGTTTTTATGGTCGATTCAAGAAGGATTTTTGTGTGTTCGTCAAGGCTCGCCTTCCACAGAATCGCCGCGTCAATCTTTACGTTCAGATATTTTACGCTCATTATGTTCGTTATGTTTGAATAGCCCGTTCCGTAGTCGTCCAGCGAGAATGTAAAGCCTATGTCGGTAAGCTGCTTCAACACCTTTGAAAATTCCGGAGCGTCCACAGGCGAGGCGCTTTCTGTTATCTCAAGGTTTATCATGGAGGCTGGAACGCCGTATTTTTCAAGAATCGTCCTGTATCTGTCGGAAAGACCCTTTGTCATAAGCTGGTAGAGCGAAAGGTTCACTTCGACGGATTCTATTCCGATTGTCTTGAATTTCAATGAACTTATGTCCCTGCACACTTTTTCAAACACGATGTTCGCTATGTACACGATGGTTCCGTTCTGCTCGGCGATTGGTATGAATTCTTCAGAACCGATTGTTCCAAGGTTCCTGTCTTTTAGACGGCACAATGCCTCGCACGAGATGATTTTCTGTCTGTCTTTGTCCCAGATTGGCTGGTAATACACCTCAAAACTTCTGGATTTTACCGCCTGGTGTATCGCCGCCTCAACCTGTACCGTCCGTTTTATGAAATTCAGTTTTTTTCCTTCAAGGACAGTCATCTGCGTGTTTACTTTTTTAGGTCTGTATTCCGCAAGCAGGAAGTGAGAGTCTGGCCTGTCAAGGTCTTCTGGAATTCTTGCTATTGAAACGAGCGTCCTGAAGTCTATTGAAAAATCGTCTATGAGAATCATCTGTTCAAAGAATTCTGTAACGCGTCTTACTGTCTGTTCAAGCGGAACGTTTTTTTTAAGCACCAGTATGAACGTTTCAAAGTCGTATCTGTATATCTCGGATTTTGGAGCGGAATTCTCTATCGTATTTACAATCAGAAGAATCAGTTTTTGGAAAGTCTTTTTTGAAAGAAGATGTTCGTAGTACGCAAGGTTCAAAAACCTGATGTTTATAACGGCGTATTCGTAGCGGTAGCTTCTGTACAGGTTCATGTTCAGTTTGTATGAAAACTGGTTTGGAAGTTTTGTCTGTCCGTCTATGAGTCCGTCGTTGCAGTCGAAAATCAGAAGAAGCCCTATTACGGCGATTGTTACAATCAGGGTTTCAATCTGAAGGTCTGGAAAAACCGCCTGGACGGCGATTCCTATCACCACAAGTATCAGAAACACGTGGTAGCCGTCCATGTATTCGTTTTTAAGGAACCGCCACGTTTTTACAAGGAATACGACGGCGTATGTGTAGTACATCGCCGCTATGAAATACAGTACGATTATTCCGTGCCGCCTGTAATAGTTTCCGCCCTCGTCGTAAAAAAACACAAGGTTAAAAAATGGCGAGAGCAATACAAGAATTTCTGCGACTATTGCAGGAATCCAGAAAAGCACGAAGAATTTCCTTCCGCGGTTTTTTGCCGCTCCGTTCATAAGCATTATGTAAAGCGTGAACATTGGTGTAAGAAGGGTGTGCAGGATGAAGTAGGTGAGGGATTCAAGTTCGTTCAGAAACTTAATGCTTGCCCAGGAGTTTTGAATGGCGTATGACCTGAACACGCACGCCGCGGCCGTTGCAAACAGATTCCACAAAAGAAACGTTATGATGTGGTATTGGGCGTTGCGTCTGTATTTTTTAAAAGGTCTGAACACAAGTCCCGCCACGCTAAGAACCGCGGTGGCAAGATAAAGTCCGTCGTTGATGTTCAACAGCGATTCCTCCAAACTTTTTTATCTGTACGGAAAAACTCCGATTCCCCTGCAATACGTAATTTTAATCCTATAAAACGATTCTTGCTAGACCATTCTGTAAAAAAAAATGTTTTTTTGCCGCGTGGATTTTGCGCGAACTGAAAGGCTGTTTTCGGGTGAAGAAGTTACAAAACTGTGCTAGAATCAAGCGTCATAAGTCCTGCCGTAATGTATCTTTAAAAAAACACCAAGGCATGGATTTTACGCAAAATGACAAAGGGCGGCTTCCATGAACATTTTTTCAAGACAGAAAATTATAAACGCGTCCAAGATAGTCGCCGCGGCGGTTGTTTCAGTCATGCTTGCAATCGCGCTGAAACTTGAATTTCCTGTTTCGGCTGGAATTGTCGCAATCCTTTCCGTCCAGCCCACAAAAAAAGAAACCATAAAAACAGGACTTTCACGTTTTTACGCGTTCCTCGCCGCGCTTGCAATCTCCTTTGCATGCTACCGCCTTCTGGGATTTACAGTCGCCGCATTCTTTTTATACCTGTTTTTTTTCATCTTCCTCTGCCACATCTGTGAGTGGCATTCCGCAATGGCGATGGATTCCGTGCTGATTTCACATTTTCTGTCGTTTGGACGCATGGGATTTTTTGAACTGAAAAACGAGGTCATTCTGTTTGTGATTGGCGTTGGAACGGGCGTTCTTATGAACATATTCCTTCGAAAAAAAGTCGCGTACATCGAAAAACTGAAGGAAAACGCCGACGAGCAGATAAAAAACGTGCTTGAAATGATGTCAAGGCGGATTTTAAACCCCGACGTTCCATACTGCGACGTTGAATGTTTTAGAAAACTCGATTCCGCGATATTCGAGGCGCTTTCCGCCGCCGAAGAAAATTTCAACAACCAGTTTACAAGCAGGGATGTTTTTGACAGGGAATACATCGCGATGCGCAAAAACCAAAAGGAAGTCCTGCTTGAAATTTACAGAAGCCTCATGGAAATACGCACCGTTCCAGGAACGGCGGCGCTTGTTTCTGGTTTTTTCAAAAAAGTTTCCGTTGAATACGAAAAACGAAACGACGTTAAAAAACTCATCGCGGAACTGCACGAAATCCAGTCCGTAATGAAAAAAAAGCCGCTCCCACAAACAAGACCCGAGTTCGAGGACCGCGCAATGCTTTTTGTAATGCTCCGCCGCATGGAAGATTTTCTGAACCTCAAAAGCGAGTTTTACGCAAGGCACTTCAACTAGATCTGTTTTACATTCGTTAGGCTTTTTTTTACATCCCAAGCCCTTCGTTTACAAGCGACCACAGTTTTTCTTCCGTAATCGCGCCCACCACACCGTTTTGAATCTGGCCGTTTCTGTTTATCAGCACGGTCGTTGGAAAGGCTGACACCTGGTAGTTTCTGAACGAGGCTCCGCTTGTATCCATAAGGCATGGGTATGAATAGCCGTTTGACTCAAGGAATTTTACAACCTCGGCGCGAGGTTTTTCACGATACAAATCCGGGGATGCCACACCAAGAATGAACACGTCGTCGTTTCCGTTTTCTGCAAGTTCATCGTACACTTTCTGAAAGTCCGGCATTTCCATTCTGCATGGCGGACACCACGTCGCCCAGAAATTCAGAACCACAACTTTTCCGTTAAGGGCGGAAAGATTCCACCTTGTTCCGTACTGGTCTGTAAGAGAAAAATCCGGCGCTTCAACATAACGTTTTTTCTGTTCGGGTCGTACTGTGCTTTCACTTTCCTGCACGTCTTCCGCACGCCTTGAGGCCGCCTTTTCCCTTGTTCCGCCTGCAAGCATGAAAATTCCTGCACATACAAGAAGAATTCCCCCCGCGCGCGCCGTCCATTTTACAATTCCCCTGTGTTTTTTTAAAAAGTCCAGCATCGACGACACGAAAATTCCTGTAACGATAAACGGAATTGAAAAACCAAGCGTGTAAAAAAGAATGTATATCAAGCCGCCTGACTGTGTTCCGGCGTTTCCCGTCATCACAAGAATTGAGGCTAGGGCAGGCCCCACGCACGGAGTCCATGCAAAACTGAATGCAAATCCCAGAAGAATTGCAGAAAGCGGAGAAACTCTGAATTTCGCCGTGTTTATGGGAATCCTGCGCTCCTTCTGTAAAAAGGACACGGACGAAAAAAGTCCCAGCTGCAGAAGTCCAAAAATGATTATGAGAATTCCGCCTGCAATGGAAAACGCGCTTCTGTTTGCCGCCATGAATTTTCCAAATGTGGAGGCGCCAATTCCAAGCAGAAAGAACGCGGTTCCGCATCCAACAACGAAAAACACTGAATTTACAGCGGTCTTCACCCTGTCCAGGCGCATTTCTCCGTTTTCATCGGTCGTGCTTCCAGAAAGATAGCCAAAATATACCGGAAGAAGCGGAAGCACGCACGGTGAGGCAAAACTGAAAATTCCCTGCAGGAACGCCGTCCACAGGTTCAGGTCTGTAAAACTGTTCATCTTTCTCCTGTATTTTTAAAGTTCCCTTGCTATGAACGAATCGATTTTTTCCGGAGTGTCCGTAGGAGCGAATCTTCTGATGATTTTTCCTTCGCGGTTTACAAGGAATTTTGTAAAATTCCATTTTATTCCGGAACCAAGAACGCCTGGCGCCTCCTCCTTAAGGAATTTAAAAAGCGGTTCAGCGTTCGCGCCGTTCACCTCGATTTTTGAAAACTGCGGGAATTTTATGTTGAACCTTCCCGTACAGAACGCGTGTATCTCGTCGTTTGTGCCTGGCGCCTGTCCTAAAAACTGGTTGCACGGAAAGTCCAGAATTTCAAATCCCCTGTCCCTGTATTTGTCGTGCAGGTCCTGAAGCCCCTTGTATTGCGGAGTGAAACCGCAGCCTGTCGCCGTATTTACAATCAAAAGAACTGTTCCCCTGTAACTTCCCATTGAAAGAAGCGTGCCGTCCATCGCCGTTACATTGAAGTCGTAAATGCCCATAAAACACTCCTTGTAAAAATGTGTGAAACCCAATGTAACTGAAGATAGCAAAGGAAATTTTGTTTGTCAATCAAATAGTAATACAGAAATGACGGCTGTAATACAACGCGTCCGCCCTGTATTACAGCACTTCCTACTTAACTAATAGGTTTTTATCTGTTATTCTTGTTCCATGCTGAAAATATCCACGCGGGGGCAGTACGCCCTTCTTATCATGACGGATCTTGCGGAACAGGACCCGCAAAAATACACTCCGCTGAAAGTGCTTTCACACAGACGGAATCTTTCCCTGAAGTATCTTGAACAGATTCTGACACGGCTCAGCAAGGCGGGGCTTGTAGAGGCGCTGCGCGGAAACTACGGCGGCTACAGGCTTGCAAAAAAATCGCAGGATTATACAGTGGGCGAGATTCTGCGCGCGCTTGAGGGCGACCTTTCCCCACGCATGCAGTCTGAGGGAAACACATTGAGCAGCGTGGGAAACGACGCCTTCTGGAACGATTTTGAACGCGCTGTAAATTCCTTTGTGGATTCTGTTTCCCTTGAGGAACTTGCAAGAAAAAACCGCGAGTTCAACGGTTTTGACTATGTGATTTAAAAAGGTTTTACACCGCCTGGCTGCGTTTTTCCCTTTCCCTGAGCGTTTCAATCATTTCTTTCTGCATTGAAAGAATCTTTTTTGCGTATTCCACCGCAATTTCTCCGTTCTGGTTCAGAATCAGCCTGTTCTTGGAACGTTTGAAAATCGGAACGCCAATGTCTTCTTCAAGTATGCGCATTGAACGCGTTACAGCCGACTGCGAGACGTTCAGCCTTGCCGCCACCTTTACAAGCGTTCCCTCCTCCTTGAACGTTACAAGTTCCCTTAAGACGTAAGTGTCAATCATCTGCATTTTCGCCCCCCCCCGTTCATACGCCTACATGGACTGCACCATCGCATACACGCAGTCGCCGGCCCGTTCTATTTTTCTTACCATGTCTATGTATTGCAGTTCAGCCTTTACATCTCCGCCGTTTTCAAGGCGTTTTCGAGACGCTTTTTTAAGTTCCTTTTTCTTTTCGTCGATTTCCTGTTCAAGGTCCTCGCTTTTAAGCCTGCCCTGTCTTGTAAGACCGAGCGTAAAGAAAAGGCATGAATGTTCAAAAAACACCCGTACAAGTTCAATGTAGTCTGCTATTTCCTTTGCGCGTTTTTCGGACTTTTTAAAGTCTGTTTCAACGAACTTTTGAAGAGTGTGCATCATTGAGCAGCATTCGTCGCTAAGGTTTTCAAGCGAATCCGATATGTGTATCAGACGCGAAAAATTGTTCCGGTCGTCCTTGTTTGCAGACGGAAGCCGCGAGCATTTTTCAAGGAAGGCTGTAATTTCTTCCTTCATCTCGTCTATGTAGTTTTCAAGAAAGTCAACTTTTTCGCTCTGGGAATCGGCGTTCTTTCTGTTTACAAGCGTGTTGCATATCGAGTCGAACATATCCATGACCCTTGACGCCATCTTTGAAAGTTCAGACTGAACCTGGAACGAATATACGTCCGCGCTTGCGTGTGTATATGGAAGAATTGCAGGAAGTTTATAGTGCGCCTCGTCTCTTTCGCCGTCCTTTATGATTTTTCTCGAAAGGTCTGCAATCTGCCTTACAAAAGGAATGAAAATCAGGGTGGCGCAAACGTTGAACGCTGTGTGAAGCATCGCTATGTGGGTTGTAATGTCGTCCTTTGGAGAAGCCGGTACAATCAGGTCTACAAGCGAAAGGAATGGTCTGAAGCAGAGCAGCGCGATTACAGAACCTATCACGTTGAACGAAACGTGTACAAGCGCGGTCCGCCTTGCGTTTGAACTTGCGTTGAACGCGGACATCACTGCGTCTATCGTTGAACCGATGTTGCTTCCAAGCACTATTGCGGCGGAAAGTTCCCAGCTCAACGTTCCGTTTGCGGCCATTGCAAGGACTATCGCAGTCATTGCGGAAGACGAGTGTATGAGGGCGGTGAAGATCGCGCCCATTAAAACTCCAAGAAGAATTCCGGGCGCTCCCCAACTTGAAATACGCATGAAAACCTGTGCAGGTCCTTCTCCAAGCGAAAGACTTTTTTTAAGAAGATCCAAGGCCATGAAAAGCAGCGCGAATCCCATGAAGCAGTTTGAAAAATTGTGTATTTTGAATTTCTTAAGATATTTCAATACAAAGCCCAGCGCAAAAATCGGAAGCGCCGCGGCGGACATCGAAAAGGAAAAACCAAAGAATTTTACAATCCACGCTGTAACGGTCGTTCCTATGTTCGCGCCGAATATGACTCCTATCGCCTGTTCAAGTGTAAGAATCGAGGCGTTCACAAAACTTACAACCATTACGGTAGTGGCGCCGCTGGACTGTATTATCGCAGTAACTCCGATTCCCGTAAGAACGGACTTGAACCTGTTTCCCGCTATTTTTGCAAGAAGCTTCTGGAGACCGCTTCCCGCTCCCTTCTGTATACCATTGGAAAGCATGTTCATTCCAAACAGAAGAAGACAGAGCGAACCCAAAAAAACAAGAACCTGACCGATGACGTTAAAAAACATAAAAACTCCGAACGTTTATTTACAGCAAATATAAGACATTTTTACGTTTTGAAAACGAATTTTTTGTAAAATTTTTGTAAAATATCTACAGGCTGAACGCAACTGTGAACGTGCTTCCAACTCCTTCCTCGGAAGAAACGTAAACTTCGGCGTTGTGGTATTTCGCTCCGTGTTTTACAATGCTCAGCCCAAGTCCAGTTCCGCCAAGCGACTTTGAGCGGCTCTTGTCAACCCTGTAGAATCTTTCAAAAATACGTTCCAGATCCTGTTTTGCAATTCCTATCCCGGAATCCTTTACAGAAATCGAAACCTTTGAATTTTCCCCGGTTCCGTTATGAAAGTACTTTGAAGTTTCTATACAGACGTCAACATTTCCGTCCTGCCTGTTGTACTTTATGGCGTTGTCAACAAGGTTGTACACCATTTCGTACACGACTGTTTTTACGGCAGTTAAAATTCCGCTGTCGCCAAAAAGATTCAGACGCACGCCTTTTTTCCGCGCGGACTCTGAAAGAACCTCGAACACTTCCTTTGTGATTTCCCTGAGGCTTGTTTTCTCTTTCTGCCGCGAGATCGACTTTTCGTCAAGCCGTGAAAGTTTTATGATGTCGTTCACAAGACTTATCATGCGCTGGCTTTCCTTGTATATCGTACGGGAAAAATCGACTGTGTTTTTTCTGCCCGTTTTTCCGCCCATGAGGATTTCCGCGAAGCCCGAAATGCTTGTAAGGGGCGTTTTAAGTTCGTGGCTCACGTTCGCGCTGAACTGCCGTCTTGACTCCTCGTTCTGCGATTTTACAGAATTTTCCTCGGCGAGCCGAAGGGCGAACGGACGGAGTTCCTCGTAAACGTTCGTTTCAAGCGGATTTTCAGTGTCAATCGAATTTATCGGGCCTGTAATTTTTTTTGACACGAAATTCGCGGAAACAGCGGAAACTGTAAAAGCCACCACCAGCATTGCAAAAAGCGTTCTTCCCATTCCAAAAACAAGTACGCCCACAGAATGTTGGTCGCATGAAATTCTTATAACGTCGGAATTTGAAAGCCGCTTTGCGTGGTACAGCGTTTTTTCCGTCATGGTGTTTGAATAGCGCGAAAGCGACACCGAGCCCTCATTCACCGCACGCATGAATTCCGTGCGGTTTGAATGGTTTTCAAGGATTGACGGATCAACAGTGTTGTCAAAGAAGACTGTTCCGTCTCCGTGAATCAAGGTTATCCTGTTCCGTGTCCTAAGCGATTTCAGTCTTTCAAGGTTTGAATCCTCGGCGTACAGTCCAAGATATTCCACCTCGTTTTCAAGTTCTGTAAAAATCCGCCTTTCAAAATATGAATACAGGTTCGACACAAAAAGAAGCACGCAGGCAAACAGCACCGCCGTTCCAACCAGGAAAGAATTTATGAAAATCTTGAAGGTGAGCGATTTTGTCTTTTTCATATTCTGTATCTATAGCCGATTCCCCTTACAGTTTCAATCAGGTTTTCGTCCTTCAGTTTCTGCCTGAGCGTTTTTACATGAACGTCAACCGTCCGGCTTTCGATTTCGGCGTCTATGTTCCAGATTGAATCAAGAAGTTCCTCCCTTGACAGAACCTTTCCCCGGTTTTTTAGGAGGACTGCAAGCAGGCTGAATTCCTTTACTGTAAGGGAAACTTCTGTTCCGTTCGATTTTACAGTGTGCGCGTCCATGTCCACGGTTATTTTTCCAGCCTCAAGAACATTTCCCGTGTCGGAAGATTTTTCCGCGCAGCGCCTTAAAACCGCGTTGATTCTTGACACAAGAATCGACATTCCAAACGGTTTTGTTATGTAGTCGTCCGCGCCCGAATCAAGACCCTGCACTATGTCGCCGTCAGAGTCGCGCGCTGTAAGAAGTATTACGGGAATGTCGCGCGTATTTCTTTCGTTTTTAAGTTTTCCAAGAATTTCAAGTCCGTTTTCTTCGGGAAGCATTACGTCAAGAAGAACCAGGTCCGGCGTTTTTTTTTCGATTTTTTTCCAGAATTTGTGTGGAAGCGAAAAATCCCTGCATTCAAAGTATTCTCCAAGACTGTACGAGACCAGTTTCCGTATGGATTCGTCGTCTTCTATAAAATAAACCAGCGGACGTGATTTTCCCATAATGTGCAATCCTGTTTTTTTTTCCTGCGTATTACAGAACCTTTCTGCGTATTGCAAAACTTTTCCTGTGCATCACAAAATCGCTTCTGTGCATCACAAAATCGTTCCCGCGTATTGTAGAACCTTTTTGTGTATTGTAAAAGCCTTGCGCGTACAAGTCAAAAACCGAAAGCCGTTCGGTCGGTCATGTTGCGCGCTCAGATTCCGCGCCGATTAAAAAACACAAAGTCTGTTTACCGAATCAAGTTCATCATTTATAATTGACGAAGATCGGCGAATGAGTCGCCGCAGTCGGACGCGTTGGTGTCCGACAGAACAAAAATGGTGAAACAAAATGAATGTTCCAAGAGAAATTACAAACGTACTTAACACGGGACTTAATGTGTACAACGGCGTTGTATGCATTGTAATGATGATTGCGCTTTCAAAGGACATAAGGCGGAGCAGGGCGAGCCTGTATTTTTTCCTTGCCTGCGCGAGCGTCCTTGTGTTCAACATCGCAGACCTTTCCACGTGGACTGTAGAGGGACTTGCCCATTCGTGGTATGCTCCCGCGCTGAAGATTACAACCTTCATCTATTACTTCATAGTGCCGTTCATGTACCTCTTCCTGATAAAATACATACAGGAATATCTAAGGCCAAACAGAATCAAAAACTGGTATTTCAGCGTTTCTTTTGTATTTTCGTGCTTTTACATAGTCGGAGTTCTGATTTCGCCGATGACCGGATTCTATTACAGGATTTCAAGCGAGAACATATACTTCCGCGGAGAATACAACGCCGTGTGCTATATTTTCTACGTCCTGTATTACCTGATGGTCCTTCTGATGGTGCTGCAGAACATAAGGCTGTTTCCAAAAAAGTCAGTTCCAGCGTTCTTTGCATACGCTCTGTTCCCGATTCTTGGCGTTCTCATACAGATGAAATTCTACGGAATCGCCACGGCGAACATAGGCATGACGCTTTCGATTCTTCTGATATACATAAACGCGCACCGCGAACTCCAGCACGCCGTAAAGCAGAGCGAGGATGAAATCCGGCGGAAGGAAAGACGGCTGCTTGAAATGCAGGAAAAAACCATAGTGCGCCTTGCTTCCGTAATAGACGGCAGGGAATGTTCAAAGGGCGAAAAGCCGCACCGTGCGGCCGCGTTCATCGAATGTCTTGCAAACAAGGTCAGGGAGGACGGACTTTTTCCAGAAACGCTTTCAAGCGAATACATACAGAAGATGATAAGCGCGGCGCCCCTTTACGACATTGGAAAAATCGCCGTGTCGGATTCAATACTGCGTAAAAAAGGAAGGCTTACGCCCGACGAATACACCGCCATGCAGATCCACTGTGTTGAAGGTTCAAGGCTTGTTCCAGAACTGTTCGGGTTTTCAGACGACAGGCGCTTCATAAAAATCTCGCAGGAAATGGCGAAATTCCACCACGAACGCTGGGACGGAAAAGGCTATCCCGACCGTCTTAAGGGAAACGACATTCCGCTGTGCGCAAGGTTCATGTCAATCATCGACGTGTTCGACGCGCTTGTTTTTGACAGGTGCTACAAGGAAAGGTTCGACCTTGAAAAAGCCTTTGAGATAATAGAAGCGGCTCAAGGCGTACAGTTTGACTCTGTTCTTGTAAAGGCGTTTTTAAACATCCGTCCGGAAATCACACGCCTTGTGGAACTGTACAACAAATAAGTCGGAGCAAAAAAAGGCGGAGCAAAAACGCTCCGCCGCCGTACGCCCTCTACTTTCGTGAAAGGTTTGCAATTACAGGTTTGTCCTGCAAAATCATGTTCTTCAGGTCCTGGTAATGGCCTTTTTCGTCAGTGCGAGGCCCCGGCTTTTTTACCTGCGCGATTCCACGCATCTGGTCAAGGTTCCTGTATCCGTGCGTCTTCATAAAATTTATGAGCCCATCGGTAACGTCCTTTGCAACATCAGGATTTGTAAATTTCGCCTGTCCTATTTCAACCGCGGCCGCTCCCGCCATTATGAATTCAACCGCATCCTGCCATGTCGAGATTCCGCCAATTCCAACAACAGGAACACGTTCGTCTTCTGGAAGCTTGTTTATTTCCTCCACAACGTCGTAAACCATTCGCAGGGAAAGAGGTTTCAGCCCCGGCCCTGAATATCCTGCGTGAACGTTGTTGAAAAACGGTCTTCCTTTTTCTATGTCTATCGCAACACCGTGAACCATGTTTATAAGGCTTATGGCGTCCGCTCCGGCCTTTATGCAGGCAACCGCTATGGGCCTGTTGTCGGGCGCGTTGGGTGAAAGTTTGACCATAAGCGGTTTTCCTGTAACCGCCCTTACGGAAGACACGCAGTAATACGCCGTTTCCGCGCTCAGCCCCCATGCAAGACCCGCGGCCTTTACGTTGGGACAGCTTATGTTCAGTTCTATCATGTCAACGTCAGTTCCGTCCAACAGTTTTGCGCCCTGCACGTACGAGTCTATGTCGCTTCCTGCAAGGTTTGCGATGACCACAGGTCCCATTCCAAGCATTTTTGGAAGAAGGTTTTCCACAAAATACGGAAGCCCCGGGTTCTGAAGACCGATTGAATTCATGTTTCCGCCGGGAACTTCAAGGCTGCGCTCTCCGTGGTTTCCCTCACGAGGCTCGAACGTGCAGCCCTTGGACGCGATTCCTCCCCAATACGAAACGTCCGAAACTCCGCGGAAGTTCTGCCCGAACGCGAACGTTCCCGCGCTTGCTATGGTTGGATTTTTGAATTTAACGCCCGCGATGTTTACGCCAATGTCGGGTTCTTCGCCCTCGGAAAGCGGAAGCCTTCTTGGTAAAGGCTCTTCAAATTTTACAATCGACGCGTCAAATACAGGACCGTCCTTGCAGCATCTTTTAAGCCCCTGGCTTGTTTCAAGAGTGCAGCCAAGACAGGCGCCAAGACCGCACAACATTCTGTGTTCCATGCTTATCCAGCATTTGACTCCAAGCGAGTCCGCAAGTTTTTTAACGTAGTTCAGTGCGGGAGTTGGACCGCACGCGTATATGACCTGGTATCCCGCATCCATTACAGCCTGTCTTGAAAGCGCTTCCGGAAGCATTCCGTGTATTCCAACAGAACCGTCGTCCGTGGTGATTTTAAGGTTCGCCGCCCTTACGTTTTCAAGTCCGTATGAGCCTGTCTTGAACGAGGCGTAAAAGTCGTATGAATTTTCAGGAAGGCTTTTTGCAAGGTTCGCTACAGGAGCGACACCGATTCCGCCTCCAACTATACAGATTTTTGGACGTACTTTTCCGTCCGAGCCTGCAGCGGGCGTTAAAAGTTCAGGTTCTGGAAGCGGCCAGGGTTTTCCAAGCGGACCTATTACGGACATCCTGTCGCCGGGACGAAGGTGGCAGAGTTCGTATGTTCCCCGTCCTTTTTCAAGAACCATGAACTGAATCTTGAACTCCTTTTTTCCGTCCGCGTTTATTTTTTCCTCCGAACTGTATACGCTTATCGGTCTGTTGTAGTTCACGTTCGACACAAGGCTCTGAATCAGATAGAACTGTCCGGGTCTTGGACCTATCTGGGTTTTACGCTCCATCACCGCCGTGGTCTGAAGAAGATATACATTCGGCTGCCCGTCAACCTTCTGACATTTTTCAACCGTGGTCTCACCAAAAAATAAAACACCCTTTCCTTCGTCGTCTATTTCAGCAGGATCCATAAATACCTCCAGGTCCATAATATGTTAGCAATATCTAACATTGTAAATATACTGAATTTTAAACATTTTTCCGATAGTTTTTTGATTTTTTTAACATAATTCTGCGTTTTATTGCGTTTAATTTTACAGTCGTATTGAAATCTGGGCGATTCGTTTTATAATTGTATCATTGCCTGCGTTCAGGCAGACTGTAATTATAAAACTGCGCGGCTGAATTTGGCGCGCGTGAAAGCCTACGGTAAGACACCTTTGGCTTCAGGGGGAATATGAAAATGAAAAAAATTCTTTTCTTTGCGGCCGCGGTCGCAGTCTGTGCGGCGGTCTTTGTGTCGTGTTCAAAAAAATCTGGAAATTCGACAAAAAATGTTTCCGTCAGGGTTGCGATGATAACTGATTCAGGCGACATAACCGACCAGTCGTTCAACCAGACCACCTACACGGCAAGCAAGGTTTTCTGCGAGGAGAACGGACTTGACTTCAACTATTACAAGCCGGCCGGAGACTCCACTGCGGACAGGGTAGCGTCCATAAACGCGGCGATTCAGGACGACTACAATGTTCTGGTTCTTCCCGGCTATCTTTTTGCGGAGGCGATTGTAGAAACCGCCGAAATGAATTCCGACGTAAAATTCATCGGACTTGATGTCGGCGAATTCGACATAATGTCGTCTGCAGAGGCAAAGGGAAAAAACAACTGGACGCTTCCAAAGAACGTGTTCTGTGCTGTCTATTCCGAAGAAATTCCGGGCTTCATGGCGGGCTACGCCGCTGTAAAGGAAGGCTTTGAACACCTTGGATTTTTGGGAGGAATGGCTGTTCCCGCTGTAATACGATACGGATTCGGCTATGTACAGGGAATAAACGCCGCCGCCATTGAAATGCAGAAGGCCGACAAGGTTTCCGTGGAATATGTATACGGAGGCCAGTTTTACGGCGACCAGCAGATAAAGGCGTTCATGGACGGCTGGTACAAAAACCGCGGCGTTCAGGTTGTGTTCGCCTGCGGCGGCGGAATATGGACTTCGGCGGCGGACTCCGCAAAGGACGTGGGCGCAAAGGTCATAGGCGTAGACGTGGACCAGAGCGCGATGATGGATTCATACGCAAAGGGAATGTGCGTAACTTCCGCCATGAAGGGTCTTGGCGCGACTGTAAAGTCAACTCTCGGCGCGATTTTACACGACGAATGGAACGAATATTCAGGAAAGATTTCTTCGCTTGGTCTTGTTTCCGCAACCGATATGGACGAAAATTTCGTCCAGCTTCCTACGGATTCATGGTCAATGAAAAATTTCTCTGTTGAGGACTACAAGACCTTGACGGCCGATATTTTCAGCGGAAAGATTGCAATATCCGACGACATCGCAAAACTTCCTGAGACATCTGTAAAGGTCAATGTATATCCGAACATAAAATAAAATTCCGGACGTTTATTTTATTTTTACAGTACAGAAAACTTAGAAAGACTTACAGGACGTTCCAATGGCTGACGACTACGTTATAGAAATGCTTCACATCACAAAAAGGTTTCCAGGAATTGTCGCAAACGACAACATAACGGTTCAACTTAAAAAGGGAGAGATTCACGCTCTTCTTGGTGAAAACGGAGCCGGAAAGTCAACATTGATGAGCGTCCTGTTTGGACTTTACCAGCCTGACGGCGGCGAAATCCGAAAAAACGGAAAAACCGTCAACATAAACAATCCGAACGACGCCACTGCGCTTGGAATCGGAATGGTCCACCAGCATTTTAAACTTGTAGAGGTTTTTACAGTCCTTGACAACATAATTCTTGGAACTGAACCTTTGCGCCGCGGTTTTGTAGACAGGAATCTTGCAAGAAAAGAAATCCTTGAACTTAGCGAACGTTATGGTCTTATGGTCGACCCCGACGCAAAAATCGAGGACATAACGGTAGGAATGCAGCAGAGGGTAGAAATCTTGAAGATGCTCTACAGGCGGAACGAAATTCTCATATTTGACGAACCCACGGCCGTATTGACTCCGCAGGAAATCGCGGAACTCATGCAGATTATGAAAAACCTTGCTGCGGAAGGAAAATCAATTCTTTTCATAACGCATAAACTGAACGAAATAATGTCTGTTTCGGACAGATGCTCCGTCCTGAGAAAGGGCAGGCACGTAGGAACAGTGCAGACTTCTTCCACCACAAAGGAAGAATTGAGCAGAATGATGGTTGGACGGAACGTCAATTTTGTGGTTGAAAAAAATGACCCAAGACCCGGAAAAATCGTCCTAGACGTAAGACACCTGAACGTACACAGCAGGCTTCATGCAAACCTTGCGGTAAAAGATGTTTCTTTTCAGGTGAAATCTGGCGAAATCCTATGCATGGCAGGAATAGACGGAAACGGACAGTCCGAACTCATACACGCCATTACAGGACTTGAAAACATTGCGGCAAATCAAAATACAAAAATAATTCTTGACGGAATCGACATAACGTCAAAGTCGATACGGGAAAAAAGCCAGATTGGAATAAGCCACATTCCCGAGGACAGGCACAGGCACGCCCTGGTCCTTGACTACAGGCTTGACGAAAACATGGTGCTGCAGCGCTACTGGCAGAAAGACTTCCAGAAGGCAGGATTCATAAAAAAATCCGCGGTTGGAAAGTATTCCGCAAGACTGCAGTCAGAATACGATGTAAGAAGCGGACAGGGAGGAAGGACTGTAGTTCGCTCAATGTCTGGCGGAAACCAGCAGAAAGCGATAATCGCACGGGAAATAGACAGGACGCACAAGGTTCTGATAGCGGTACAGCCTACGCGCGGACTTGATGTCGGAGCGATTGAATACATACACAGACAGATTGTAGAGGACAGGGACAGGGGGGCCGCGGTTCTTCTTGTTTCCTATGAACTTGACGAGGTGCTGAGCCTTTCCGACCGAATTCTTGTAATGTACGAGGGGCGGATTGCAGGAGAACTTGATCCAAAAAGCACCACAGCCGAAGAACTTGGACTTTACATGGCGGGCGCAAAAAAGAATTCCGCGGGAAATGTTGATGGGCTTTCTGAAAATCGCGGAAACGTAAATAAAATTGAAAGCGGGGTTTAAAATGGACTTCTCTAAAAAGATAGACTTGCATAGGATTTCGTCGTCAGAATCCTTCAAATCAATTTTTTCCGCGCTCGTGTGCGCGGCGCTTGGAATTCTTGCAGGATTTGTAATTCTTCTTGCGATAAACGCCCCAAACGCGCCAAAAGCCATGGCTACAATCCTTAAGAATTTCTTCTATTACAAAAAAACGAACATGAAACTGTTCTATTTTGGAAGCACGCTTGTAAAAGCCGTTCCGCTGATTCTGTGCGCGCTTTCTGTTCTTTTTGCATACAAGACCGGACTTTTCAACATAGGAGTTGGAGGACAGTACTGCCTTGGAATAGGAGCAAGCCTCTGGTGCGCCCTTGAATGGCAGCTTCCGTGGTTTTTATGCGTTCTTTTCGCCGTAGTTGCATGCGCCCTCTGGGGTGCTCTTTCCGGAATGTTCAAGGCGTTTTTCAATGTAAACGAAGTCATAGCCTGCATAATGATGAACTGGATAAGCCTTTACATCGTGAACATACTTATGCAGAATCCCACGATAATGAACGCCTCAAAATCTGAAACCTTCGCGATTGCCTCGCGCTCCCAGGTCTCTCTTCTTCCAAAACTAAATCTTGACAGGCTTTTCGCCGGAAACCAGTATGTGACAGTCGCCATTCCTCTTACTGTATTGGTCGCAGTTCTCATTCTGATTGTATTGAACAAGACCACGTTCGGCTACGAACTGAGGGCTACAGGACTAAACAAGCACGCGGCAAAATACGCCGGAATGAAGGACGGACTGAACATAATACTTTCCATGGCGATTGCAGGCGGTCTTGCAGGACTTGCGGCTGCGTTCTACTATCTTACGGACATTCAGCCCTGGAAGACAAGTTCTTCCGTTCCCGCGATGGGATTCAGCGGAATTGCAGTGGCTTTTCTTGGCGGACTCAATCCAATAGGAGTTCTTTTTGCAGGATATTTCATACAGCACATAAGTCTTGGAGGAAGCCTGATAGACATGAGGTATTACAATCCCCAGATTGCAGACCTTATTTCCTCGATAATAATATACGCCTGCGGTTTCGTGCTGCTTTTCAAGGACATCGTCCAAAAAATTTCTTCAAGAAAGAAAAATACAGAACGCGATGAAAAACTTTCTGCAAAGGTCGAAGAAAAACAGGACCGCTGAAAAAATATCTGGAGGATTAAAAAATGCTGCTTGTTCAATACACGCTTATATACGCTTCGGTCTTGATTCTTGTCGCGCTTGGAGGAATGTTTTCAGAACGGAGCGGCGTCATAAACCTTGGACTGGAAGGAACAATG
The DNA here is from genome assembly GCA_041855945.1 of Treponema sp. Lineage (GTDB taxonomy): Bacteria > Spirochaetota > Spirochaetia > Treponematales > Treponemataceae > Treponema_D. The sequence continues at coordinate 46,232 of JBHAFG010000100.1, read as the reverse complement.
GTGTTCGGCGCGCTGGGCGGAGCGTTCGTACTGTATGCGATTCCACCCACGGCGCCCGCCCTTACAGTAATTTTTGCAACGATTTTTACAAGCGCCCTCTTTGGAATGATTTTTTCACTTCTTCTTGCGGTCGCCGCCATAAATTTCAAGGCGGACCAGACGCTTGTTGGAACCGCGATGAATATGCTTGCCACCGCCGCCGCCACGGTAATCGTAAAGGCGTACAACAACTCGCGTTCAAACGGAACAAATCCGTCCGCGATAATCGAATACATAGAAACCCGCAAGGCATTTTCGTTCAAGATTGGCGGTCTTGAACTGAACTGGTATATGTTTTTGACCCTCGTTCTTCTGGCGGCGGCATACATAGTCCTTTACAGGACAAGATTCGGACTAAGGCTCCAGGCCTGCGGCGAACATCCCCAGGCGGCGGACTCAAGCGGAATAAACGTGTATAAAATGCGCTACGCCGGAGTTCTTGTTTCTGGATTCTGCGGAGGAACGGGCGGAATCATATACATAAGCGCGGTGAACAGCCAGTGGGATTTCATATACGGAGTTGCAGGAACGGGATTTTTGGCATTGGCTGTAATGATTTTCGGGCAGTGGAATCCGCTTAAAATCGCGCTCGCCGCGCTGCTTTTTGGAATTTTCCGTGCAGTCGCCGACACGTATACAGGCTTTGATTTTCTTGTACACCTGGTTCCAGGCGAAATCTACAAGACCCTTCCATACGTAATATCCCTTCTGGTGCTTGCGCTGACCTCAAAGAAAAGCCGCGCTCCAAAGGCGGAGGGCGTTCCCTACGACAAGAGCGCAAGGTGATGCAAAATTTCTCAAAACTTTTACAGTTTTTACAAAAAGGAAGAACAGTCCATGATAAGACGCGCAAAGGAAAAAGACACTGAAAAAATATTGAAGCTTCTTGGCGAAGTGCTGGAAATTCACGCGGCGCTCCGTCCTGACATCTTTATTCCAGGAACGACAAAATATACAGGGGAACAACTGGTAAAAATATTCCAGAACGATTCAACTCCTGTATTTGTTGCAGTTGATGAAAATGACGACGTTTACGGCTATGCGTTTTGCATATTCAAAGAAGAGCCGTTCAGCACCAATATGAATCCGCTGAAAACCTTATACATTGATGACATCTGTGTTGATCGGGCGGCAAGAGGTCGTCATATCGGAAAAAATCTGTATGAATACGTTTTAAAATTTGCAAAGGACAATGGATGCTACAACGTTACGCTAAATGTGTGGCATGGAAACGACAGTGCAAAAGAGTTTTACAAAAAGATGGGCATGCGCGTAAAAAAAACAGAAATGGAAGCAATTCTGTAAATTTGTGGTAAAATGGAACAGTGATTTTCGGACATTTTGTATGGAAATCTTGAAATGTTTATTTCCCACGACCCGTACTCAGAAAATTCCGGGCGTATTTTCTCGGTTTACGACGGAAAAGAACTTGTACAGGCGGCGTTTTAAAACTCCGTAAAAAAATCAAGGAGGCACCAAATCAAGATACCCCCTTGAAATCTTTTAGAACGCAGCCACAACTTCACCGTTTGGATATTTTTTGTTGATGTAGTCTTTTATTTTCTGGCTCTGAAGGGCCTTTACAAGCGCCTTTATCTGGGACTTCTCTTCGTTTCCCTGCTTCACCACTATGTAGTTCACGTATGGCGACGACGAACCCTCAACAAAAAGTCCGTCTTTCTTTGCGGAAAGACCTGCAGGAAGAGCGTAGTTTCCGTTTATTACAGCGCCGTCAACATCGTTCAAAATTCTTGGAAGCGAAGGACCTTCAATTTCCTTGAATTTGAGTTTGAGCGGATTTTTCTTTATGTCGATTGGAGTCGCCTCTATTCCAGCCCCATCCCTCAATGTTATAAGCCCCGCCTCCTGAAGAAGCAGAAGGGCGCGCGCCTCGTTTGTAGGATCGTTCGGAATTGCAATCACAGCCTTTTTCTTGAAATCCTTTGTCGAAGAAACCTTCCTTGAATAAAGGGCGAACGGTTCAACGTGTATTCCTCCAACCGCGGCAAGATGCGTGCCCCTTTCCCTGTTGAAGGATTCCATGTATGGCAGGTGCTGGTAGAAGTTCGCGTCCGCATCTCCGGATTCCACTATTTCGTTCAAAACAGGGTAGTCCGTCATCTCCACAACCTTCAGTTCAATTCCCTCCGCCTTGAGGTCTTCCTTTACAAGATTCAGAAGGTCGGCGTGAGGCTCCGGCGTTGCGGCGACTTTAAGCACCTGCTGGGCAAAAAGGCCTGATGAAATCAATGCGACCGCCCCAATTACAAGATTCTTTTTCATAAATTCTCCTTTTGTTCGTTTAAAACGAAACGATGTAAGATACCTACTAAAATACTAGGGAATTAAAGGCGTGTCAATAGGCTGCATTTTTAACGTCGCCGCGCTCTTGTCAGCGTTTTCCAAGCATTTTGTTCGTAATTTTTGTTCCGGCGAACTGAATCAAGGCTACAAGGACTATTATTACGATTACAGAGGCGACCATTATTCCCGTCCTGAACCTCTGATAGCCGTAGCGTATGGCAAGGTCTCCAAGACCGCCGCCGCCAAGCGTTCCTGCCATGGCGGAATATCCGATGAGCGTTATTATTGTAAGCGTAACGCCTGAAACCACGGACGGAAGCGCTTCCGGAACAAGTACTTTGCATACAATCTGCCAGTTTGTGGAACCCATCGTCCGCGCCGCCTGTATCACGCCGGGGTCAACATCTGTTGTCGCGACTTCAGTAAGTCTTGCCACAAATGGCATGGCGGCGATTGAAAGCGGTATTATCGTGGCGGCGGTTCCAATCGCAGTTCCAAGAACAAGCCTTGTGAACGGCAGAAGCACAATCATCAATATTACAAACGGAAAGGAACGCAGCACGTCTATGGTCCTGCTTAAAATCTGATTCAGAACCGGCTTTGGGCTTATTCCAAATTTTCCAGTTACGTTCAAGAGCACTCCCAGAGGAAATCCAAAAAGAAGTGCGAAAAATGCTGAAAAAAATGTCATCGCGAGCGTTTCAAGCGTTGACTGTCCTACCAATTTTAAAATCGCTTCCATAAATTTCTCCAATCATTCCTGTACAAGATTCACGCACACGTCGTTTTCCTCAAGAAACCCGACCGCCTTTTCAATCTCGTCGGACGGACCTGTTATGTCAACCAGCATACGTCCAACCCTGCTTTCAGGAAGTTTTTCTATTCCGGCCGCAAGAATGTTAAAATCCACGTCGAACTTTTTTGCAGCACGGCTTAAAACAGGATTTCCGGTGGATTCGCCCTTGAATCTGAGTTCGTATTTTCCGCCCCTGTCCGACCATTTTACAAAATCGGCGTTTGAAAATTCCTCGTCCCCTGTATGGGCTATGTTTCGCAGGAACTCCCTTGTCGTTTCGGTTTTTGGATTTGCAAAAATTTCCGACACAAGCCCCTGTTCAACCACACGACCGTCCTCTATTACGGCAACCTGGTCGCAGGCATCCCGTACAACTTCCATCTGGTGCGTAATCATTACAACCGTAAGATTCATCTTTTTCTGAATATCGCGTATCAGGGCGAGTATCGAGCGCGTCGTCTGTGGATCCAGGGCGCTTGTAGCCTCGTCGCAAAAAAGAATGTCGGGGCTTGCGGCCAGGGCGCGCGCGATTGCAATCCTCTGTTTCTGTCCGCCGCTCAACGTGCTTATCGGCGCATTTTCGCGGTCCTCAAGCCCTACAAGGCTCAGCATCTCCTTTACGCGTTCTGCAATCTGTTTTTTTGGAACGCGCGCAAGTTCAAGAGGGTAGGCGATGTTTTTTCCCGCAGTCCTGCTTGAAAAAAGATTGAAATTCTGGAATATCATTCCGATTTTTCGCCGCTGCTGAATCAAATCTCTTTTTTGAAGATTGTCAACACGTTTTTCATTGTAAAAAACCGCTCCACCGTCAGGACTTTCCAAAAGGCTTACAAGACGGACAAGCGAACTTTTTCCGGCGCCGCTTTTTCCAATGATTCCAAAAATCTTGTTTTCAGGAATTGAAAGGTTCACTCCGTCAACCGCACGAATTTTGGAGCCGTCCTTTGCAGTGTATGTTTTCTGTAAATTCTCAAGCGTCAAGTACATGGCATGATAATAATTTTTAAACCAAGATTTTTCAATAACACGCTTCTACAAGAACCCAGTTGTGATATAATGTGGTAGATTTTTGTCGTGGAGTTTTTATGCGTAGAGTCAGACACACACTTTCCTGGAAACTTTTTACAGTTTTTTTTCCGTCAATCATGATTTTTTGCGTATTTGTGTTCTTTTTTTTACGGTACAGGAACGGAAACAAGTTCACCGAAGACATCGGAAAGGAACTGAAAATAGCATCTGCCGGAGTCGTGTCCGCCGTTCAGGACATTGAACTTGAATCGGTTTTTGCAGGAAAAGATTTGAACGACCTGAAAACGGCGGTCGAAAAGGGAAGGGAAAACGGACTTTCTTCAGTTTTGGACGAAATAAACGAAATCTTTTTCTATATGAAGAACGCAACCGACGTGCACGACATAAGCCTTTTAAAAAATCAGGGTGGAAAAGCGGTTCTGATTTTCAGCACTGCCGAAAAACTGAGCGGAAAAACGTTCTTTTCGGAATTTGTTCAGAATCCCAACGAAGAACTTTTGTCTGCCCTCACAAAAAATGAACAGGTCTTTACAAAAAAATCGTATCAGGGAAAATCCGGCAGGGTTCTTTCGATTTTTACGCCCGTAAACCCGGACAGGGAAAACAAATTTTTCATCCAGATTGACTACGACTGTAAAAACAGGGAAAGACTTCTGCGAAATTCCGTATGGCTCACCATAATTCCGATTTTTGTGTTCTGCATGGGCTGTCTTGCAGTCGTTATTTTTCTTGTAAGGATCTTTTTCCTGAATCCCCTTAAAAAACTCAGGGAAAATCTTGACGAAATAGCATCCGGAGAGGCGGACTTGAGCAAAAGGCTTTTTGTAAGGTCTGACGATGAAATTTCTGAAACGGCGGCCTCGTTCAACAGGTTCATAGAACGGCTTTCGCTTATAATAATCGACCTTAAAAAACACGCGTTTGAAGCGTCGATGGTCGAAAACAACCTTTACGCCGCGTCGCAGGAAACTTCGTCTTCCGTAACGGAAATCCACGGAAACACGGTTTCAATTTCAAAGTCAATGGAAAATCTGAACGAAAACGCCGTGGAAACAAACTCCCTTGGAGAGGAAGTTTCGTCAATCGTAAAGAATCTGAGCACTGTCATAAAACTTGAAGCCCAGGCGACGGATCTTTCCGCAAAGGCGACCGATGAAATGATTCTCAGCGTGTCAAGAATTTCAGACGAAATGGACAAGACAGAGGCCCTTTCGGACGTTCTTGAAAGCAAATCCGAGTCTGGAATCGAACGCATGGACGAAACAGAAAGGCTTGTATCGGACATAAACTCCAGGATTCAAAGCATAGGCGGTTTCGTCGCCCTCATAAACGACATAGCGGAAAAAACGAATATGCTTGCCATGAACGCCGCGATTGAGGCGGCCCACGCAGGGGAGTCGGGCAAAGGTTTTTCCGTGGTTGCGGAAGAAATCAGAAAACTTGCAGATGAGTCAAAAAAGAACGGACAGCTGATTGTAAACTCGCTTTCAGACGTCATCGAGCGCACAAAATCCGCGGCGGCCCTCACGCAGGAAACAAGGGATTCCTTCTATGACATCGACGGCGGAGTGCACGAGTCGGCGAAGGCGTTCGCCCTCATAAGGGAACATTCAAGGTCTGTTTCAGAAGGTTCAGCCTCGATAAAAGAAGCGGTTGAAAACCTGCAGACGCAGCAGAACCTTGTAAGAAAAAACGCTGAAAGACTTGAGGCGGTTTCGTCAATCCTTGCGGCAACAGGAAGCCAAATGGAACGCCTTTCATCCGAGGTAAATTCCGGTATGAATGAGATGCTTGTCGGAATGGAAGAAATTGCCTCCGCGCAAAGGGCTGTGATGGACGAAGCCACAAAGGTGAGTTCCCTCACGCAGGCAATTCAAAACCAGATGGAAAGGTTCAAGACAAAGTAAACGCAAATGCAAAACCGCGCTTTTCATAACATGCGTTCTGTCTACCAATATGAATAAAAAGTTCATGTTGAACAAAACGCCGTTAAAAAGGTTTAAAGGTGTATATAATTTCATACAATAAATAAGGAGATTCTGCCATGGACATGCAGATGAATTTCATCAGAAAAATACCTTCCACACAGGAACTCAAGGAGCAGTTTCCTCTTTCGGAGAAAATCAAGAAAATCAAGGAAGAACGAGACCTCTCGATTCAAAAGATTTTTGAAGGAAAGGACGACCGCTTTCTTTTGATTATAGGACCTTGTTCCGCCGACCGCGAGGATGCGGTCCTGGACTACATGAACAGGCTTGTGGAGGTGCGGGAAAAAGTAAAGGACAAGATTTTTATAATTCCACGCGTCTATACAAACAAACCCCGCACAAAGGGCGTCGGGTACAAGGGAATGTTACACCAGCCAAATCCACAGGGCGAAGAAGACATGCTCGGGGGAATAATCGCCATAAGGGAGATGCACACGCGCGTGGTAAAAGAAACAGGATTCACCTGCGCGGAAGAAATGCTTTATCCGGACAACCACAGATATCTTTCGGACCTGCTTTCGTATGTTGCGATTGGAGCAAGGTCGGTGGAAGACCAGCAGCACAGGATAGTCGCAAGCGGAGTTGGAATTCCCGCCGGAATGAAAAATCCAACTTCGGGCGACATTTCAATAATGATGAACTCCATTACGGCCGCACAGAGCAAGCAGAAATTCCTTTACAGGGGCTGGGAGGTTACAACGGAGGGAAATCCCCTCGCCCACGCAATCTTGAGGGGCTACGTTGACGCGTTTGGACGCTCACATTCAAACTACCATTACGAAGACCTCAGAAACCTGATTGACTGCTACGAAAAAGACAGCAACTTGAAGAATCCTGCGGTAATAGTTGACTGCAACCATGCGAATTCCGACAAAAAATATCTTGAACAGATAAGAATCGCAAAGGACGTTCTCCACAGCCGCAGGGAATCTGTCGACATAAAGAAAATCGTCAAGGGGCTGATGATAGAAAGTTACATTGAGGACGGCTGCCAGCCTGTCAGCGGAACGGAATACGGAAAATCCATAACCGACCCGTGCCTTGGCTGGAAGAAAACCCAGAAACTCATCTACGAAATCGCAGATCTTCTGTAAATCTTTCAGGCGTCCTGCAGGATGCAGGACGCCAGGCTCTACGAAAGCTTGAACTTTGAAAGTTCGTTCGTGATGTTTTCAATTGCAGTCTGATTTTCAAGGGCGCTGTTCTTTGTTGTTTCAATCGTCCTTGAAAAATCCCCGATTACGTTTGAAGATTCCTTCAACGCCTCGTTGACCTGCGCGGAAAGGCTTACAACTTCGTTCACTCCGTTTTCAAGATGGTTTGCGTATTCCGCCTGCTTTCTCATAAGTTCGTTGATTTCTATTATGTGTCCTGAAACTTCGTTGGTCGCGTTCAATGTTTCAGACGCGCCAACCGACTGTTCTTCCGTGGCGCGCGCGATTGTTTCAACAAGGTTCAGCTGGTCGTTTATGCTGTCGGTTATTTCCCTGAACGCCTCGCTGGTGGAAGAAATTTTCCCGGTGCTCTTTCCTATGGACTCGATGAGCTGTTCTATCATCACATTGATGTCTTTTGTACTTTTCGAGGTCGATTCGGCAAGTTTTCTGATTTCGTCCGCTACAACCGCAAAGCCCTGCCCCGCCTCGCCCGCGTGCGCCGCCTCAATCGCCGCGTTCATCGCAAGAAGGTTTGTCTGACTTGCAACGCTCTGTATTACCTTTGTAACTTCCATCATCCTTGCAGATTTTTCTGTAATTTCGTTGATGATTTGAATTGTTCCCGCAACCTCGCTGTTTCCGCGTGAAGAAAGATCCGAAAGTTTTTCAGAAAGCGTCTTTGACTTGTTCACCATCTGTCCGATTGAGTTTATGTTCGCAACCATTTCTGTAATGGCGGACGCGTTCTGCTCCGTGGCGGCAGTCTGGGATGTAACAAGGTCTGAAATACGCCTTGCGTCGGCGTTCAGCTTTTCAATGTTTGTCTTTGAATTTTCAAGAAGTTTGTCGCGCTCATCGTTCTTTTTATCCATGCTCACAAAGGTCGCCGCGATTTCGTTTATTCCAGAGGCGCTTTCGTTTGACGCTGAAAGAAGTTCCTTGGCGTTTTCCGAAACAGAATAAGACTGCTCGCGGATTTCTGTAATCATTCCGTTAAGATAGTCGATGAGCCTGTTCACCTCGGAGTTCGTCTTTCCAAAATCGTCCATTGCAACTATGTTCAGACGTGTGGAAAGGTCTCCGTTACGCCTCATGTTCCTGATAACTTCCGTGGTCCTGTTGAACCTTCGTCTTAACGTCGTCAAAATGTACACAATCAAAGGAACAGGATAGGCGCACGCCAGAATGAATGCCGGCATTACGTGTGCAAAGAAAGAAGAAAGGTTTGAAAAACCGTATCGCGTGGCGTAATACGCAAACATCACTCCATGCCAGCCCACAAATGCAGTCGAGAAGGAGGCGCACGCACCTATTGACGCTGTAAAACGCTCTACCTTCTGGTGTCCTATGTTCCAGATTTTTAACTTGTTCAGTGTTTTCTGCGCCGCCGCCTTGAAAAAGTGCACGCAGTATTCCCTTGCCATGAAGAAGAACGTAAGACAGTCGAAGAATATTACAAAAGCCGTTACAACCTTGTCGCCCGCGCTCTGACCAAGCGTGTAAGTTCCCTTGCTGACCTTTATGGCAAGAATCACAGTGTTTCCGATTACGTATCCAAAAAGAAGGACCAGCGTTATGATTACCTCAAGCCTCTTGAAGATTCCGCCAAAATCTGTTTTTTCTTCTTCTGAAAGGCTGTGCCCCGCCTCAATCTTTTTTAACTGCGCTATGAGCGGCCTCATCGTGATGTAAGCCGTTATGGATATCAAAATGAACAGCACAAGAACGGTCGCCATCGTCACTGGCTGGCCTCTAAGCCAGTCTCCAACTTCCATTCCATGAATGTATGTGTACTGGCCATACGAAAGAAAAGGCACTAATATGAGTGTGCTGATGCCGAACACGGCGATATAAAGTTTGAACAAATCCATTGAAGATAAAACTCCTAATTGATATAAAATTTTATTATTTCGAAGATTATAACACATTGCAGATTTTTAGCATAATGAAAATTAAAAAATCCGCCTTAAAAAACAAAAAAAATACGTCAAAGATTGAATAACTTTACGTAAAACCTTCCGAAACTGAACTGCAGGACAAAAAATCGGACTAAAAAACACAGGAGCATTACAAATAAAGGAAAAATAAAGAAATAAAGAAGAGTCTATGAAATCTTCCTTGAAAATTCTTCAAGCCTCTTCATTGCATCCTCCAATGTTTTACGCGGACAGGCAAGATTTATCCTTACAAAATCTTTTCCAGTGCGTCCGTACTCCTCGCCCTCGTTTATAAAAAGACCTGTTTCCTCCAGAAGCCGCGAGGCGAATTCAGTTCCGTCCATTCCGGTCTTTTCAACGCCAACCCACAAAAGATAGGTCGCGGACGCTTTTACGGCGTTTAAAATCGGAATGTTATTCTGTATATAATTTTCGGCGTATTTTCTGTTTTCAAAAAGATAAATGTTCAGCTGCGAAAGCCAGTCCTCGCCGCTGTTGAACGCGGCGACTGTCGCGTCAACGGCGAACGCGTTTGGTTCCGCCACCTCGTCTGTGTTCAGGGCGCGCCAGACCTTGTGCCTGAGGATGGGATTTACAACCATTACGGCGGCGGAATTCAGTCCGGCTATGTTGAAACATTTTGAAGGAGCGATGCAGGTAACCGAAACATCCCTGCACTCTTTTGAAACAAGGGCGAACGGAACGTAGGATTTTCCAGGCTCTGTAATGTCGCAGTGTATTTCGTCAGAAAGCACGACGACTCCGTATTTTTTACACAGGCTTCCGATTTTTGAAAGTTCATCAAAAGTCCATATCCTTCCGCACGGATTGTGGGGATTGCACAGAATCATCATGGAAACCTGCGGATCGGAAAGGTCTTTTTCAAGACGGTCAAAATCAATTGCATATTCATTTCCGTCAAAAGAAAGCGGACTTTCAAGCGGCTGCCTTCCGTTGTTCACAATCGAATTGAAGAATATGTTGTAGACTGGAGTCTGTACAAGAACCTTTTCTCCGACGGTTGTAAGCTTCCTGACGCAGGAAGAAATCGCAGGAACAATGCCTGTGCAGAAAATCAGACTGTCTGAGGTGATTTTTAAGCCGTGCCTGCGTTCCCACCAAGAAACATAACTTTCCGCCCATGCCTCCGGAACAATTGAATAGCCAAAAACACCGTGTTCCGCCCTTTTTACAATCGCTTCCTTCACTTGCGGAGCGGTCTCAAAGTCCATGTCTGCAACCCACAGCGGAAGAACGTCCGGCTTTTCATCCCACTTGAGCGAATTTGTATTTTTCCGTTCTGTAATTCTGTCAAAGTCGTATTTCATCTAGTACCTGTTTTCATTTTCGTTTGGATCTGAGTCAAGAACCGTTCCAATTTTTTTTGCGGCGACCTTTGTTTCTTTTGGATTGCAGCGCGCGGGATTCAAAATCAAAGTACCTATTTCGTCTGCGGAAATAATTCCTCCGCATGGATTTTTTATGCTTTCCACCCTGCCCTTTATTTCCGCGGAAATTTCCGTTGAATATTCAAAGGCAAGAACAGTATTGTTCAAGGTGCAGTTTTCAAGAACAAGTCCGTCCACATAGCACAGACCCTGGTCGCTTTCAATCGTGCAGTTTACGAATTTCAAGTTTTTTGAGTGCCAGCCAAGATATTCGCCCTTTATGTAAGAATCGTAGACCGTTACGTTTTCGCTGTTCCAGAACGCGTCCTTTGACTCAAGGCGTGAATTGTGGATTTCAACGTTTCTGCCGCCGTCCAGAAAATAGTTTCCGTCAAGAGTCAGTGAATCCGCGTAAAAATTCTCGGTGTTGAACGCAAAATAGTCTCCGGCCGCCTGCACGTTTTCAAGGTGCACGCCGCGGCAGTTCCAGAACGTTTCCGCCGCGTCTGTAAACACAACGTTCTTCAAGAATGTATCACTGCTTCGTCTGAATTCCTTTGGCGCTTCTATTACAGAATCTTCAACTGTAATGCGCCTTGTGTTCCAAAGTCCGGATTTTCCAAGCGGAGCAAAAACAGATTTTCTTACAGCAACGTTTTCCGCGTTCCAGAGCGGATATTTATACTCAAATCGGGAATTTTCAACCTCTACGTCGGTGGCGTGTTTGAGCGGCGATTCCCCGTCCCTGAAAACGCACTCCATGTATCGGACGGACGAGGCGAAATATTCCGCGCGCTCGCCCGTAAGCGTTTCTCCCCTTACAAGATTCAATTCTGTCATACGCAATTATATTGTATTCCTTATAGTTTAGTCTCGCATGTTAATTTACCGACATTGAGGGACAATTACAAATCTTTTTTGTATTTTTTGAAAAAAAACCTGAAGTTTTGAACGTTTTTTTAAACTTTGAAATGAAAGACTACATAAAAAATCTAAGAAACGCAGATTTGTTATTGATAAATTTTTTACACCCTGGGGCTTTGCACGGCTTTTTCACAGAATTGTACAAGAACGAAAAATCCTGTATATTTTCTGTAAATTTTTAAGCATTTGTGTTCAATATAAATGAAAAAAATCATTCTTTCATGGGAGAATAATATGGCGGAAACAATGCGTGCCTTGGAAAAAAATCCAAACTGGAAAGGCCGTCGTGGTCCTGTCGTTCTTGTAATAATGGACGGCGTTGGATATGGAAAATACGAAGAGGGAGATGCCGTAAAGGCTTCAAAGATGAAGTACCTAGACTGGTTTACGGCAAACTGTCCGCACACAAGCCTCAAGGCGCACGGAACTGCCGTTGGACTTCCTGCCGACGACGACATGGGAAACAGCGAGGTAGGACACAACGCCATAGGCTGTGGACGTGTTTTTGCCCAGGGAGCGAAACTTGTAGGCGAATCAATAAAAAGCGGTCTTATGTACGAGGGCGAAACATGGAAAAAACTTGTAAAGAACGTAAAAGATAAAAATTCCGCCCTCCACTTCATAGGTCTTGCATCCGACGGAAACGTCCATTCGCACATAGACCACCTTAAGGCGATGGTTTTGCAGGCGTCAAAGGAAGGCGTTAAAAAAATACGGGTCCACGCACTTCTGGACGGACGCGACGTAGACCCTACTTCTGCCCTGGCCTACATAACTCCGCTTGAAGAATTCCTTGCTTCGTTCAAGGACTGCGACTACAGAATCGCTTCCGGCGGCGGACGAATGTTCATAACGATGGACCGATACAACGCGGACTGGCCTATGGTTCAGCGCGGATGGTATGCGCACGTTCTTGGAGAAGGAAGACAGTTTGAGTCTGCGACAAAGGCCATTGAAACATACAGAAACGAAAACGCAAGCCTTCTTGATCAGGACATGCACGAATTTGTAATCGCTGAAAACGGAAAACCTGTAGGAACTGTAGAGGATGGAGATTCTGTAATCCTCTTCAACTTCAGGGGCGACCGTGCCCTTGAAATTACAAACGCCTTCGAGGCGGGAAGCGAATTCAGCCACTTTGACAGAAAACGTGTTCCTTCTTGCGAATACGCCGGAATGATGGAATACGACGGAGACGCGCACATTCCAAACCAGTATCTTGTAAACCCTCCAAGCATTGACAGGACAATGGGCGAATACCTTACAAAGTCAGGAGTAAGAATTCTTGCCATTTCTGAAACACAAAAATACGGACACGTTACATACTTCTTCAACGGAAACAGACAGGGAAAATTTGACGAAAAACTTGAAGACTATGTTGAAGTTCCAAGCGATGTTGTTCCTTTTGAGCAGCGACCTTGGATGAAGTGCGCGGAAATCACCGACAAAGTAATAGAAGCCATCAAGTCCGGAAAATACGACCACATCCGATTGAACTATCCAAACGGCGACATGGTTGGACACACTGGAGTTTTCAACGCTGTTGTATGCTCAATGGAAGGAATGGATTTACAACTGGGAAGGCTCAAGGCCGCTGTTGAAGAAGCGGGCGGAATCCTTTGTCTTACAGCCGACCACGGAAACTCGGACGATATGTACGAGCACGCAAAAGACGGAAGCGTAAAACTCGACAAAAACGGAGAGCCAAAGGCAAAGACAAGCCATTCGCTGAACCCGGTTCCAGGAATCATATACGACCCTGAATACAAGGGCGAATACGACAGTTCCGCGTTGAACGAAGGTTTGGGAATTTCGTCCTGGCCAAGCACATTGATGAATCTTATGGGCTTTGTTCCGCCAAGCGACTATGACAAGTCAATTATCAACCTGAAATAAAAATCTGCCGTAATTTTTACGTGTAATTTTTAAAGCGCGATTTTTACAGAACGCCCTTTTTTAAGTTTTACATAACTTTTAAAAGGGCGTTTTTGTCTGGAAATTAAAAATACGAAATCCTAAATTTCCGTCACTGTTTCAGAAATGTCCTTCCTTGAAAAATGATTTGGAAGGGGCTTGAATCCGTCTGCCGCATATCCAATGTCCAGAAGCATTAAAATTTCTTCGTCCTCCGGAAGCCCAAGGGCGGAGTGTAATTTTTCGGGGTCAAAATTGTTCACCCAGCAACTGTCAAGTCCAAGCGCGGCCGCGGAAAGCATCAGGTGTGTCGCTACAATAGAAGCGTCCTCGATTCCGGAATCACGCGTTCCTCCAGGATAGGTGTACACGTTTTTTTTGTTGAACGCCACGACAAGAACCACGGGAGCGTCGTACCTGCACGGTGTAACTCCGTCAATTTTTGAAAGGGCGTCGTCTGAATACGCCACATATATGTGCTGCTCCTGAAGATTCTTGGCGGTTGGAGAAAGCCTCCCCGCTTCAAGAATTTTTCCTACAAGTTCGTGCGAAACTTTTTTTTCAGGATTGAACCTCTTGCATGAATAACGCAGTTTTACAACATTAAAAAAATCCATGATTGCCCCCATACAGTTTTTAAAATTTCATTTACAGGACAATTCTATAACGAAAAATCCATTTTGTCTTTACAATACAGCAGTCCATGTGAAAATTTACACTTGTCCTTTCAGCCTGTTTACTGTTATCTTTCCTGTATGGAACACAGAGAAATTGTAATCATCGGAGCCGGAACTGCTGGACTTTCCGCAGGGCTTTACGCCGCGAGGGCTGGAATGCAGCCGCTTATCCTTGACGACCTTGGCGGAGGCGGTCAGGTCCTTGAAATAGACAACCTTGAAAACTATCCGGGAATTTTCCCTGCCGTAAACGGAGCGGAATTAATCGACGCCATGACAAGACAGGCGGAATCGTTCGGCGCAAAAATCGTACAGTCAAAGGTAAAATCAATAGACAGAAAGGGCGAAACTTTCGTGATAGAAACATCGGGCGGTTCAATCGAAGCGGACGCGCTTGTTTACGCGACTGGAGCGGAACACACAAAACTTGGCGTTCCCGGAGAAAACGAATTTGAAGGACGGGGCGTTTCCTACTGCGCGATATGCGACGGAAGATTTTTCAAGGACAGAAAAATGGTCGTGGTGGGCGGCGGCGACAGCGCCTGTTCGGAAGCACTGTATCTTTCAAATCTTGCAAGCCACATCGACCTTGTGCACAGACGGAACGAACTTAGGGCTGCAAAAACACTTGCAGACAGGATTCTTTCAAACGAAAAAATCAGCGTGCACTTCGACACTGTATTGAAGGAAATCAAGGGTGAAAACACAGTCTCTGGCGTTGTGCTTGAAAACGTAAAGACAGGAGAAAAAACAGAACTTTCAACGGACGCGGTTTTCATCTTTGTTGGAATGAAGCCGCGCGCCGACCTTCTTGAAAACCTTCCAAAGGACAAGGCGGGCTACATCGTAACTGACGAAAAGATGGCGACCGCGGTTCCAGGCCTTTACATAGCCGGCGACGTGAGGTCAAAACCGCTAAGGCAAATCGTAACGGCGGCAAGCGACGGTGCTGTCGCCGCGGTAATGGCGGCGGAATACGTAAAGGAAAAAAACGGCTGATTTTTTTGAGGGTGCGAAACTTCACGCACCTTTATTTCAGGTAGGAGGCGGCATCGGATCTGTCAAAATATGCGTGCGAGATAAAATTGTCAACGTCAAATTCAACTCGTAAAAATCCAAGTCCCACAAGAAACCTGATTGTATCCTGCCACGCCACCTCGTCCTCTCTTCCGATTTCAACCGTAAAACTGTAATTTTCAAGGATTCCGTGCATGTCTTCCTTTTTTACCCTGAACTGGTCTGAAACAAGATTCAAAAGCGGTTCGTCAAGACTGTCAAGTTCCCTTATCGCACGGGCAAACTGTTCCAGCACCACGGAAAGTACGGCCGGGTATTTTTCGGCGAATTCTTTCCTGGCAAGGAACGAGTTTGAGCCTTTCAGGTTTGTGTAAGACCCCCTCACAAGAACCCTTGCAGTTCCGTTTTTTACAAGGCGGGTAACGTTCGGCTCCCATATCGAAAGCGCGTCTACAACTCCGTTTTCAAGAAGGGCGGATGCCACTCCCGTAGAAACGTTCAAAATCCTGACGTCGGAAATGGAAAATCCTTCCTTTTCGCAAATCTTTTTTACAAGATTGTGGCCGGTAGAACCTTCAACAGTCGCAATCTTTTTTCCCTTGAGATCTGACGGATTTTTTATCGAGGAATTTTCAGCGGAAACAAGAACGGCGTAAGCGTCCGCTCCGTTTGCAGGAACTCCAAAAATAACATTGTCCTGTCCGCCAACAAGCGCCGAAACCGTTGGAACATCGCCCAAAAGTCCGATGTCCGTATTTCCAGAGGCAAGCGAATGTCTAATCGGAGGTCCTGATTCAAAGTCCTGCCACAAAACAACTATCTTGCGTTCGGCAAGAGCATCCTCAAGCCAGCCATTGTAACGCACCACATACATCGGTATGAAGGCCGCGGAAGGCTGAATTCCAATCCTGACGATCGTTTCCTCAGTTTCCATTGGCGGCGTATTTTCCTCCGCCGATTTTTTTGAACAGCCCAAAAGCACGGATAACACAAGCACGGTGGCAGACAAAAACGCCACCCTAGCACCCTTTCTCATCAAGTTCCCCACAAAATCAATATCATCTTCAAAAAAACTTGTTGTTATATCCCAGCATTTTAGTATTCTGTCAGACTATTGTCAAAGGCAACTTTTTATTTGTAAGATTCCAGGCTTTAAATCCTTATGAGCCTGTCCAAATCCTCCGAGGCTTCCTTTACCCTGAGCGCAAGATCCTTTAACGCCGACGCCTGCACCGAAAGCTCCCTGTTCTGAGTTACAATTTCGTCCGCGGCGACTTCCGCCTCTTCCGCGAATTCAGAAAGTTCCTCCATGTTTTTTGAAACCTGAGCCGAATATTCACCCTGGCTTAAAGTTTCGTTCCTGACCTTCAGTGCCGATTCAGCCATTTTTTCGGCCTCCTCAGAAATTCTCCGCCCAGACTGACGCTGAATGTCAAGTCCCTTCGCTGCCTCCGAAACCTTGAGCGTAGTGTTCTGCGCCCCCTCGGAAACCTGCTCAAGAACCTGCCGCACGTTCAAGCTCAGGTCAAAACTTTCGGCGATTGAATCTGTAATAGCGGTAACAATCTCGTCGATTCGTTTTGTCTGCTCTCCAGAGGCGCGCGCAAGTTTGTTCACCTCGCCCGCTATCACGGCAAAACCTTTTCCAGCCTCGCCCGAATGTGCCGCCTCGATTGAAGCGTTCATGGCAAGCATGTTCGTCTGGCGTGAAAAATTCGACACCACCTGTATCACATCGGTGATTTCGGCGGAATGTTCCTTTATTTCCTCAAGCGTTTTTACAAGGCTCGCCATGTCGGCACGGCTTTTTTCCGTAAGCCCCTTGAGCGTTGACGCGAACTCCGCCGCGCTTTCAACGCCGTTTGCGGCCTTGGAAACGCCCTCGATCATCATGTTTGTTTCGCCAACAGTCGAGTTCACAGTTTCAGTTTCAATGTTGACTTCTTCCGTTACAGCCTCCACGGAACTTACAAGTTTTCCAACAGCCTCGTTTGTAAGATGAAGGGACTGGTTCTGTTTTGATATGAACTCTCCAATCGACTGGGCTTTTTTTTCAGATTCAGCCGCCGCCATCGCGACGGACATTACAGAATCTGTAAGGCTGTTCGCAATCTCCATCGTTTCCCTTGAAAGCCGCCCCGCGTCCTTTATAACAAGGTCAAGCCTGTCGTTCTGCTCGGAAGTTGACTTCATAAGCGCGTCAACCTTCTTCTTGTTCCGGCTTGTCTCGAATGAAACAATGATGAACATCGTAATGTCCATGAAGAAAAATGCAAATCCCTGAAGCCACGCGAACGGAACTTTTTTTACAATCTGGTAGCCGATGTCGTGCAGGGCAAAAATCATCGCAACAGAAATTCCTACAATCATCATGAGCGCGTTCCTGTTCTTCTTTCTGTACGCCTTTGCAAGGACAACGTATATGAATATGAGCGCGGCCGCCACGGGAACAAGCGACACAGTAAACAGTTTTTCCATTGCGGGAATGTTGTTCACGTTCACGGCGGTCGCAACTGCAAAAACCACGTAAACCGCCACGATTATGTACTTCAACGCCCTTGGCTTGTATTTAAACATATTCGTTATGAACATCACAAGAAATCCAATGCTCAGGATGTATGAATATCGTGCAAGTCCAAGTTGAACCTGAAACGGCATGTAAAGAATTTCAGAGCCCATGTCAAAAAAATAGCCCGACATAGTTATTACAGTAAGGGAAAAATAAAGGTTCGCCCTCTCCTTGACGTCTCCAAAAAAAAGGAACATGAAATAAATTCCAAGGAAGAAGCAGATTGCCGCCATCATGTAGTACACGTGGTTGTTCAAAAATGGATGCCACAGTTTTACGGCGGAATACCTGTCCTGGTCCACAAACCAGAACTGGTCGAAAATCTGGTGGCTTCCGCCGGTCTTGCAGTTCAGGGAAATTTCAACCTGTCCGTTTTTGACCGCAGAATGTGGAATTGCAACTACGGTGTTTGAAACGTGCGAAAAGTTCACCTTTGGGTCAACGATTCCGTGTCCGCCCACCATCACGCCGTTTATGAAAATTTCCGTGGCGCCGTATCCGTGTCCGGTTTCAAAGTAAACGGTTTTTCCCAAAAATTCAGACGGAACGGAAAGCCTTCCCTTCACCCAGAATCCCTGGTCCTTCTGTACCGGAACATAGGATGGCATTTTCACCGGCGTCCACGAAGAGTCAAGATCGTCGTATGGAATGTCGGCCCAGGTGTCGTTTCCGCCATACCTCATCTTCCATTCGCCGGAAGCCTTGATCATCCTTCCCTTCGCAAAAAACGGAAGCGAAAGAAGCCCAATCAATAAACATAAAAAAACTTTTCTATAAAAGTTACTTCTCATGCTGACAATTATATCATTTTTTTTATTGTTTTTGTGATTTTTTTTTGCGAAAAGCGAGATCTTGACGAATTATATTGTATTCAATATAATGGCAACGTGAATGTTCATGTACAACATAACCGCATCTGGCTGGAGGAAAAAATGTCGATATACAGTTACAGTTTCAAGGACGGAAACGGAAACGAAGTTTCAATGGAATCATACAGGGGAAAAGTACTCCTCATAGTCAATACGGCGACAGGCTGCGGCTTCACTCCGCAATACGACGGACTTGAAAAACTTTTTGAAAAATACGGCGGAAGCGGATTTGAAATACTCGATTTTCCGTGCAACCAGTTTGGAAACCAGGCGCCTGGAACGGACGAGGAGATACATTCTTTCTGCACGCTAAAATACAACACAAAATTTCCGCAGATGCAGAAAATCGACGTCAACGGAAAAAAAGCCCTTCCGCTGTTTTCGTATCTCAAGGAACAGAAAGGCTTTGAAGGATTTTCGGGAATCAAGGGAAAGATAATGGAAGGCGTGGTGTCAAAAATCGACCCCGACTACAAGAACACAAGCGACATAAAATGGAATTTCACAAAATTCCTTGTAGACAGAAAAGGAACTGTAACTGAACGCTTTGAGTCGACAGTCGAACCAAAAAAAATTGAAGACAAAATCGCCTCGCTCCTGTAGAGAGCCAAAGGACTGCAAATGGAAAACCAAGACTTTGAATGCCTCAAACTTAAAAACCAGCTCTGCTTTCCGCTGTACGCGGCTTCAAGGGACATACTGAGACGCTACACGCCGTTTTTAAAGAAGATAAACCTCACATACACGCAGTACATCGTAATGATGGTCATGTGGGAGCATAAAAAACTGAACATCGGCGAACTTGGAGAATTCCTCTTTCTTGACACTGGAACTCTTTCGCCGCTCCTTAAAAGCATGGAAGAAAAAAAACTCATAACACGCACAAGACAGAAAAACGACGAACGCGTGGTCGTGGTGGAAATAACGGACTTCGGCGAAGAACTGAAACTGAAGGCGGTTGAAATTCCAAAAAAAATGGGAGAATGTGTTGACATCACGGAAGAAGAGGCCAAAAACCTTTACGCGACGCTTTACAAGGTGCTGGGACGCAAGGTACAGAATCTTTAAAAACCCGCGCATGGCTTACGCATAAACTGAAAACTAGCCGGTCTGCGTTACAACAAGTTCAAGTTCCTCTTCCGTTTCATACTCCTCGACGCTTTCAACGGGAGTCTGTTTTTCATTCTTTATCCAAAGTTCGTATATGTCGTCAAGTTTTGCAGGCTTCTTGAAGTAAAAGCCCTGCGCCCTGCCGCAGCCCGCCTCCCTCAAAAAATCAAGTTGAGATTTTTCCTCGACGCCCTCGCCAAGCGTGTGTATGCCAAGTTGACGCGCAACGCCGATAATCGCCTTTATTATGAACCTGTTCGCGCCCTTGTTCGCGTCAAGGCTTCGTATAAGTTCCATGTCGAATTTTATAAGGTCAAAATGATATTTTCCAAATACATTGAGCGAAGAATAGCCGCTTCCAAAATCGTCAACCCAGATTTTAAATCCGGCGGCTGTAAGATTTTCCATGCTGTTTCTGAAACGCTCCTCGCCCTCCGCGATTGTCTGTTCGGTTATCTCGATTATTATGAACTCGTGCGGAATTCCATGCCTGTCAACAATTTCAGAAATCTTTTCGGCAAGATCCGGACGGTCAAAATCCTGACCTGAAAAATTTATCGACACGGGAACAATTGTAAATCCAAGCGACTCGCGCTTATGGACTTCCGCGCAAACGTTCTCAAGCATGTAAAGGTCAAGTTTATACATCAGGTGGAATTCTTCAAGAACGGGAATGAACTCGTCGGGATATATGAACTTTCCGTCAGGCTCAATCCATCTTGCAATAGCCTCGAAGGAACACACCTTTCCCGTACGTATGCGCATGATTCCCTGATAAAAAACACATATCCGACCTTCCTGCATCGCCTTGTCGAAAGTGTCAAGAATGTAACGCTTTCGCCTGTAGGTTTCAGAAACGCTCTTGTCGTAAAACTTGTACACCACCCCAAGGTCAGAGCCAATCGACCTTACAGCCCTCCGGGCGTTGTCTATCGCGTCCATTACGTTCTGCGATTTTTCAACATGGGCAATACCGGCCTTGATTCCTGTTGAAGATTCAAGTATGTCGTGCTTTACAGTAGAGTTCACCTTCCTGATTGTTTTTTCGATTCCGTCACGCGCCGTCAAGATTATGAAATGGTCGTCAAAACCGCGCGTTACAAGTCCGTCTGGAAAAGAGGTCAAAAGTTCCGCAGCTATAAGGCACAGAAGTTTGTTTCCACGCGCGTAGCCGTATTTGAGATTGTAAAGGTTCATTCCAATCACGTCAAAAAGAACCACAACGGCGGACTTTCCGTCCGCCTCGATTTTGTTGATTTTTTCATTGGCGTATTCAAACAGATAGTTTGTGTTTGGAAGTTCTGTTATTGGGTCTGAATAAAACAGGTCCCTCTGCAAATTACTGTAATACGATGAAGTCTGTGAAACGTGCTTTTCGCTTTCAGTAATGTCGATGTATGTCAAAAACGCAAGTTCCGTTCCATCGGACATCACCTGCCAGAAACCTACAGTGTGTATAAGGCGGTAAAAATCAGGCTCGTCGCCGTTTATGTGGATTCTGTAAATCTCGTCGTAGCCGCAGAGTTTTTCCGCAAAGTCCGTCCCGATTTTTGCAATGCGTCCAACGTCGTTCGGATGGACGTTCACGAACATGCTGTTTGTAAGGGAATCCAAAAGACGCTCCCTGTCAGTTCTTGCAAGGGCGCAAAGTCCGTCCGAAACCAGAAGCGTAACGACCTTTTTGTCGATGTACTGAAAAACTGCAATCGGCGCCAAGAGTCTTTCGTAGGAAACCCTTTCCTCCTCTGAAAAAACATACATATCCTACACTCCCCTTGAATAAAAAACGAAACTGGCCCGTCGGACTGATTATACCACATAAAAAGCGACTGTGCCGATTATTTTACAGACCTGAAAAACACAGATGAAAAAAAAACTGAATTATGATAATCTTTGCGCACATACAAAAAAAGCGAGGCAGAAATGAAACCATACATACACCAGGTGCACTATTACGAAACCGACAAAATGGGCATAACACACCACTCAAACTATGTGCGTTACATGGAAGAAGCGCGCGTAGACTACCTGAACCAACTTGGAACTCCGTTTGACGTGATAGAATCGCACGGAATAAGTTCACCTGTAATAGCAATCGAATGCAGTTACAAGAAATCAACGACATTTCCAGATACAATCTCGGTGCTTGTAAGACCGCTTAAACTCACCTCGTTCAAACTGACGTTCGGCTACGAGATGAAAGTTAACGACGAACTTGTGTTCAAGGGGAGCAGTTCACACTGTTTCTTGAACACGCAGGGAAAACCGGTTCCGCTTGACAAGGATTTTCCTGAAATGTTCAACGGGCTTAAGGCCGACATGGAAAAGCAATAGGCTTTAAAATTACGGTGTTTCTTCTATATATATAATTTAAGTCCACATCCCCACTGGTGATATAGCGCCAAGTTTTTTTCAAAATCATACGCCCAGTTCCATGTTCCAAAAATCTGGAACCTGTTCAGCTGTCGGCCTACATGAAGTTCATTCTCCCATACGGCATTGCCGCCTGAATGGACGCTCATCCTGTCCTCAATCTGAAATCCCGCTCCTGGATAACTTTTAAACACATTTGTAAACTTGAGCGATTTTCCGCCATGAATCCCAAGCGGCTCAAGAAGTCCGTAGTCAAATCCGTACTGGAACGCAACCTGCCAGGTGAACGGATTTGTCTTTACAACCGTAAACTGTCCGCCAACATAACAGAGTCCAAGCCAGCGTTCAGCCTCGCCGCAAAGATTTCCGTTCACGTCGCATGCAACCGTGTTTTCAACAAGCGGACCGAAAAACCTCCATATATACGAATCAAGCCTGTTGAAATTTCCCGTTCCAACACGCGTGTTGTAAAAAAATGACGAACTTAAAAACAACTTTGTGGAAGCGCCTGTAGAATCGTGTATTATGAACTTTGAATCCTCCGCGCAGTACGGATATTTTTCAAATGTAGAAGGAAGCGCGGTTCCGTAAAACGAGGCCTCCGCAAGAAACTCTAAAATTTCAACTGCAAACTCATGCAGCGTTGATCTCTGTTTTGCGCCCTGTTTTGCGTTCATGGAAACCGCCGTCAAAAAAAGACACATTCATTCTACTTGAAAAAACCGTTTTTATCATTAAAATACAATACAATCGTTATGGAGGCAAAAATGAACATCGCCCTTTTTTCAGACAGTTATTTTCCTACAAAATCCGGAGTTGTAACGGTCGTATGGCAGCTCAGGGACAAACTTGAAAAAATGGGACACACTGTATATCTTGTCTGCCCGGAAACCACGGAAGAATTCAGCACGGACGGAAATCCGTATTTTTTCAGGGTCAGAAGCCGTCCGCTCGGACTTGGAACAGACCAGTTCATAACGCTCCCGAACAACATCAGGCTTTTAAAATTCATGAAGTCAAAGAACATAGACATAATACACTGCCACACTGAATTTGGAATCGGAAAGTCGGCGGTCCACATCGCAAAAAAACTGAAAATTCCAAGCGTATGCACGCTGCACACAATGTGGGTGGACTTCTACAAATACTATCTAAGACACCTTGGCTTCATAAGTCCGCGGACTGTCGAGCGCGTGATGAACAGGTTTTACAGGAACTTCAACGCGCTCATAGGCGTTTCGTCAAAGGCAAGAAACTACTACAAAAAACCTGAAATGATTCCAAACGTTCCATGCGTTGTAATACCAAATTCGATAGACACTGAAAAATTCCAGGGCGTGAAATGTACAAAAAAAGAGCGCAGGGATCTTAGAAAAAAATACGGCGTAAAGGACGACGAGGTTCTGTTCCTCTTCCTTGGCAGAACGGCTGAAGAAAAACGCGTTTTTGAACTTGCCGAACTCTGCAAGACTCTTGTTGAAAAAAATCCAAAGGCAAAGGTGATGTTTGTTGGAAACGGACCTGCCTACAACGAACTTGTGGAACGGACAAAAAAATACAGCATTGACGGAAGGATAATTCTTACGGGCTTTGTAGAATGGTCTGAAACACACAGGTACTACGAAAGCGCGGACGTTTTTATAACCTCAAGCCTTTCCGAAATGCATTCAATGACGATTCTTGAGGCTGAACTCTGCGGACTTCCAATAGTTGCAAGAATGGACGAAAGTTTTTTGGACTGCGTTTTTCCAGGACAGAACGGCTGTCTTGCCGATACAGACTCAGACCTGCTTTCCGCCATGCTTGAACTTTCGCTTGACGCAGAAAAACGAAAAGCGTTCGGTATGAAAAGCCTTGAAATCACAAAAAATTTCACGATTGAAAGCCACATAAAAAAAACGCTCAAGGTATACGAGGAAGTAATCAAGGCATACCCAAAAAAAATAGACGAGGCAAGGCTTTCAAAAAAATTACAGGTCCTGTAGCCGTATGGCATCCCGCCCTTAAAACGGAAACTAAAGGTCTGTCTTTTCGGCGTAGCGCCTGGAAGGTCTTATCGCAAGGGCAAAAACCATCATTACAAGAGCGGTAAGACCCAGGCTGATTGGATACACCTGCATGATTCTTCCAAACGACGGACTTTTTGGAAACACAAAAAATATCCAGAAAAGCCTTGTTCCGCATACGCCTATTATCGTGCTTATGGCCGGAATCGTGGATATTCCAAAGCCGCGAAGATATCCCGAAAGAACCTCCTGCGCAAAACTGAACGCGTAGGCAAAAAAAATGTACCTAAGCCTTACAAGAGCAAGGGCAATTACATCCTGATCGCGTGTAAAAATCGAAAGCAGGGTTCTGTTGAACGCCAGTATGGAAATGCACATTACAGCCGTAAAAAGGAAATTCAACAAAAGACAGTCAAAAAGAACCCTGCGGCACCTTGCGTTTTCGCCCGCTCCGTGGTTCTGCCCCACAAACGTCGCGCAGGTCTGGTTGAACGAATTCATCATGAAATATGCGATTATCTCCAGATTGAAGCCCGCCGTAGACGCGGCTATAACCGTTGAGCCAAGGCTGTTGATTGCGGACTGGACTATTATGTTCGAAAGGCTGAATACCATTCCCTGAACTCCAGCGGGAACGCCAATCTTTAAAATCTTTGCAAAAACCGCATAGTCAATCTTGAGCTTCCTTACGTCAACCCTCACCTTGTCGTCCGTCCTGCAAAGAAGGACAAACAGAATCAGCGCGCTTGCAAAATTCGATATTACAGTCGCCCACGCCACGCCGGAAACAGACATTTTAAATGCGAGCACAAAAAGAATGTTCAGGGCGACGTTCAAAATTCCCGACACAAAAAGGACTGCAAGAGGAACTGTTGAATTTCCGCGGCTCCTGAAAATGGCAGATTCAAAATTGTATAGAAAAATAAACGGAAGACCAAGAAGATAAATCCTGAGATACCTTGACGCAAGGGTCCTTACGTCGGACGGAAGTCGCATTACAGAAATTACAGGCCCCGATATCGCTTCTCCAAGAACCGCCATCACAAGACCGCCTGCAAGCGCAAGCAGAATTGAAGTGTGGACCGCAACCTCTATGCGCCTGTCGTTTTCCTGTCCGCCTGCGTGCGCTATCACAACGTTCGCTCCAAGCGATATTCCAAGAAACAGGTTTACAAGAAGTCCTATTATCGGGCTGTTTGAACCCACCGCGGCAACCGCATCCTTTCCTGCAAACTGCCCCACAACGGCAATGTCCGCCGCGTTAAAAAGCTGCTGAAGAATTCCTGTAAAGGCAAGAGGAAGGACATACATCACAATCTTTGGAATCAGGTTTCCGTGCGCCATGTCCAAAGTTCTGGTTCTATTAAAGTTCACTGCGGTGAGTATAGAACGATTGAAGACTTTTTACAAATGCATTGAACGGCCGAAAAACGAACCGCCCAATGTTTTTTTTGCGGACTTCATTGCACGGACATGAATGGAATGTCCTGAAGTCCGCAGGGCTTTCCTACTCGGAATCAACGTCTGTAGGCGACTTGTAGAACACCTGTGTTCCAGTGTTCAAGACCAGGACGGACGAACCGCCCTTTACGCCAACAGCGTCGTACGAGCCCCATACGTCGTCACGCACATAACTTTGCGTGTGCGCGGAAAAAACATCCAGACCGTAGCCTCCGTTTTCGCGGTTCAATCCCATTACTGCCCAGACCGTATTGTTTATTATCGAACCGCTTGCATACGGAATGACGTCTGAAACATCGCCAAGACGTTTTACAGTTCCCTCCCTTGAACCCGCGGAAAGAAGCGGAGAACCGAATGTAACGGTGTTCAACACGTTGTAGCCCGACTTTATGGTTTCGTCCGCGGCAAGCTGCTGCGCCACCATTCCGCCAAGGCTGTGTCCTGCAAAGATGATGTTCGAGCCGCGCGGAATTCTTTCTGAAACCACCTTCACTACATTCCTGTAATACGGATTTTTTAAATTGAACGCGGAAAGCGCGTCTGTAAGATATCCGGTTGATTGATTTTTAACGGATTCCGTTCCTGAAAGGGTTACAAGATAGACTTTCTGACTTTTTCTGCCATTACGTAAAATTCCCTCAGTAACGATTATAGGCCCCCTCACACCTTCGTTGTAGCCCTTGTATACATAGGCGCAGATTTCTGAAGCTTTTGTAAATGTCGCCGACTGCGAAAGGGAGCGCGACGAAGAAACCTGTGGCGACGGTGAATCTTCAAAAGAAGCCACGTCGGAACAGCCGAACAAAAAAACTGAAAGCGGTACAAAAAATGCGGCGGTCAAGGCTATGTGTCTTTTCATATTTTCCTCTTTTCCTCTGATAGTTGAATTTTTGTTTTGATAGATACTCTATCACCCAAGCATTATGTTATATCCACTATTTAAATAAAGCAAACAAAATTTTTAAAAAAAATTACAGCGGCTGCGACGCGCAGGGGCTGAGGACGGAACATTCATGCAGATTGTAGAGGACATTACGCAGATTTTATGATAGAATTGCGTCCATGGATATTTTTCGCACTCTTGCAATTGGAATTGTAATCGGCATGGCGAACGTGATACCCGGCGTTTCGGGAAGCACGATGGCCGTGGTTTTTGGAATATACGACAGGTTCATAGACGCCATAACGCTGAACATAAAAAAACTCTGGCAGAACAGAAAATTCGTAATTCCGATTGTAATGGGAATGGCTTCCGGCATTCTGATTTTCAGCAAACTCATAACCCTGCTGTATGAAAGATTTCCGATACAGACAAATTTCTTCTTTACAGGTCTGATTGCGGGAAGCATTCCAATGCTGGTTTCCCTTGCGACAAAAACTAAAGGCGGAGCAAAAATCGAAAAGTCAAAAATCGCGTCCATCACTGTATGCGCCGCGCTTGGAATCGCCGTCATGGTTCTGTTTTCTGTACTTGAGTCTTCTTATGGAGCGGACATGAACATAGGCGGACCGCTTCCTGAGTTTTCCATAAAACTTGCGCTGAAGATTTTTGCGGCGGGGCTTCTGGGAGCGGTGGCGATGATTGTACCTGGAATTTCAGGCTCGCTTTTAATGCTGATGATGGGCGTATATCCAATCGTGATGAAAAGCATACCATCGCTTTTTTTGCCGGAAACTTTCCGGAACGCGCTTGTCCTTCTTCTCCCAAACGGATTCGGCGTTTTAGCAGGACTTTTGAGCGGAGCGAAACTTGTAAAAAGCCTTTTGAAAAAAGCGCCGAACCATGCATACGCCGTTATTCTTGGACTTCTGTGCGGCTCCGCGTTGAACATCTGCCCGCTTACAAAAAATATTTTTGAGGGCGATTTTTTTGAATCCCTTTCATCTTTTTCAGGCGTTGCGGTGATCCTGTCTTCCGCGGCGGCCCTTGTACTTGGATGCGCGATGGCGTATTTCAGTTCAAAGTTTTCGTCGCCAGAAGAAGCCTCCAAAAGAAAAACGGCCGCCGGCGAAAGGTCCGCTCCGCTTGTAGACGCGTCCGACGGAGTTGCAGAATCTGACTCATCTTCCGGCACTGGCGAAGGCGGTTCAAGTTCCCCGGATGAAATGCAGTAAAACACCGGGCGCACACGTACAGAAAAACTACAGGTCAAGCATTACGTAAAATCCCGCTCGAACCTGTTTTTTTGATACACGTATTCGTACAGGATGTCGTCGAAATTTTCGTAGCCGAATTTTTTATGTATTTTTGTGATTTTCCACTGTTTGATGTTTTCAGTGTGCGGAAAAGGAAGCCAGAACAGTCGTTTTGAAAAGTGGCGTATTACAGTGTTCCTGTAAAGAAATTTCTGGTCGTTGAACCTCTGCGGAAGAATTTTTTTACGCGTTGTGCTTCGGATAATCGCGCTTTCGTCCGCGAATGTGAGTTTTTTTGTCTTTATGAGGTTCCGGCTTTTTTCAAAAAGTCCTGTTTCGCGGCACTTCTTCATGTTGAAGAGAATCACGCCCGCGTTTATGAAATTTGGATTTACAAGAAATTTTCCGTAATGGTCTCTTGCCGCGGCATATTCGTAGCCTTCTATGTCCGTGTTCCAGATGAGGTCTATGTCGCGGTTAAAAAGAAGGTCTATGTCAAGGTAAAGGATTTTTTCAGGAAGTTCTGGCTCCAGGTCAGCAAACAGCCGTATCAACGTGTATGGCGAACAGTAGCAGCCTTCGTTCGGACAGAAGGCGAACTCTTTTTCGTAAATTTCAGTCACGTCGATTTTCACCACGGAATGTTCAGGGTTGTATGACTTTGCAAGGGCGTCAAGAAACCTTATCTGGTCGTTTCCAACAGCCGTGTAGTCCGCCTTGAGCCGTGTAAGGTCCATTGTAAAAATAAAGAACCTTATCCCCTCGTTTGAAACGCTTCTCTTGAATATTGAAAGCATTGTTGTAATCATGCCGTCAAAAACCCTGTCGTTTCCGCAAAAAAGTACGCTTTTCATCTTATACACCCATTCGCTATGCGTCCGTCTTTTTAGACGACTCTTTTTTGATGTACTTAACAAGTTCAACCTCGTTAAGCCTGCTCCTCTCGCACATCGCGCCGTAAACTTCATCCCGCAATTTTCGCCGCCTTTCCTTTGGCGCAAGACTTTCGTCCGCAAAAAAAGGTCCGTCGATATATGTAATCATTTTTGGATTTCTTGAAAAACGGCGTTTTTTGTATACGTTTGTAAAACAGAACACAGGACAGCCGTAGTCAACCGGATATTTAAACGAAACGTCGGTGAATGGACGTATTTTTGTGTAAAACGGCCAGATGTGCGCCTCGGGATATATGTATATGCTTTTGTTGTGGTCAACGTGGTACTTTATGGTTGAAATGAAATTCTTCATCGCCGAAAGGTTGTCCGGAAGAGGAAGCGCGCCAAGATACGGCATTATTTTTCCCCATACAGGCATGGATACATTGTTCGGATGCACTATTACAAATGCCTGCTGCGGAAAACTTGCAAAGGTTGGAACAAGGGGATCTGCGAACACGTTCGTGTGGTTTCCATACACGAACATCGGGCCTTTCCTGTATTTCTTCAACACGGAGCGGTTCTTAATACAGTGGGCGAACGCAGTCTTTAAATACACAAGCGCCATCGGCTGCGCTACAATCCTGTGCAGAAAAAAACGCTTTGCCTTCCATAAGAAAGTCCGTCCGCCGTAATCGTAGTTTTCGTCGATTGGACGCGGCTTTATTACAGCCGTGGAAAATTCATCGCGAAGTTCGTCTGTGTAATAGACAATCCTGTTGTTTTCTGCCATAAGTCAAACAAAACCTAAAAATCATTCAGTGTATGAAAGAGGTTTTCCGTACGTGGATTCATACACTTCCTTCCATGCGGCGTAATTTTCGTCCTTCATGTATTCTGCGTTCTTTTTTACGGAAAGTTCCGCATTTGGATAGATTGGCTTTAAAATATGTATCGTGTATTCCTGCACTGGAAAACCGAATCCGTCCATACGCTCTGAATCTTCCATCGTTATGAACATTGGAATCACGGGGGCGTTGTTTTCCGCCGCAAAACGGTATGCCCCCGCCGTAAGGGGACGCGGCTTCCTGTAGTTCCACCACATCGCCTGTTCAGGATAAATCAGAATCTGCCTTCCCTGTGAAAGATACGTTTTTACCGCCGCCATGAAATTTTTCATTGTTGACGGAACGCTGCTCAAAGGCATTGTGTTGCAGTGCCTGAACAAAAAACCGTAAAAACCCGGAAAATTCGTGTAGTTTCCCTCGCGGCACACCTTCACAAGTTCCCTGTGGTACACGTGTTTTTCTATGGCCTTGTACACGGCAAAATTGTCCATTGGATTGAAGTGGTTGCAGGTGATTATCGCGCCCGTTCTTTTTAACGGAATGTAGTTTTCAAGCCCGCGGACCTCTTTTATCACCATCTGTCCCGACTTCATAAGGGCCGCAATATGGCGCCGCGCAAGGGCGTTTGCAAATTTCATTGAAATTCTGCTTGAAATCTTTTTATTCAGATAGTCGACCATGTGCGGCTGAAGCGGAATTGTTGGCGGATCCTGTTCAACGTCCTCTGAAAAACGCCCTTCCCTTTCGTAGAGCCTTATCTTTTCAATTATTGCAAGACGTTCGGGATTCCGTCCTTCCGCATGATCCTGCGTTCTCGCCCTGTTTTTTTCCACCGCTTTTTCTTCCGACATAGGTTACTTCGCCCTGCTTACAGTGTTCCAGTAGTTGTTTGGATCGTTCGTGTCCTCAATCGCCATCTTCTTGAGTTTTTCAAACGCCTTTGCGTCGTTCCGTTTCTGGTCAGTGCCGTATGACGCCTTGATTTTAAGTATGTTCTCGTAAAGGAATGTCCTTCTTGCACAGTTCCAGAAATAGTCCTCGTAAAGGACGTGGCTGTAATGCCACGGCTTCCAGTTTATCTTGTAGTGTATTATCTTCAAATCCTTGTCGTCAAAACCTTCCGTCTTGTACGCCGACTTGTTCCAGCCAAGGTCAAGCCATTTTACCTTGTCCTTGCAAAGAACGTTCAGATAGTCCTCGTCCTGCGTTACACGGAATTTGAACCGGTTCATCAGCGAGATGAATTTATCCTCGATGTTTTCCTCGCGGTATTTTTTTGAATTTATGAGCAGAATTCCCGCGCTGAAATATTTTTCCCTTGGAATTCCAAGAGCCTTTTCCACGTAGGTTCCGAACACGTCGAACGAATTCATGACCTCTTCTATTACGGCGCCAACAAGATTGTCGCCCACGTCCATGTTGTAAAGTTCAGAAATGTCGCCTGTAACCACGATGTCGCAGTCAAGATAGATTACCTTGTCGTACTGTGGAAAAAATCTCGGAATGAAAATACGGCAGTAGGTTTCCCTTGAATAATAATCGCGCAGGTGGAAAGTTCCCGAAGTTTTTTCCATTTCCTCTCGGAGCGAAACAAATTCAATCGAAGCGTTGCCTGGCATCGCGTCGTGACAGATAATCTTCAACTGTTCCATATATTCACGGTAAAGGCTTGTGGTCAAAACGTAGACCCTGTAAAAGTAATCTTTTGACGCATTTTCCAGCATTGATGTCAACGCCACCGCCATGAAAGGCACATAGTTGTTGTCTGTAGCGAAGAACACTGGAATTTCTTTTTTGTTGGTTGTGTTTTCAGACATAAGTGGCTAAGTCTACCACTAATTTAGAACCCTTTGCAAGACGCAAAGTTTTACAGAGAGTTTTACAGTGCGGCGCAATGCCATTACGTACGGCACAGGCTCGCCGCACATCTTCCACTTTAAATAAATCAGGATTTTCGATATTCTACATCGGTGAAAAAATCGACAAAAACAATTGCTGCAATCCTTTACGCCCTCGCGCTGTTTCAGGCGGAAGCAAAGGAATTCAGCCCCGAAGAAAACGACCTGGTGCAAAAAATATTCGACTTCAGGCTGAGCCTCAGAAAATTCAATACAGAAGACGAATGTATAGAAAAAATCGCAGAATACAGGAATACAATCTCAAGCCAGATAGAAACACTTTCAGAACAGGCGCAGATCACCTGCCACAACATGCTTTCCACGGCACAGTACAACTGCGAATACGCAAAGGACATGAAGTCCAAGAAAATGGAAAAAATCCTGCGTCCTCAATACGAAAAAATAATGGAATTTACAGCCTCAAGGGGCGAGTCCACGCTGAATCCGTGGTTCGTCCTGACTTCGGCCGACGTATTGAACTCGATGATGCAGTTTCTGCCGCAGGGGGATTCAATAAAAATCGGACTCCAGGAAAAAAAAGACTACGCCGAAATCCTTGAAAAAAATCCCACGATGAGTTTCGCGCATACGCTTTCAGGCTGGTGGTACTATTACGCCCCCGCCGTCGGTGGTGGAAGCAAAAAACTTTCAAAGGATTTTTTTACGTCGTCGCTGAAACACGCAGAAACCGACTATGACAGATTCTACGGAAACATAAACCTCGCGCAGTTTTATTTTGAGGAAAAAAACACCGCTGAATGTGAAAAATACATGGACGAGGCGGAAAAGATTCTTCCTGGAACAAGATACGTAAAATTCCTAAGAAGCATAAACGCCCTGGGATATTCGCTTTTCGACTACAACATGAACTCCCGAAGGGAAAAAATAAATCAAAAACTGGCGGACCGGTAAAACCGTGTAAAAACGCCGCGGTCCGCCGTATTTCTATATCGACTCAAGCGCCTGCTTCAAGTCGGAAATCAGGTCGTCCTTGTCCTCAAGTCCGCATGAAAAACGTACAAGACCCGCAGGAATTCCAGCCGCCTTCAACTGCTCGTCGGTCATCTGGCGGTGCGTGGAAGTCGCCGGGTTCAGACAGCAGGTCCTTGCGTCCGCAACGTGGGTTTCAATGGCGCAGAGTTTGAGAGACTTCATGAATTTTTCAGCCGCCTCGCGTCCGCCCTTAAGTTCAAATGAAACCACACCGCAGCCGCCGTTTGGAAGATATTTCTTTGCAAGTTCATAATCCTTGCAGGACTTCAAGGTAGGATATGTTACGCTCTGAACCTGAGGCTGTTTTTCAAGGAATTCTGCAACCGCCTGTCCGTTTTCAACGTGACGAGGCATCCTTACGTGCAGAGATTCAAGCCCAAGATTCAATATGAACGCGTGCATAGGAGCCTGTATGCAGCCAAGATCCCTCATCAACTGTGTGGTTGCCTTTGTAATGAACGCGCCTTCCTTTCCAAACGCCTCGGCGTATACAGTTCCGTGGTATGTTTCGTCTGGACTTGTAAGACCTGGAAAAAGCTCCCTGTGCTTCAGCCAGTCGAAATTTCCACCGTCGATTATCGCGCCGCCAACACAGGAGCCGTGTCCGTCAAGATATTTTGTCGTGGAATGCGTTACAATGTCCGCGCCCCATTCAATCGGACGGCAGTTTATCGGAGTTGGAAAAGTGTTGTCTACAATGAGTGGAACATTGTGCCCGTGGGCGACCTTGGCGAATTTTTCTATGTCCAATACGTTAAGGGCGGGATTCGCGATTGTCTCGCCAAAAACCGCTCGCGTGTTCCTCTGGAACGCCCTGTTAAGTTCATCTTCGCTTGCGTCAGGGCTTACAAAGGTGGAATCAATCCCCATCTTCTTCAATGTGTTTGAAATCAGATTGAAGGTTCCGCCGTAAAGGGTGGACGACGCTACAATGTGGCTTCCCGCCTCGCAGATGTTGAAAATCGCAAAGAAATTCGCCGCCTGCCCAGACGAGGTGAGCATGGCCGCCTTTCCGCCCTCAAGAGCTGCAAGTTTTGCCGCCACAAAATCGTTCGTAGGATTTTGCAGCCTAGTATAAAAATATCCGCTTTTTTCAAGATTGAAGAGCGCGCCCATCTCCTCGCTGGTGTCGTACTTGAATGTCGTGGACTGATAAATCGGAATCTGACGTGGATCTCCGTTCTTTGGCTCGTATCCAGACTGGATGCATTTTGTGTTGATTGATCTGTTCATTTTGTAATAATCTCCATAAAATAAATTTGTTTTCAGATTATAAAATTATTGGGCGTTATGCTCAATGATTTTCGGTGCATGAAATTTCAATCGTGTCCGTGATGGTGTTCGCCGTGGTGGGAACATTTTGCATCGGGATTTCCAACAAGTCTTCCCTGCGCGAATTTCTGCGCGGCCTCGTCTGAACTTCCCGTTACTCCAGGAATTTCAGAAAGTCCCGCAGCCTTCAAGGCGTCTATAGCGCCCTGCCCCCTGTTTCCAAGAATGAGAATCTGAACGCCAAGCGACTTGAGGTATGTGGCAAGCGCGTGATGGCCAAATCCGCCGTTGTCAACAATCTCGGATTTTACAATTTTTCCGCCTTCAATCTCGTAAATCTTGAAGTTCTCGGTCTTTCCAAAATGCTGGAACACGTTTCCGCTTTTGATGTCGTATGTTGTCGCAATTTTCATGACAGAATCTTACATCAAAAAAACAAAAAAATCTTCAATTGGATAAAACATTTTGTTAAAAACTTCAATTTTTACAGGCCGAGAATGTAATGAATCTGTAAAAACGTTTTTCCGCGAGGTTCAAGGACAATATTACAAAAAGAGGTTCCTGCAGTTTTCGTCGACAATCGCGCAGAGTTTTGACGCTCCTATTCCACGCTTGGAGGCTATGTAGTCGTATACGTAATTTATGTTCGCGGGAGAATTCGCCTGGTTTTTCAGCGGAACGGGAGTGTAATACGGAGAATCCGTTTCAACAAGAATTCTGTCCTTTGGAACGTAGGAAACTATGTCCGCCATGTCGAGGGCGTTCTTTTTTCCATAATAAGTTACAGAACCGCTGAAGCCAATGTACCAGCCCAGATCCAAAAAAAAGTCCAGTTCAGATTTTGTGTATGAATAGCCGTGTATGACTCCCCTGTTCCACTTGACCGCCTTTATGACGTCCGCCGTGTCCTTGAAGCCTTTCCGTGAATGGACCACCACTGGCATATCAAGTTTTTTTGCAAGCGTAAGCTGCAATGCAAAAAGGTCTCGTTCCCCTGCGATTGTCTGGCTGTCTATGTAGTCGTGGTATCTTCCCTCGTATTCAACAGACTCCCAGTCGTGGTCGATTCCACACGGACCTACGGCAACAAGACGCTCTGCAAACTCGTCGTCGGATTCCCTGAATTCCTTTATCGCATCCTCAAGGGATTCCACACACTCCCACCTGCGTTCTATTGAATCAAGGTCGCCTGTAATACCCGCGCAAAAATAAATGCTCTTCTGCAAGGCTCTTTTTTCGTCCTCGCCGTCAATCATTTCAATGCACTCCCTTACAAGGGCCGCGCGCGCCCAGATGTCGTCGGCCTTTATTCCAGCATCAAGCGCGAAAAAAGGCCTGGACTTCGCAATCTGCGAAAGAACCTCCGCTCCGTATTGAAGTCCTGAATCCTGTGTGATCTGCGTAAAGTTAAAAAGAGTGTCTGTGTTCATGCGTCCATTCTACATCAAAAAAAAACAGATGAACACAGAAAAATAAAAGTTGTTGAAAGCAAAAATAAAAGTTCCTGCGCTAAAACAGTCTTGCAAAGTACTCCCTTAAAATGTCATCCGGAGCGTCAAGAATTTCAGTTTTTTCTTCCCTGTAATAGCCCGGACTTCCAATTTCCGCGGGGTGTGTAAAAAGATGCGAGTAAAATCCTATCGGATTCAATTCAACGTCCTGGCGTTCGCTTGTATAGATGATTTTTGAGTCAACGTATTGGTTGTCAAGGACGATTTTCTTTTCGTTCATAAAATAACGCCTGTTCTCAAATACAGCCTTTCCGCCTTCGGTGAAGAACCTGTACACCACGGACTCAACGCCTGTCCTCGGATGCCTTCGTATGAACACCACGCTTCCGTCGTCGCCTTTTTCAACCTTGAATTCCTGTACAAAAGGACGCTCGCCGCCCGGAGAGTCCGTTACAATCTGGTATTTTCCGTCTGAATAGACATACCTGTCGTATTCAAAATGTTTTTCGTCAGGCTTTGCGGACTGATACAGCACCCTGCATTCATACACAATCGTTCCGTCACGGTCGAACACAATGTAGCGGTCGTCAATCGGATAGCCCTCGCTGTACTCGTAGAACTTCAAGCCGTCGGAGTCCATGTTGTATGTTTCCGTCCTTGTGTGAAGAATTTTTCCCTTCACCGTGTTCAAATCTTTTATGAAAACCGAAGATTCAATCCACATTGGATTCCTTGAATAGAAATCCCTGCACGCAAAGTCGCCTTCCATCATCCTGTAAATTTCGGACGAAAGTCGCACCTGGGAAAAAGAGGCGGCCGTAACGATGAGAAGCAAATAAACGCAAAAAACAAATCTCTTCATCCTACCCTCTTCAAAAAGATGTTCACTGTTCCACCCGAATAAATATAACAAAGATTTTCTGATATTCCAACCGAAAAATACAGCATTCCGCTTCTTTTATCGGAAGATTTTGTTAAAAAAATCATATAAATCTAAAAATAATCAAGATGTGTTTAAAAATTCACGCGACGCGCTTGACTTATACCCCTCATAGGTATATTGTTTACACAAACAGTGATACCCCTAAGGGTATAAGGAAATTCATCATGGAACAGAACGAAATTCAAAAATCCTGCTGCTCTAAAAAAACAAAGCAAAGGAGCGCGGAAGAAGTGAAAGGTCTTTTGAACAGGCTGTGCAGGATTGAAGGACAGATACGCGGACTTAAAAAAATGCTTGAAGGCAACGAATACTGCACCGACATATTGATTCAGGCGTCGGCGGCAAACGCGGCGTTGAACTCGTTCAGCAAGGCGCTCCTTTCAAGCCACATACGTTCATGCGTGGTGGACGACATAAGGGCTGGAAAGGACGAAATCCTTGACGAACTGATGGATACAATGTTCAAACTGATGAAGTAGCCGCACAAAAACTGGAGGAAAAAATGAAAAAATATTCTGTTTCAGGAATGACCTGCGCCGCCTGCGCCTCTCGCGTTGAAAGGGCGGTCATGAAGGTTCCGGGCGTTTCATCCTGCGCTGTAAGCCTTCTTACAAATTCAATGGGCGTGGAGGGAAACGCCGGAGCGGACGAAATAATATCCGCCGTAAAAGACGCCGGCTATGGCGCGGAAGAAAGCGTAAAGAACAAGGGTAAAAATTTGGAATCCGAAACCGAATCGCTTTTAAAGGACAGGGAAACACCCGCCCTTGCAAAAAGACTTTTTCTTTCGCTTGTATTTCTTGTTGCATTGATGTACATGGGCATGGGACAGTCGATGTGGAATTTTCCGCTTCCTGAATGGCTTTTTCAAAACGGCAAAAACCATCTTGCGGTGGCGCTTTTGCAGATGATTCTTTCGCTGGTCGTGATTGCCATAAACAGAAAATTCTTTTCAAGCGGATTCCGGGCGATTTTAAAGAAAAATCCGAACATGGACAGCCTTGTAGCCCTTGGCTCGGGATTTTCGTTCTCGTACAGCGTTTTTTCACTTTTTGAAATGACCGACGCGGTTTTCCGCGGAAATACGGTCCGTGCCGAAGAACTTTCAATGAACCTCTACTTTGAGGGAGCGGCGATGATTGTAAGCCTGATAACGGTCGGAAAACTTCTTGAATCCGTGTCAAAGGGAAGAACCACAAACGCGCTTAAAAGCCTTGTAAAACTTTCTCCCAAAACAGCGTCCGTCATTGTTTTGGGAAAAGAAACAGAAGTTCCAATAGAAGACGTCAAAGTCGGCGACATATTTACAGTCCGTCCGGGACAGAGCGTGCCTGTTGACGGAACAATCATCGAAGGCCGGACATCCATAAACGAATCCGCCCTCACGGGAGAATCAATTCCCGTTGAAAAAACAGAAGGAAGCGACGTTTCCGCGGCTACCATGAACCAGTCGGGATTCATAAAATGCCGCGCGACACGGGTTGGAGAAGACACGACAATTTCCCAGATTATAAAAATGGTGTCGGACGCGGCCGCCACAAAGGCTCCGATTGCAAAAATAGCGGACAGGGTTTCAGGAATCTTCGTTCCAGTTGTAATGGTGCTGTCCGCGGCAACCTTTTTTACATGGCTCATGCTTGGAGAAAACATGGCCTTCGCCTTGAACAGGGCGATTTCCGTACTTGTAGTAAGCTGCCCGTGCGCGCTTGGACTTGCAACTCCTGTAGCCATAATGGTTTCAAACGGAATTGGAGCGAAGCACGGAATACTTTTTAAAACTTCTGAAAGCCTTGAACTTGCAGGAAGAATCCGCACCGTGGTTCTTGACAAGACGGGAACAATCACAAGGGGCGAGCCTCAGGTTACCGACGTAATTCCTTTTGAAGGAAGCGTAGAAGACCTTGTGGCGGCCGCCGCCTCTCTTGAAGAAAAAAGCGAGCATCCGCTTGCTTCCGCAATTTTAAAGAAGGCGGAAGAGATGAACGTGCAGAAAAAAAACGCGGAAGAGTTCAATACATTTGCAGGAAACGGAGTCAGCGCAGTCATAGACGGAAAACTTGTCCTTGGCGGAAACCTTCAGTTCATACAGGAAAAACTTTCAGAATCAATTGACGAAAAAAATCTGAAAGCCGCCGAAGAACTTTCCGAACAGGGAAAAACTCCGCTTTTCTTCGCCTCCGATAAAAAATTCCTTGGCATGATAGCGGTCGCGGACGTGATTAGAGAAGAAAGTCCAAGGGCTGTCCGGGAACTTCAAAAGATGGGGCTTCAGGTTGTAATGCTTACAGGCGACAACGAAAAGACAGCGAACGCCCTTGGAAAAATCGCAGGAGTCGACAGGGTGGTGTCGAACGTCCTTCCAGACGGAAAGGAAAAATTTGTAAGGGAACTTCAAAAAAACGGAAAAGTCTGCATGGTGGGAGACGGAATAAACGACGCGCCCGCGCTGACTTCCGCCGACATAGGAATGGCCATAGGAGCGGGAACGGACGTAGCCCTGGACGCGGCGGACATAGTTCTTGTAAAAAGCCTTCTTACAGATGTGGCCGCTGCCATACGGCTTGGAAGAATGACCTTAACAAACATACGCGAAAATCTTTTCTGGGCGTTTTTCTACAATATTGCGCTGATTCCTGTGGCGGCGGGCGCATACTACAGGACATTCGGACTTTCGATGAACCCTATGCTCGCCGCCGCCGCGATGAGCCTTTCAAGCGTGTGCGTAGTTGCAAACGCGTTAAGGCTGAACCTTTTCCACATGGGAAACACACGCCACAAAGATGGCGTAAAAAATAAAACAGACAGCAAGGAGCATGACATGGCTGCAGAAAAAACATTCAAGGTAGAGGGAATGATGTGCGCAAACTGTGAAAGGCACGTAAGGGAATCTCTTGAAAAAATCGACGGAGTCTTGTCCGCGGCGGCAAGCCACCAGACAAAAACCGCCACGGTTGTAATTTCAAGGGAAATTGCAGAATTGGAATTTGAAAAGGCTGTAACGGACGCGGGCTACACGTTTGTAAGATAGGCTAGATTTCAAGTTCTTCGCAAAGAACGTCAACGGCGTTGTACACGCACATTGGACATTCGCACAACGCCTTGCCCGTTTCAAGCCCCTTCAAGTCCTTGCAGAGCGTCGCGCCGCATCTTTTTTCAAAAGATTTAAGCATCCTGTTTGCAACACGGACGTTTCCGCTTCCTTTGGTGATGAAGCCGGAGGCGACCACCGCCCCAATCAGCGCTCCGCAGGTGGCTTGAAGTCCTCCCATTCCAGATGCAAACCCGGAACCAATCTGCATGAGAGCCTCCCCTTTCACGGGAAGCCTGTCCTCAAAGGCCGCAAGGACGGCCTGCGCGCAGTTGAACTTTCCGGAAGCCTTCATCTCGCATGCTTTTTCTGCCCTTTCATTGTTTTCCATAAAATAAAACCCCTGCCCTTCAATATTTACATTCAACAAACTGAAGGCACACGCAATGATATTCGCAATGCAGATTTTTTACAATTCAATTTTACGTAATGTTCATTTTGCGCCCGCACAGGATTTCCTGTATTCAACCGGACTTACACCGTAAAATTCCTTGAAAGCGGCGCCGAATTTGCTCTGGCTTTCATAGCCCACATTTACCGCCACGTCTCCCACGCTCAAATCGGTTTTTGCAAGAAGTTCCGCGGCCTTTTCCATCCTGTGTTCCTTTATGTGCGCCGCAATCGAAGATGAATACACGTCCTTGAACGCAGTCTTGAGCGTGGTTGGGTTCATTGCAAATTTTTTTGCGATTTCTTCTATTGTAATGCGGCTTGAAAGGTTCTCCTTTAAAAAATCGTGGACTTTCCTAATCTTTGCGCCCTGATCGTCTATGTACTGCGAAAAAGAATCACGGCTTTCATGCAGACGGTCAAAATCAGGACAGGCGATGAGCATCATCTTTTCAATCATCACGTGCAGTTCGCCGCCCTCCTTTGTTTTTGCGGCGGAATAAAAAACCTCCCTTCCATCCCTGTACGCCTCCACCAGGGAGGCCTCCCTCAAAAGTTTAAGATGGTGCGAAACTGCAGGAGTGGTCATGTTCATCATCGCGGCGATGTTCTGTACGGAATCCCTTGAATGACAGAGAAGCCAGAAAATTTTAAGCCTGTTTGAATCCGCAAGAAGCGAAAATACATCCGAAACAGACTTGAACGCCTCGTCCCTGAAAAGTTCCCGGCTTAAAAATCCCGACTTGAAATTCCTGTGGTCCTTCTGCAGAAAATCCATCAAACCTCCAATCCGCGAATCAATCCGTGAGCCAATTCACTCCAATGTTTTATTCCTTTTGGAAGTATTTTTAGTCCAAAAAGGAATAATTGTCCTCCGCGTATTGCAGCGGCACTACTTGGATTATATAGTTATCTTGAAGATTAAACAAACGTTTAATTGTCAATACAAAGATTGCGCAGGTCCATTACAGACAGGCGAAATTCAAATACAGGACGCCGTAAAACTTTTACACCAAGGAATACAAGGTTTTACACAGGAGTAAAAATGAAGAAAACATACAGAATCGAAGTTGACTGCGCGAACTGCGCCAACAAAATGGAAGACGCCGCAAAAAAAATAGCCGGAATAAAAGAAGCATGTGTAAATTTCATGGCGCAGAAGATGACTCTTGAAATGGACGACGCCGCGGACGAAAAATCAACGCTAAAAAACGTGTACATGGCGTGCAGAAAAATAGAACCCGACTGCGAAATCTTTTTTTAAACCCTTTGGGTGTCATGCACCGAAGAAACTTTCTTTTACGGGAGAAAAAAATGAACGGAAAACAGAAAACCATGCCTGCAAGGATATTAACTTCCCTCGCCCTACTTTGTTTCATTGAAATTTCTGGACGAACTGGACTTTTTGACGTGCTTTTTGGAGGTATTTCAGAAAAATTTCCCTTAAAATTCGCCCTTTATGTTTCCGCCTACCTTGTCATAGGATTCGACATTTTAAGAAAGGCAGGGCGCGGAATCCTGAACGGAAGTTTTATGGACGAAAATTTCCTCATGGCGGTCGCGACTCTCGGAGCGTTTTCTCTTGAAATATTTAAAGTCCACGGAAACCTTCTGCTTGTTGAAGAATGTAACGAGGGTGTGGCGGTGATGATTTTCTATCAGATTGGAGAGTTCTTTCAGAAAATGGCGGTGGGAAAAAGCCGTAAAAACATCGCCGCCCTTATGGACATACGCCCCGACTACGCAAACATCGAAAAAGACGGACGCCTTGAAAAAGTAGACCCGAACACCGTTGAAAAAGGCTCCCTTATAGTTGTACAGGCAGGCGAAAAAATTGCAATAGATGGAATCGTAGAGGAAGGCCGTTCGTTTTTAAATACAGCCGCCCTTACAGGAGAAAGCGTTCCAGTTGAAGTTTCGCAGGGCGATGAAGCAACAAGCGGAAGCATAAACCAGAACGGACTTTTAAAGATACGGACCACAAAGGTCTTTGGCGAATCGACAGTTTCAAAAATACTTGAACTTGTAGAAGACTCAGGCTCAAAAAAATCAAAGTCGGAGGAATTCATATCGAAGTTTGCAAGAATATACACTCCGGCCGTTGTGTTTGCAGCCCTTGCAATCTCTGTCGCTCCCCCACTCTTCTGCATGGTTTTTCTAAAAAACACAGGAAGCGGACTTTGGACCGCATGGATTTACAGGGCGTTGACCTTTCTTGTAACAAGCTGTCCGTGCGCGCTTGCTATAAGCATTCCCCTGAGTTTTTTTGCGGGAATCGGAGGGGCGGGTTCTCAGGGAATACTCATAAAGGGCTCAAGTTATCTTGAAAGGCTTTCAAAGACAAAAACTGTGGTGTTCGACAAGACGGGAACCCTTACAAAAGGCGTTTTTGAAGTGCAGGCGGTACACCACAGCAGGATTGAGGAAGCAAAAATAATAGAATTCGCGGCACTTGCGGAATGCGCCTCAAGCCATCCCATAAGCCAAAGCCTAAGAAAATTCCACGCGGGAAAGATAGACAGGCGCAGGGTTTCCGACATCGAAGAAATAAGCGGACACGGAATAACCGCCACGGTTGACGGACACAGAGTTGCTGCGGGAAATTCTAAACTGATGGAAAAATTGGGACTTGAAGCGATTGACTGTCACCACGGCGGAACGATAATACACGTCGCCATAGACGGTAAATATTCGGGACACATAGTAATCTCGGACGTGGAAAAACCCACTTCAAAAGAAGCGATCGTTCAATTGAAAAAATCAGGCGTTTCAAAAACTGTAATGCTCACTGGCGACAGAAAAAAAACGGCTGAAAAAGTCGCGGAACGCCTTGGTCTTGACGAGTTTTACAGCGACCTGCTTCCCGAAGACAAGGTTGCCGAGGTAGAACTGCTCCTGGAATTAAAAGAAAAAAACTCCACTCTCGCCTTTGTTGGCGACGGAATGAACGACGCTCCCGTTCTTTCAAGGGCGGACATTGGAATCGCGATGGGTGGCATAGGCTCGGACGCCGCGATAGAAGCCGCGGACATAGTGCTGATGGACGACGACCCTATGAAGATTTCAAAGGCGATAAAAATATCAAGGAAGTGCATGGGAATTGTAAGGCAGAACATAGCGGCCGCTCTTGGAATAAAGTTCGCCTGCCTTGTGCTTGGAGCGTTCGGTAAGGCGGATATGTGGCTTGCAATATTCGCGGACGTGGGCGTAATGGTGATCGCAGTGCTGAACGCGGTTAGAAGTCTGAACGTAAAAAGGCTTTAAAAACACGCGGAAAATACGTAAAAAAACGCAGAACCCGAATTGAATTTAAGGATTAAAAAAACTTGAAAATTCAAAAAACAGGGGGTCAAATTTACAGTTCGGGTTTCATATCGATTTTTAAATTTGAACGCGTCAGAACGAATCCTAGACGCATGTTTGAAGATGTGTATTTTATCTTTAATTTTTATTTAATTTATCTTTATATTTTATTTATTTCTTTGTTTATATGTTTATTTATATCTTTATACAAATAATTTTTATATTATTTATATTTAATTTTACTTTACTTTTTCTTTATATAAAGATATAATATTTATATCTTTGATTATTTATTTCTTTATATAAAGAAGGTGCAATTTATGAAAATCGTAACAATCACAAACCAGAAGGGCGGGGTTGGAAAAACCACCACGGCAAGTTCCCTTTTTGCAGGACTCCACAAAATGGGAAAAAAGACCCTCGCGATAGACATGGACTCGCAGTGCAACCTCTCGTACTGCTTCAAGGCGGAAGGAAAGAAAGCGTCCATAATAAACGTGTTTAGAGGGGAGGTTTCCCTGAAGGAAGCAATGCAGCACACCGAGGCCGGCGACTTCGTGCAGTCCGACAGAAACCTTGACAACGTGATGACGGAACTCAGCGCGCTGGATAAAGTCTACAAACTTTCAAAGGTACTGAAGGAAGT
This sequence comes from Treponema sp., assembly GCA_041855945.1. Taxonomy (GTDB): domain Bacteria; phylum Spirochaetota; class Spirochaetia; order Treponematales; family Treponemataceae; genus Treponema_D. Next base: position 2,831 of record JBHAFG010000100.1, on the reverse strand, counting down.
AAAGGACGAATACGACTACGTGATAATCGACACGCCACCGGCCCTTTCGCCGCTTACAATAAACGCCCTTGTGGCAAGCAACTCGGTAATAATTCCCGTACAGGCGGACTCGTTTTCAATGCAGGGAGCGGAAGCGCTTGCCGAAACGATAAAGGGAATCCGCGAGGTGAACGAAAACCTTGAAATCTCCGGAATCCTCATAGTCAGATACAAGGGAAGGGCGGGGCTTGCGCAGCACATGAACAAAAAGTTCGAGGACTTTGCAAAACTGTTTGAAACGCGCGTCTTTGAAACAAAGATAAGGGATGCAATCGCCATACAGGAATCCCAACTTGCGCGCACAAACATATTCGACTATGACAGCGCGTCCAACGTGGCTGTGGACTACGCAAATTTCGTAAAGGAGTTCATAAATGGCTAAGGATTTTTCCCAGTTTGACGACAACCCTGTGATGAAGCACCTCAAGGAGGCGGAGGAAGAAAAAAAGAAGGTGAACGACGCAAACCTGATTCTAAAAAACGCCACACCCTTGAAGAACACGGCAAATTCCGACTCTTCAAAAGAGGATGAAAAAAAAGACAGGAATCAAAAAGAAGTTTTGCAGGATTCGGGCGTAAAAAACTCCGTCAACTCCGTAAATGCCGGCGACAAGCCCGTACAGGCTTCGGAGTCAAAGAAAATACTCATGAACATAAGCATAAGGGAAAGCACAAAAAAGGACTGGAAAATGTTCTTCCTTGAGCACGATCTTTCCATGACGCAGGGAATAGAAACCGCGGTTGAATACCTTAAATCGGAAGTAAGAAAGGGAAGCATAAAACTTTCAAAGGGCGGAATCACTCTGAACGTCTAGGAAAAATAAAAAGTCAGTTTGCGTTTTCCCTTACAAGAACCGCCTCAAGAGCGCCTTCGTTTTGAAGTTCGCCTTCCGCGGTTTCTTTTTCGGACGCAGAGTCAAGTTCTTCCTTGAGTTTTATGACCGCCCGTATTTCAGGCGAAAGCGGATTGAAAAGGTCGGGATTGTTTTTTTCTTCCTCAAGAATTTCTGCATACCTCAGAGGATTTTTCGATATTATCTTTATGGCCTCCATTTGAAGGTCTGCGTGCGAGGTTTCTGTTTTTCCTTCCTTCATCTGGTTTCCGTCTGAAAGATAAAGGTAGCTGTCGGCGGAAATTTTTGCAATCTTTGTGGAGTCAATGCAGTCAAAGTGGAATCCAATAATCTTTCGTCCTTTTTTTATGGGAGTCGCAACAATCTGAATTCCAAGATTCCGCTCGGAAAGTTCCTTTAGCGGAAGATCCACCACAGAATTTCTGAAAGGCCCCATCTGGGCGTATTCGTCGTCCTGGATGTCGAAAAGTTTACGCAAATCCTCGACTGAATATTCAAAGAACCAGGAATTTTTAACGTTTCCCTTTTTTCCCTTGAACCCGCTGTAGGATATTGCAATAAGATAGTACCGCAGGGCGTAGAAAGATTTGAGTTTTCCAAGGTCGTTTATCTCGAAAAGTGAAAAACCGATTTCCTTGAGTTCGTCAAGAAAAACCTTCATGTCTTCTGTGAATTTGAACGAAAATGTGGTTTCTGTAAAAACACATTTTGCAGACTGGAAAACGTTAGTAACCTCGTACTGCTTTTCGTTGTCCTCAAGGACAATCTTCATGTCCAGAATCTCGTTTGCAGATTCCTTTATGAGAGTGCGTGTCTTCATTCCGTCGCTCAAATTCAGGTCGTTGAAAAAATCTGAAAAAGAAAACGACACCACGTTGTCGTTCTTTGACGTGGAAAGATACTTGAAAATCGAGTAAAAATACATCCTCTGCGTGGTTGCAGAACACTTGTAGCTTGCACGCAGGAAATTGTTTGGAATCTTTAAAATATTGGATTCCGTACCCTTGATGATTAAAGACTTCTTCTTCAAAATAAAAACCCTTATTGAATTTTTAAATATTAAATTTTAGGGGAAGATAAGTCATTGAAATGCAACGATTTGGACCTGCTGAAGATTAGAATAGTCCACCGAAAAATTAGAAGAGTCCAAAAACCGATTAGACAAGTCCATTTTCCGATTACAAAAGTCCACGAACGCCCGCGACAAGACGATTTCCACCCGAGAAACATTATAGGGCGAAAGATTAGTTAAGTCCACCTAAAAAAGTCAAAAAATTAGAAAAGTCCATTTAAATCCTGCGGAAAAACAGAGTGGAGGAAGGTGAGTCCAGCAAAAGTGGGAAGAAAAATAAAGCCTTCAAGAAAACAGGCTTTATGCAGGGCTTTAAAAACAAACGGATTCAAGACAGGGTTTAAAAAGTCGGAACGGAAAGATTATGCAAGTCCACGAAGATTAGCAGAGTCCACGCATCTGTATGAAAATTCATAAATTCGTTTAACTTTTAATATTACAGAAGTCCATGCGTATTTTACACAAATATTGGCAAAGTCCAGCAAAGATTACAAAAGTCCACGAGCAAGAATTACTGTAAAGGACGGAAGACGCCTTGAAAATTACGTTAAAGATTACGTAAGTCCAGTCAAATGTAAGGAAAGTCCAACAAAAAGTAGACAGAATTCCAAAAAAGCGTGTAAGATTACAAAAGTCCATGGATTTTTAAATAATTTCTGCCCGTATGCACAAACATTCCAGACTTGGGCCTTTTTCCAGCGCGTGCAGGTAGACAGAATTCGGGCGTTTTAAGATTACGAAAGTCCACAAAGATTAGGCAAGTCCATTTTTTAATGTGATTAAAAAATACTTATAAATTTTAGAAATATTTTAGAATTCTTTTGCTTATTGCAGTTTTAATGATAGAATGGAGTTCAGTTGGTTTG
>JBHAFG010000099.1:0-35446 GCA_041855945.1 Treponema sp. | reverse complement strand
GCGAAGCTGGTTATCGCGCTGGCCTGTCACGCCGGAGACCACGGGTTCGAGCCCCGTCACTCGCGCTAAAGCCTTCCACTTTTGGAAGGCTTTTTTTATGAACATATTTTTCGGGTAATAGCGCAGCTGGTAGCGCGCTGCGTTCGGGACGCAGAGGTCGCCGGTTCAAATCCGGCTTACCCGACTTTTTCTTCGTGTATTTTTGCGCGGAACGCGGTGTTTTTTTTGCATCGCGTTTTTTTTTGCGTGGAAAAACCGCTGTAATTCTGCTATCATGGAATCGTCCTTGGCGTGCCTTGGGCTTTAATATTTTTTTGGGTGAAAACAAAGGTCTATGCAGGGAACAGTTCTGGCTGGAACAAACAACTATTTTGAAATCGAATGTGACGATGGAATTTTAAGGACCTGCTCGATCAAGGGCAAGGTTTTGAAGCAGGAAAAGGAATATTACAATCCCCTGGCGCCAGGAGATGTGGTTCTTGTAGAGGCGGATGAAATCGACGAGAACAAGGGGCAGATAACCTCCCTTGTTCCACGGAGGAACGAATTTGTAAGGTGGAACGTGAAGGGGCGCTGTCCGCAGCTTCTTGCCGCGAATGTTGACAACATGGTTCTTGTCACGACTCCTGCCGAACCTCCGTTCCGTCCGCGGTTCATCGACAGGGAACTCTGCCAGGCGGAACTCCTGAACCTGAATCCAGTGATTGTGTGCAACAAATACGACCTTGTGGATGAGGCGGATCTTGACGTTGAAAGCCAGCTTTCCGTATGGGAGGAACTTGGCTACAGGGTCATGCGTATTTCCGCCAAGACCGGCGAGGGGCTCAAGGAGTTCGCGGAGCTTCTGCAGGACAGCCTGAGCGCATTTGTGGGGCAGAGCGGTGTGGGAAAATCAAGCCTTGTGAACGTCCTTGACGACAGCTGCGTTCTTAAAACTGGAAGCCTTTCAAAAAAATACGGACGCGGAAACCATACCACAACAAAGGGAACTTTGAACAGGATTGAACTGAACACGTCGCTCACAGGTGGAGTGAAGGGCTGCTACGCCTCGATAATCGACACACCTGGAATCAGGCGCTTCATCCTTGACGGAATAGAGGCGGACGACCTTGCGCTTTATTTCAGGGAATTCAAGCCGCTTCTTGGACAGTGTTCGTTTGGAATGAGCTGCACGCACACTCACGAGGCGGGCTGCAAGATCCTTGAGGCGGTTCACGCGGGAATCATCACAGAGGAGCGGTACGAGTCCTGGTCCAGGATAAGGGATCAGATAAAGAACGGAACTTGGAACGACTGAGATTTTTCTTCATCTATCTGTTCAGCATTCTGTTCGCGTACAGGAAGCATCCTGCCTCTATCAGGGCGAGCATCAAAATGTACACCTTCATGCAGAGTTTTGAGTTCTGGTCTTTTGGGCGTATGTCCCTCCATTTGAACATGGGAACTTCCCTGAGGCAGAAAAACGAAATCACGGCGAAGAAAATTTCCATTACAAGGCTTGTCGCAAGAATGAACATTGTCTCGGCCTCTTCGGGGTTGTTTCCGTCGTAGCCTGTAAGAATCTGGGCGCTTGCGTAAAGGGAAAGGCAGACAATCGAAAACATCTGGCAGTTCCACACGGACTGGGTGTAGTTGTTCCTTCCGCCAAAAATCGCCGCGGTTCCCGTCGCAAGAACCGCGTTTATGAATGATGTGGTGTACAGGACAGCCGTAAGGATGAAGAACAGGTTCCATGCGGAAGGCTCGTTTTTCATTATGAACATGAAGCTTGACGTGTTTACCTGCAGCATTTCCACCACGGTTATGAGCGTCGCGACAAAGAATATTATTCCAGAAATTCTGAAAATCCATGACGTTCCGCCGCCCATTTCAGCGTTGCCTGAAAAATTTTCCGCGGAATTCCGTTTTAGCCTTCTGTTTTCGTTTGGTTTTCCAGTTTCCTTCATAATCAGTCGTCAATCTCCGGAATCCTTCGTTTCAGTTCCGACATGAACATATCGCCCGTCACACCCTGCCTGAGGCAGGCGAAAAGACAGTTGTCGCCCGCAACGGTTCCAAGAAGTTCGTCCATGTTCAGGTTGTCAAGGGCGCTCGAAACAGTGTTTGCGTGTCCCGGAAAAGTCTTTATCACTATGATGTTTCCGCTCCAGTCGATGCTTACGTATCCGCGCAGGAAGTCCTGTATGTAGATCTGCTCGGATTCCTGCCGTTCGTCTTCTCCCGGAAGCGAATACACGTATCCTGAGTTTCCGTCGGCGACCTTTCCGACTTTCAGAAGCTTCAAATCCCTCGAAAGCGTCGCCTGTGTCACCTCGTAGCCTTCCTTTTCAAGATAGGCCAGGAGCGTGTCCTGACTTTCGATTCTGTAGTTTTTGATGAGTTTTCGGATTGTTTTAAGCCGTGTAAGACGCTCTTTCACAGGAACTTCCTTTCCATAAAATGGGCCGAATTTAAAATTCAGTTTTGAATAAATATGCTTTAAATATAAATAATTATTCATAAAAAGGCAACATCAATCTTTTCTTCCGCGGATTTAAACCTGGAACTTTTACCGCTGAATTCTCATTGTAAATAAACCTTAAAATCTCTATAATGCCACATATACTCTAAAGGACGAGGTCAATCAAATGGCAAGTTACAAAGAATCTGGTGTAGATGTAGAAGAAGGTTATCGCGCCGTCGATAAGTACAAGGAACACGCAAAACGGACCGCGATTCCAGGTCTTCTTACAGGTCTTGGCAGTTTTAACGGAATGTTCGAGATTCCAAAGGGGTTGAAGAATCCTGTCATGGTCAGCGGAACTGACGGAGTCGGCACAAAACTTGACCTCGCCTTCCAGATGAAAAAATATGACACTGTGGGAATAGACTGCGTTGCGATGAGCGTGAACGACATCCTCTGTTCGGGGGTCAGTACATTGTTCTTCCTTGACTATCTTGCCTGCGGAAAACTTGAGGCGGACGTGGCGGCGGATCTTGTGAAGGGTGTCGCGGACGGCTGCGTCATGTCGGGATGCGCGCTTCTTGGCGGAGAGACCGCCGAAATGCCAGGCTTCTACGACATTGGAAAATACGACCTTGCGGGATTCGGCGTCGGAGTCGGCGAAAAGGACCAGATGGTTACAGGAGAAGCGATATGCGAGGGCGACGTCCTTGTAGGTCTTTCTTCGACCGGAGTTCATTCAAACGGATTCAGCCTTGTAAGGAAGCTTGTTCCAAATTTGAACGATAAATTCATGATTGACGGAAAAGACAGCGGAAAGACCGTGGGAGAGGCTCTCCTTGTTCCTACAAGAATCTATGTAAAGCCTGTCATGGAAGTCCTTGAAAAATACAGGGAGGCCGTTCACGGAATGGTGCACATAACCGGAGGCGGATTCTATGAGAATCTTCCAAGGATGTATCCAAAGGCAAAGGAAGGCGGAAGTCAACTTGTTTCCGTGATAAAGAAGGATTCATGGGATCTTCCTCCTGTTTTTGCGGAACTTATAAGGCGCGGCGCGGACATGGATTCAATATACAACACATTCAACATGGGAATAGGATTTGTGCTTGCCGTCAAGGCTTCGGAGGCTTCCTCGATAATCGATATGTTCAATGCGAACGCCTCCAAATACCACCGCGAAGACTGCCCCGACATGAAGGCGTATGAGATAGGACGTGTGGCGTCTGCCGTAGGAAAGGCGGAAACGCAGAGGGAAAAGGTTCTTTTTGAATAGGATTTAAAGACTGGCTTCGGCGTTTTACAGTTTTAATGGACGTTCGGAGCCATTTTTGTATTTACAGGGAAAAAAATGGCGAAAAAAATTGCAGTGCTTGTGAGCGGAGGTGGAACGAACCTTCAGGCTCTGATAGACCATCAGAAATCTGACCCGGACTGCCCTTACAGAATCGAAATTGTAATAAGCGACCACAAGGATGCGTTCGCCCTTGAGAGGGCGGAAAAGGCCGGCATAAAGACCGCCCTTGCAAGTCCGTACGCGGTGATGGGTGCGGAAAAGGCCAGGGCTTCCAGCCGCGAGGAAAAACGGCTTGCGGTGAGCGACAGGGTTCTTGCACTGTGCGAGGAAAATGGAGTTCTTGGAATAGTGCAGGCAGGCTGGCTTACGGTTTTAAGCGGTCCTCTTGTGGAAAAATTTTCCGACAGGATAATAAACCTTCATCCCGCGCTGCTTCCAAAATTCGGAGGCGTTGGAATGTGGGGACACCACGTCCACGAGGCGGTGCTTGAGTCGGGTGAAAAGGAGAGCGGCTGCACAGTTCATCTTGTAAACGGCGAATGTGACGGCGGAAAAATCCTCCTTCAGAAAAAAATACCGGTGCTTTCAGGCGACGACGCCGACTCCCTGTACGCAAGGCTTGCGCCAAAGGAACACGAGGCGATTGTGGAAGGCGCGGTGCTTCTTTCAGGGATGATATAGAAATCTGCTCCTCGCTTACATTATTTTTTTTGTTGTGGTAGAATGTGCCCATGTCTGAATTATTAGCCCCAGCGGGAAACATAGAATCTCTTGACGCGGCGATCGGCGAAGGCGCCGATGCGGTATACCTTGGTCTCAAAAGTTTTAACGCCAGAATGAGAACCACAAATTTTGCATGGAACCAGTTCGAGGCCGCCGTGCAGTCCGTCCACAGGCAGGGAAAAAAAATTTATGTGACTGTGAACACCGTGTGCGAGGAAAGGGAAACCGAACGCCTGTACAGGTTTCTTTCATATCTTGACAAGGTTGGACCTGACGGACTTATTGTGCAGGATTTCGCCGTAGCAAGGATGTGCCAGGAATTCTTTCCGAACCTTGAACTGCACGCCTCAACTCAGATGAACATAGAAAGCGCGGCGGCCGCAAATCTTCTTGGAAAAGAAGGTTTCAAGCGCGTGGTGCTTGCGCGTGAACTTGGTCTTGATGAAATACAGAAGATAAAGGCGGGCACCAACGTCCAGCTTGAAATGTTCGTGCACGGCGCCCTGTGCGTGAGCGAATCAGGTCTCTGCCAGTTCTCAAGTTTCTTGGGCGGAAAGTCCGCGAACAGGGGAATGTGCGCCCAGGCCTGCCGCCGCTACTACACCGCTGAATATCCAGAAGGAATAAAGCAGGGCTATTATTTTTCACCGTGCGACCTCCAGTTGATAGACCACATTCCGGACCTCATGGAAACTGGCATAGAGTCGTTCAAGATTGAGGGACGCATGAAGAGCGCGGAATATGTTGGAAGCGTCGTTTCCGCGTACCGCTACGTCATGGACCACTGGAAGGAAGACAGGAAGGGCGCGATTGCGGCGGGAAAACGTATGCTTGCAAGCGATTTCGCGCGTTCAAAGACGGACTACTGGTACGGCTTCAAGTCCATTGAGGACGGAGTAAAAAACGCCGGGGAAAAGATTTTAAATCCAGACCAGGCGGGCGGAACCGGAATCTATCTTGGAAAGATAAGCAGGATAAAACGTCCGGGCGACGACATAATCGAGGAGATAAAAAAGACAATTCCAGATGGAGCCGATCCACGCGACTATTACGTTGAGATGGCGCAGATAACGGGCGGCTCGTACGACCCGGATCCGGGCGATTCCATAAGGATACACACAAAGAACGACACCGGGCGCACGAGCCACAAGGTGAGGAATGTTGAACTGGACGACGACGGAAGCCGCTGGATTGACATTCCAAAAGGTTTTGACGTTGGAGACAGCGTGTATCTTCTGCAGATAAAGTCTATGTCAAAACGCTACGCCCACGTGCTTCCAAAAGATTTGGGCCGTTTCCGCCGTCAGCCGCTGGATGAAAAACTTCCAATACTAGACCTTACTCCTGTTGAAAAAAAGGAACTTGATTTTTTTCCTGAAGGGGTCTACGTCCAGGTTTCTTCCATTGCAGACGTGTTCCAGGCGCAGGGCTTCCACCCTGTACGGATAATAATCGAGTTGAACTCAGAGACGGGCTACGACCTTCTGAACTCAAAGACGGTCCTTCCTTTCAGCAGGAAGGCTACGTTCATATCGCTTGATCCGTTCTGTGCGGAAGGTTCGTTTGAGAAGCTTAAGGAAGACCTGGAATCTCTTGTTGGACTGGGCTTTTCAAATTTTGTGGTGAACAACCTCGCCCACATACAGATTTTAAAATCAAAGGGCGTAAAACTTGTCGCAGGACCCTATCTTTACACGTTCAACAGATGGGCTGCGTCATTCCTTGAAAACCAGAACATAGGCGCGTTCGTGATGCCTTATGAGAATTCAAGGCGAAACCTTGAGGCGACTTTTGAGCCTGGCGTGAGGGACAGGGTTCTTGTTCCAGTATTTTCATATCCCGCTCTTTTCAGAATGAGGTTCAGGCTTCCTGAAAGTTACGGATTCGGCTCGTTTTCCGACAAGGAGGGAACTGAGTTCAAGGTGGTTTCATCAATGGACGGCTCGTTCGTTCTTCCCGAACTTCCGTTCTCGCTCCTTGACAAGACCGATTTTCTTGCAAAATCCGGCTTCACTAGGGTGCTCATTGACTTTTCAAAGGTTTCAATCTCCAAGAACGAGGCTAAATTCATAAACAGTTCTCTTTTCAAGAAGCAGGTTCTTCAGGACACGTCAAGGTTCAACTGGAAGGACGGCTTTTATTCACCTGAAAAAATAGAGGAATACAAGGCTTCAAACGAAAGGGCGGCCGCAAGGCTGAACGCCGAGAAGAACTCGGCGCGTGGTTTTGCGGGAAAAGCCTCTGCTCCCGGTCCTCGAAGGAACGGAAAACCGTACGGAAGACAGGGCTCGGGTTCTGGAAGACCGTCCGGATCTTCCTCTACAAAAGGCAGGGGAAGAAAGGGCGTCCGCCAGTAGGACGCCGGGGGAGGCTAGAATACTTCCGCCTCCTCAAGTTCCCTCTGTTCTTCTGTTTCCATGAGGATTTCCTGTTCAAGGGCCGCGCTGTTCGCGTCCGCGATGGCGTCAAGGTCCTCCTGGCTTTCAGGTTTTGTGAGTTTTTTCTTGAACTCAACGTGTTCGGCGATTATTGAAATCCTGCTTGAACTTTTTCCATCGGAGTTTTTCCATCGGTCCTGCTTGAGCCTTCCCACGACGCGCATTCCCCGTCCTTTTTCGCATCTGCTCATGCATATTTCCGCCATTTTTCCGTATGTCTCCACGTTGAAGTAGGAGACCTCGTTCACGCCCTCTCCCGCCTTGTTCCTGTAGAAGCGGTTCACGGCAAGTGGAATGGTGCATACCTTGAAGCCCGCGGAAGGCTCCCTAAGTTCTGGAACGCGAGTCACGTTCCCTTCGATAATCAAAGAATTCAACTGGTTCATTTTTAACCTCGCAGTTAGTGAAAATAAAATCTATCCGGCCGGAATCGACGTGAAGGAAAACGCCCTTCATCAATTCTTCGCAGGAAGTTTTCAAAAACTGAGGATAAAATGATTTTTTTTTCAAGTTTTTCAGCCGTTGCTTACAAGTTTCAGTATGTAAAGCTGGACGTACATGTACAGGGCCTCTTCTTCCTTGATTTTCTGCATGTTTGGAGTCTTTACGAGTGTCCTTGCAAGGCTCTGCACGCGCTCAAGTGTGAATGTGCTTGTTGAAATCGTCTTTATGACCTTCCTCATGTAGTCTCTGATCAGGCAGTTCACGTCGTCGAAAAGTTGGCTCCTGGCTTCCTTTGTTATCATCTTGTTCCAGAGGCTCGCGTATGAATCAAGTTCCCGTTCAATTGTTGAGCCTGATGGAATGAGTTCCTCTGAAATTTCCCTTGCCTGAGCCTGCAGCATTTCCTTCTTGGAGCCTATTTTTCCCGTCCTGTGCGGCTCTTCTTCCGGAATGTCCTCGCTTGTAAGTTCTGTCGACATCTGCGCCTGTCTTTTTGGCTGTGGATTTTTCTTCCTCATGAAAAGACCTATTATGCCTGATACTACAGGGATTGTGTACCAGAACGGAAGCATCATCTTGGCCCGCGCAAGGATGGACGCGTTCTTTATCATCAGAATGTCGCTGTATGAATGGAGGCGCGAGCCTGTGAATATGTTGAAGCTGTTTCCGTCGGAGCTGTTGTTCATTTCCATGTTGACGAGCGGAAGGAAGTTTGCGTTCAGAAGCGTGTAAAGGACGGGTGAGTTCTGTTCCACCTCTTTTTTCAGTTCGAGTTCGAACTTTTTCGCGTCCTTCATCTCTGGAAGTTTTTCATAGTTCAGCAGGGTTTTGTACCACTTGTCGAGAATGAGTTTTTCGATTGTGGTGTGGGCCTCGTTTGCAAGACGTACAATCAGCGGAAGCACCTTGTTCTTGTATATGAAGTAGCGCGTTCCGTTTTCAATCTTGAACACCAAAAGACGTGGAAGGTCTGAGCCTTCGGTTTCCTTGGTGAGCCTTTGCAGGTGGAGTTTGAGGTCGTCCTCGTCAAACTGTCCGTAAAGAGACGCTCCCTTTGAGTCGCGGAATTTGAGGACGGAATCCATCGTGAAAAAATACGGAGGTCTTGCAAGGTTTTCCTCAAGATCCTTGAGCGCTAGGAGTTTCTTCTGCTCCCTGCTTGCCTTGTCCTTCAGGCTTGAAAGCCATATTTCCGATACCGCTATCGACTGGAGCATGTTCACGTCCTCTATGGTCCTGTCCTTGACCTTCTCGAAGTCAAGGCGTATGAAGTAGCACAGCTGGTTCCAGTAGTAGAACGCCTCGGAATTCACGTCAAGGAATTCCATGGAGTCGCTCTGCTGTATGAACCTTTCGTAGAAGCCCCGCACTCCGATTTCCTTGTTTGGATTTGCAACCTTTATTTTTTTAAGGAAGTAGTCGTGGTATTCTTCCTTCTTCAGGATTATGCGTATTTTTGCGATTGAAGCCTTCAGAAGGAAGTCGATTGGAACGCAGGCCGGAAAAAGAATCGCCGGGGTGTCTCTTGGAAGCATGAGGCTGAAAAGGGCCGCGGATTTTGTATCCTGCAGTGCAAGGCTCTGTGGAATGAAGTCGGACGCGTCCTTCCTGTCAACTGCGTTTGAGGGAACCTGTTTTGGAAGGTCTGAAAGAACCGGAAACGGAAGGGAAGGGTTGTTCTGTATTTCCTTGAACCTGTTTGCAAAATATACGGAATAGTATGTGAGGACTATTATTGTGATTTTTCCAACGTTCTGGTTCAGGATGGAAACTTCGTGTTTTGCGGCGAGTTCCTCTATCTCCTTTAAAAGCATGCTGTCGGAAATCTCAAGGTACTGCACAAGATTTGCCTGTTCTTCAAGATGGCGTGCGGCATAGCGCTTTATGTAATCCCAAAAGTCCTTGAAGTTGATAAACGCGCTCTGTTGTTTTGTTGCAAAATGCCTAAGCAATGCACCGATACTTACGTTACTAGCCATGAAGGGTATTTTAACTCTTAACACCCGTTTTCACAAGGGCTTTTCTATTCCTGGAGGGCCTGCTCTATGGATTTCAGGCGGCGGGCGTTCTTGCGCTCCTTTGTCTGCACCGCCTTTGATTTGGCGTCGGCCTTTTTTCTTGAGGTTGGAGACCTTCGCTCCGCTATTCCAAGGAAGAACCATGTTATGAAAACCGAGGCGAGGCAGATTCCACTTATAAGCACGACTGAAAGCGTTCCAAAATCCACGAGTGGAAGTTCTATGTTCATTCCCCAGAAGCTTGTTATGAATGTCGGAACCATCATTATTATGTTCAATATTGAAAGCCGCTTCATGTACATGTTCAGGTTGTTGTTCAGGACGGAATTGAACGCGTCCGTGATTCCCATGAGCACGTTCCTGTACGTGTCGGCCATCTCGATTGCCTGTCTGTTGTCTATTTCAACGTCGTCAAGCCAGTCCATGTCGTCAAGGTCTAGTTTTATGATTTTCGTTTTCTTGTATTTTTCAAGGAGCATCTGGTTGCTTTTAAGAGAGGTGGTGAAGAACACAAGTGATTTTTCAAGGCTCAGAAGAAGGAGTATTTCCTTGTTTTCTATTGAAACCTGAAGTTCGCTCTGAATTGCGGTGGACCTTCTGTTTATCGCCTTGAGGTATCTAAGGAACGTCGTGTCGGCGCGGGCCAGAAAACGCATTATAAGCGATGGAAAGTCGTTCAGGTTCACGTCCCTCACCCTTCCTGCCGTAAAGTCCTTCAGGACCTCGCAGTCCGTCCAGCAGATTGTGATTATGAAATTTTCCTTTATTATGATTCCAAGCGGACAGGTGAAGTACTGCGTTTCAGCCGACGGGTCGAAAAGCGGAAGTCTAAGTATTGTAAGGAGATAGTCGTCCGCGTCCTCAAGTCTGGACTGTTCGTCCGGGTCGAGTATGTCAAGGATGTGCTCCGGGTCTATGTCGTACACGTTCTGGAGTATCTCCACGTCGTCGCGCGTGACCGTCCTCGCGTCAACCCACGTGCGCCTTGTGGCGTCCATTTCGCCAAGTTTTACTTTTTCAAGCCTGTTTTCTTCGTTCTGCTGCCAGTAATTGATCATTTAAAAAATCCTGTGTTGTGAAATTTTCCCACAGGACCTGCACTCCGCGTCAAAAAGCCCTGGGGGAAGGTGATGCGCATGACGTGCCGTTTATATGGCACGTCGAACCGCTAGAGTCCATTGTTCACCTCCAAAAAAGAAAATCAGAACGTTTGACAAACGCTTGTGTCTGACTATAGCACAAAGGGAAATTATAGGCAAATTAATTTTAAAAAAAAATACGCCTCCGGACTGTGTTTTTCGGAGGCGTAAGTTTTACGGTTCGTCCTAGAGCGGGATGTTTCCGTGCTTCTTTGGAGGAGTGTCGGTTTCCTTCTTGTTCTGCAGAAATTCAAGGCTCCGGGCGATGTACTGCCTTGTGAGCATTGGATATATGACTTCCGAAACGTATCCGCGTCTTGCGGCGATTGTAGGAGTCATGATTTCCTTTTCGTAGAGGGCCTTCTTTTCTGCAACTTCCTGCGCCTTTGAAGGATCTTTCATCTCCTTCGCGTACAGGATTCCAACCGCTCCGCTTGAACCCATGACGGCGATTTCAGATGACGGCCACGCGTACACGAAGTCCGCTCCAAGATGCTTTGAGCACATCGCTATGTACGCTCCGCCGTAAGCCTTTCTTGTTATGAGGGTAACCTTTGGAACAGACGCCTCGGAGTACGCGTATATGACCTTTGCTCCGTGCCTTATGATTCCCTTCTGCTCTTCCTGCGGACCTGGAATGAAGCCCGGAACGTCAACGAAGTTCACAAGCGGAATGTTGAACGCGTCGCAGTACCTTACGTGACGGGCTATTTTGTCAGACGCGTCGCAGTCAAGGACGCCGCCCATTCCCGCAGGATTGTTTCCGATTATTCCAACAGATTTTCCTTCGATCTTGCCAAAACCTGTAACGCAGTTTATGGCGAATTCAGCGCTCGTCTCAAAGAACGTGTCGTCGTCAAGGACGTCGTTGATTACATCCCTCATGTCGTAGCCCTTCTGTGAATTTTCAGGAAGGATTGTCTGTATGTGCTCCGACTTCTTCTTCATGTCGTACCTGTATTGCGCATTCTGTACGATTTCTTCGCCGTAGTAGTGCGGAATGTAGTCAAGCAGGCTTCTTACCTTCTGGTAGCAGTTTTCCTCGCTGTCGCATCTGAAGTGCGCCACGCCTGATTTCTGGGAGTGTATGGACGCGCCTCCAAGGTCTTCAGCGGATATGTCCATGAACATTACGGATTTTACAACCTTTGGTCCTGTTATGAAAAGCTGGCTTATCTTGTCCACCGCGAATATGAAGTCTGTGATTCCAGGGCTGTACACCGCGCCGCCCGCGCATGGACCTGCAATTATTGAAATCTGCGGAACGCTTCCGGACGCCCTTACGTTCTGGTAGAAGAGGTCTCCGTATCCGCACAGCGAGTCAACTCCCTCCTGAATTCTCGCTCCGCCCGAATCGTTTATTCCTATCACCGGGCATCTGTACTGCACGGCCTTCTCGATGAGTTCCGCGATTTTTTCACCGTGCATGTTTCCAAGTGAACCGCCCTGCACCGTGAAGTCCTGGGCGTATACCACGACCTTCTTGCCGTTCACGGTTCCAAAGCCTGTTATTACGCCGTCGTAAGGAATGTCTTTTTTTTCCATACCGAAACTGGTGCAGTTGTGCCTCACACCAGAATAAATTTCAACAAAGGAACCCTTGTCGCAAAGTCTGTTTATTCTTTCGATTGCGTGTAATTTTCCTTTTGAGTGCTGTGCTTCCAGATTGTATTCCACGGAAAGACCCCCGAAATGATGTTTTGGCTTTGTGGCTTGGCTCAAGCCCTGCCGTATGGTCATGGAGCCGGGGTGTAAAAGTTGGCGCCCAGTCCAGAACCTTCTGAATGATACAAAAAACGAATGTTATGGTCAATATGACAAAAAATGACAAACTGTCATTCGTATTTTCCTAGTAGCCGATTTTTTCAAGCCTGGCTTTCTCTTCATGTATTGAAGGCTCGCTTGGAATCCACGGATATTTTTTACGCAGCGTTTCAGCGGACTTTGCGATGTCGCCCCCGTTTTCATCCAGCGATGTCCTGTAGTCCTCGGAAAAGCGCGCCGGGTCGACCGTGTGTTCCGTCTTTGTTTCGGAAAGGAAGGCGATCTGCCAGGATTTTTTGACCCATTTAAGGCTTACGGCTGTGGTGAATTCCTCGATTCTCATCATGTCGTCAACAGTATGCACGAGCCAGTAGTGCGCCGTGTGTTCCGCCCTTGAAAAATCGTCAAGCCTTTTTCCGTTGAGCCGTGAAAGGGGAGGTCTGTGGCTTCTTCTTTCGGGAACACTGTCGTTCAGCGTGGAGGACTTTCCGTCCAGCGTGAAGTTTGTGATTCCGTATATGAAGTGCGACGCTGCCCTTGACGAGCCTGGCTCGAAGAAAAGCCAGTTTTCAGGCGTGGAGATGCCGCTTTCAAAGTTGAATGCGCTTTTCATGTTGGCGACTATGTAAATCTGTGGAATCCGCGAGATGTATCCCTGTGCCTCCGGGCAGTTTTTGGCGGCCGCGAGCATGAGGTTTGTGTCCATCCTGTGTATTCCCTGATAGAAGAGTCGTGAAACTTCCTGCGAACTCAGTCCTACAGCCGTCGGCTTTTTTGAATTTTCGTTCAGCGCGGTCGCGGTGAAAACCGCTGAAAACGAGGCGAGTGTCAGGGCCGCTGCGACTGTTCCCTTTATCCTGTTGAATTTCCGCCTTTTTAGGATTTTACGTTCCCTGTTTTTTGAGAATTTTTCCCTGTTCCTTGTAAATTCCTCTTCGCTGAATTTTGGTTTCCGGGACTCCGGACTGTAAAGTTCCCGTGTGAACGTTTCTTTGGGAAAGTCGCCTGATCCGAATTTTCCTTCAAGGCTTCTGTCTATGGATTTTGCAAGATTTCCGTCAATTCCGTTCACCGCAAGTTCAAGCGGAATGAAGTTTTTGTAGGAGATGTTCACGCTCTTGTCTGTCTTCTGCGGTGGATATGGAAGGTTTTTTGAAAGGGCGAAATACGCGCATACCGCCCTCGCAAAAACAAGGGCGTCCGTTCCTGAAAGGGCGGTGTCCTTCCACGGTTCCTGCATGATTCCGTAAGCCTCCCTTCCAAGGTTCGCGGCGCACCGGTCGAACGTTTTTTCTGGAACAAAAAGAAGCCCCTCCCGTCCTTCAAGGCTTCCGTACATTATTCCGAACGCGCCCGAGCATGGGAGTTTTACGTTTTTTTTGATTGCGTCCGTGTATGCTTCCACGAGGGCGCAGAGCGCGTCTCGGGCGTTTTTTTCGTCCGTGTCCGAGCCTTCGTTTGACCTTTTCAGGATGCAGGAAAGCGTGCTTCCATTGAATTTTCCGCCTTCAAAAAAAACGCGGCCGCCTTCTGATTTTGTTCCCGTGAATTTCCACGGAATGAAGTCGAATCCGCCGTCTTTTTTTCGGGCGAAAAAGCCCGTTTCGTCAAGAAGCCTTGCAGACTTTGTTTTTGCGAAAAGTTCCTCCGTGAGCGAGGTCTTTAAAATCGTTGTCCGTGAAGAAGATAATATTTCGTGCATCTTTTTTCCGTGCCGCCTTTGCGTTCAGGTTTGCGCCTGCGGGCTATCTTCTTCCGTCCGATGAATAAAGGTACCTGAAATAGTCCATGTTGGTGCTGTATGTCGCGTCGTAGCCTTTGAGCGTCTGCTTGTAAGACTCCATGCTCTTCCAGAAATTGTAGAACTCCGGGTCCTTGCTGTACGCCGAGGAATAGATTCTTGCGGCCTCGGCGTCGGCCTTTCCCTTGGTTTCCTCCGCCTTTCTGTACGCCTCTGACTGTATGGTCCTTTTTTCGTTTTCCAGTTTTCCCATCCATTCGGCTTTTTTTCCTTCGCCAAGCGAACGGTACGCCTGGGCGACCTGGTTTCGTTCCTTTATCATCCTGTTGTACACGCTGGAAGTAAGTTCGTCCGAGTATTTTATCTGCCGCGGAACTATGTCTATGAGTTCTATTCCGTATTCGGGAACGAGTTTGTTCGCCTCCACGGTCATCTGCCTGCAAAGTTCGCTCCGCCCGCGCGTGACCGACTCGTTCACGGTGTTCACGTTCACGAGGTTTTCGATTTCCTTTGTCTCGTCGTCCTGGTCGTCCCTGCTGGATGCGGATTTTTCGTTTATTATGTTGGAACTCCTTACGATTTCGCTCAGCCTGTTCTGTGTTATGACGGTCCTTGTGGAGGAGTCTATTATGTCGCTCAGTTTGTTGTACGCGTTGTCCAGCGTCTTGAAGCTCTGGTAGAATTTTTCGGGATCGGTTATTCTCCAGCGGCTTGTTGTGTCCACGATTATGAACTGGTTTTCCTTTGTGGGAATCCTCTGGCTGTCGCCGTCAAGCGAAAGCACGAGTTTTGGATATGTGGTTATCTGGTCTATGACGGGAATCTTGAAGTAAAGTCCGGCGTTCGTCCTTGTGGACACTATTCCACCGAAGCGCGTCACCACCACCTGGTTTCCCTCGTTTATTATGTAGAAAGGTCCAAGCACAAGGAACAGTATGAAGATTCCCGCGATGACCGCCAGCGTTACCAGCGTTTTTTTTGTCTTTCTGTTTATGTTTCCCATGTTTTTCTCCGTGTTGAATTACTGTTTTGCCGCATTTGAAAGCGTTTTTATTGGAAGCACGTTGTCAAGCCTTCCGTCGATTAAAGAAGGCTTTTTTTCGTCGCCGAATATTTCGTCCATTGTTTCAAGGTAGATTCTGTCCTTTGTAACTTTGGGCGACTTCGCGTATTCCGAGTAGACTGAATTGAACCTTGCAACGTCTCCGCGCGCCATGTTCACGCGTTCCGCGGCGTATCCTTCCGCAATCTGGAGCTGCTTGTCGGCCTCTCCCTGCGCCTTGGGAATCTCAGAGTTGTACGCCTCTTTTCCCTCGTTTATGAACCTGTTCATGTCCTGTATGGCCTTGTTCACGTCCTCGAACGCCTCCTGCACTCCGCTTGGCGGAACGATGTTCTGGAGTTTGACCGTTATTATGTTTATTCCAAGCCCCAGCGACTTGAAGTTTTCGTTCATCACGTCCAGAGCCAGGTTTTCTATCGTCGAACGTTCGCTTCCCATGACGTCCAGTATCGCCCTGTCGCCTACGAGGGTGTTTATGGCGGAGCGTGAGATGTCCCTGATTGTCTGCTGTTTTTCCTTTACGCCGAAAAGCCACTGCCTTGGGTCTATAATTCTGTACTGTATTATCCATTCCACGTCAACGATGTTCAGGTCGCCTGTGAGCATGGTGGATTCCGATGTGATGTTGTTCTTGTACTGGTTTTCGCGTCCGGACTTGAGAGTCTTGAAGCCGAACTGTTCCGTCTGCACGACTTTTACAGGAACGGTGTAGCTCTTGTCTATTCCGAACGGAATTTTTATGTGCAGTCCAGGTCCGAGCGTCTTTTCGTAGCGTCCGAACCTTGTTATGACCGCCTGTTCCGTCTCGTCCACGACGAACGCGCTGCTTATCACAGCCACGGCCGCGACTGCAAGGAGCAGCGCCCATGTCAACGCCTTGGGACTGAATTTCCTGACTTTTTTTGCCTTATGAACATTTTCATCTGCCATAAAAATCTCCCGTGGAAGCGCGTTGAACGCGTTTCCGATATTTGTTTTTTCTGTGCCTGAGGGCAATGTGGAATAGTTAAAAGATAGTGGTAAAACTGAAAAAAGACAATTTAATTTTGCGGCCATAACGCACGCTCTGTCAGACGGAATCAGGCGTTT
Source organism: Treponema sp. (assembly GCA_041855945.1). GTDB lineage: Bacteria > Spirochaetota > Spirochaetia > Treponematales > Treponemataceae > Treponema_D. The sequence continues at coordinate 19,287 of JBHAFG010000099.1, read as the reverse complement.
TAAAAAACAAGTCCTCCGAATAACAATGTTACCCAGAGGACTTGCCGTCCGCTATGCGGACATCGGAGAGAGTTTATCAGCTTATTTACAAGCTGTGTTTAATATACAGTGGACTGAAAAAAATGTCAATTTAATTAAACGAAAAAAAATGAGAATTTTACGGCTATCTAAAATTTGTATACACATTTTTTCGTCCGTAAATAAAAAAAGACTTCCTTGCGGGGAAGTCTTTTTGTGAGCTATGATGGACTCGAACCATCGACAGCCGCCTTAAAAGGGCGGTGCTCTACCACCTGAGCTAATAGCCCATCCGTTCTTGAAGAACGTGGAAGTAATATATTATTAAAGGAAAAAAGAGTCAATACATAAAGTCCATAAAATCAAAATATTTTGCCTTTGTTTTTTCTGCGCAGTTTTTGGGGCGGAAGTTCTTTATGCGCGTGCGGGAATGTTCTTGATTTTTCTCCGGCGCGCTTTCATGCGTATGGACGGGCTGCAGGTCTTGCATTAAGGAGCGGACTGAACATATCGCCTCCTTCCGCCGATAATGTGTGTAGATTTTCTTATGGGATTTTTAAATGGCTGAAATAAAACTTGGTGAAATGCTTTCGGAATTCATCGCGTACATAGAAAACGTCCGGCAGTTGAGCGTGAACACGGTTAAAGGCTACAGGAGCGACCTTTCTGTAGTGGAGGAAAGGCTTGGAAGCGACGCTCCTCTTTCAAACGTTTCCACGGAGGATCTGAACTTCTGCATAGCCTCGCTTTCCTCGCAGGGGCGTTCCGCCGCGTCCGTGAACAGGTTCATCGCGGCTGTAAGGACATTCTTTTTTTATTGCAGGAAATTCGGGTACATAGAAAAAAATCCCGCCCTTGAGATAAGGACCGTGAAAATTCCAAAATACGTTCCCGCGTTTTTGACCCAGGACGAGGTGTCGAGGCTCTGCCGTGAACCCGGCGCGAACGAACTTTTGTGGGAGAAGCGCGACAGGGCGATATTCGAGGCGTTTTATTCCACGGGCTGCCGTGTCGGAGAACTTGTGTCGATAAAACTTTCAGACTTCGACTATTCAAAAAAGTCCGCGATGATTACTGGAAAGGGCGGAAAGGACAGGCGCGTGTATTTTGGAAAAGATTCCCGCGAGGCCATAGGGGAATATGTTTCCGACAGGAAGAGGCGTTTTGAATCGGAGGGAATAAGGGATGAAAGCGGATTCCTGTTTGTAAACCAGAGGGGCGGCGCTCTTACTTCAGGAGGAGTGCGCTACATATTGAACAGGTACACAGGAAAGGACGGGCTGAACCGCCACATATCTCCGCACGCGCTCCGCCATACCTTCGCCACGATAATGATTGCAGGCGGGGCGGACATACGTGTCGTCCAGAAATTCCTTGGACATTCAAGCATTTCCACCACGCAGCGGTACACCCATCTTACCACCCGGCAGTTGATCGGCATATACAGGAAATGTCATCCCCACGCAAAATAGAAAAATCTTTGCGAGAGGTGTTTTTTTATTGCCGTTTCCATTTAAAAATCGCTATATTTTAACAACAAGGAAAATACACGAGGTTTGATGATGTCCAATACAAAGATCAGGAGCACTACGATTCTGTGCGTGCGCCGCAACGGAAAGGTCGCCATGGCGGGAGACGGACAGGCGACTCTTGGAGAAACTGTGTGCAAGGGAAATTCCAGAAAGGTGAGGAAGATCTACGACGGAAAGATACTTACAGGTTTTGCGGGAAGCGTCGCGGACGCCTTCACCCTGCTTGACAGGTTCGAGGACAGGCTCAAGGAATTCCACGGAGATTTGATGAGGGCGGCTGTTGAACTTGCGAAGGCGTGGAGAACTGAAAGGAGCCTCCAGAAGCTTGAGGCGATGATTCTTGTCGCGGACGCGAAAACCACGCTCCTCATAAGCGGAGACGGAAACGTCATAGAACCCGAGAAGGACTGCATCGCCATAGGTTCAGGCGGAAACTACGCGTATTCGGCCGCGCTTGCATATCTTGACTCTTCGGATCTGGGCGCGAGGGAAATCGCGGAGAAAAGCCTCCACATAGCGGGAAGCATCTGCATATACACGAACGAGAACATAACGGTCGAGGAACTTTAACTTCCTTAAAAGAATTCATTTTACTTTTAATTTTTAGATTACGGGGTTTTATTTTTTATGGAAAACATGGATTTGCCTGCGCTTGAAAACAAGGTGGAACTTACTCCAAAGCAGATTGTTGGAAAACTTGACGAATATATAATCGGTCAGGAAAGCGCAAAGAGGGCGGTCGCAGTTGCGCTGAGAAACAGGGTGAGGAGGCTGAAGCTTCCCGAGGAGATTCGGGACGAGGTCGCTCCAAAAAACATACTGATGATAGGACCTACAGGTTCCGGAAAAACTGAAATAGCGCGCCGTCTTGCAAAACTGTGCGGCGCCCCCTTCCTCAAGGTTGAGGCGACAAAATACACCGAGGTGGGATATGTCGGACGCGATGTTGAGTCCATGATCCGGGATCTGATGATGGTGGGATACAAGGACGTCAAGGCCGAGATGGAGGAGCAGCTGAGGGAGAAGTCGGTTGCGATTGTCGAGGAAAAACTCCTGGACCTTCTGCTTCCTGGCTCTGAAAAAAAGAAGGCGGCCGGAAGTTTTTCTCCCGATCCTTCGGTTCTTGTGCTTGAGGACGGAGCCGCCGCGCGTTCCGACGCCGCCGAGACCGGCATGGATTCCACGCGCGAGAAATTCCGGCAGATGCTAAGGGATGGAAAACTTGAGGACAGGGAGGTGGAGGTCGCTGTAAGGAACCAGGGCGGAATTCCCACGATGGAGATTATCGCCGGCGGCTCCCTTGACGACCTTCAGGCCAGCATGCAGAATCTTGCGGGAATGCTTCGCGGCGGAAATTCGTCCAAAAAGCGCAATGTTTCCATAAAAGAGGCAAGGAAGATTCTCACGGAGGAAACGCTCGACAACATGGTTGACGGCGACAAGGTCGTTGAGATTGCAAAGAAGCGCGTTGAGAACTCAGGAATAATTTTCATAGACGAGATAGACAAGATTGCCGTCCACGGAGAAAGCCATGGGCAGGACGTGAGCAGGGAGGGCGTCCAGCGCGACATACTTCCGATTGTCGAGGGCTCTAACGTGAACACCAAGTTCGGAGTTGTAAACTCCACCCACATCCTGTTCATAGGCGCGGGCGCGTTCAGCGTTGCAAGTCCAAGCGACCTGATTCCGGAACTCCAGGGACGTTTTCCGCTCAGGGTTGAACTTGAAAGCCTCAGCAAGGAGGACTTCAAGAGAATTTTGAAGGAGCCCAGGAACAGCCTTGTCATGCAGTACACTTCGCTTCTTGAAACGGAGGGCGTGAAGCTCGACATCAGGGAGGATGCGATAGACCTTATGAGTTCCGTCGCGGAAACCGTGAACAGCAGGACAGAGAACATCGGGGCGCGAAGACTCCACACGATAATGGAGAAGGTTCTTTCAGACATAAACTTCGAGGCGGACGAACATTCTGGCGAAACGATAAGAATAGACTCCGCTTACGTGGATGAAAGGCTGAAGGGCGTGGTGCAGGACGTTGACGTTTCAAGATACATATTGTAGGAAAAATTTTTTGTCCGTTAAATCCGCACGCTTTTTTTTCGTGCGGATTTTTTTTTCGTATTTTTTTTAAAGGCGCGCGAGATCCGTCAGCGAGAGCCGTCCGCTAGTGGCGGACGTAAAAAAAAATCCTCAAACTTTTCCTGCTATGACGTCCGCCTTGTATATTATTTGCCCGATTTCGTGTACAATTGCGTACGAAATTTTTAATCAGGGGATTTTATGCTTGAAGAATTGAAGATGCCTGTGGCGGAACTTGGAAAGGACATAGACGAGGTTTGGACCCGTCTTGATTCGGCCTCGATTGAAAAAAAAATTGCTGAAAACATGGCTCTTACAGAGAACCCTGATTTTTGGAACGACCACGGCAGGGCGGAAAAGGTCATGGCACAGGTCAGGAAGCTCAAGTCCAGGATTGAACCGTGGAAGGACCTCAAGACCCTGTACGGCGACATTCTTGCCATGTATGAACTTGCCCAGGAAAGCCAGGACGCGGCGGACGAGGCGGAACTTGAAGAAATGCTTTCCGAGGGCAGGAAGACGTTCGACGAACTGAACATATTGAACCTGATGGGAGACGAGGTGGACGATTCCTCCGCGTTCATAACGATTCATTCCGGGGCGGGCGGAACGGAGGCTGAGGACTGGGCCTCGATGCTCAGCAGGATGTATACAAGATGGGCGGAACGGCACGGATATAAAATCGACGTGATAGATCTTCTTGAGGCGGAGGGTGGAATAAAGTCCATCACCATGCAGATTGACGGAGACTATGTTTACGGACACCTGAAGGGCGAGGCTGGTATACACAGGCTTGTACGCATCTCTCCGTTCGACTCGAACGCAAGGAGGCACACCTCCTTTGCAAGCGTTTTTGTTTTTCCAGTGCTTGACGACTCCATCGAGGTTGAAATACGTCCGGAGGATTTGAGGGTGGACACGTACAGGGCTGGAGGAAAGGGCGGACAGCACGTGAACAAGACGGATTCTGCCGTGCGCTTCACCCATCTTCCAACTGGGATTGTCGTCGCCTGCCAGAGCGAGAGAAGCCAGCTTTTCAACAGGCAGGCGTGCATGAGCATGCTCCGTGCAAAACTCTACGAGTACTACAGGGAGCAGAAGGAAAAGGAAAATTCAAAATATGCCGGCGACAAAAAAGAGATTTCATGGGGAAACCAGATACGCTCCTACGTTTTCCAGCCATACACCATGGTGAAGGACCACAGGACAAAGTGCGAGTCGGGAAACATACAGTCCGTTATGGACGGCGACATAGATCAGTTCATGGACGCATATCTTCTTGCAAAATGGAAGGGCGTTCCGATGGACGCTTCTGTTGACGAGGAAGTCTAGTTTTTCCGTTTTTTTTGCGGTTTTATTCCAGAGTTTTTGGTTCAGATGCTTAAAATGAATTTAAAAAGAGTTTTTTCGGTTTTCATTTCGTTCTTCCTCTGCTTGAATGTTTTTTCCGCGGGAAAAGATCCCGAATGGATTTTGGCCGCGGAGGCGTTCACTTTTTCTCAGCGGGGAGCGGGCGGAGGCGCGAACGAGGCCTCCCTCAAGGTTCTTCCAACTCTGATTCTTGAGCAGGTGGCGGAAAACCTCACGCGGATGCCAAGAGCCCTTGAGCAGCTTGACAGGATAGAGTACGACCTTCAGAAGGAACGCACGTCGCTTTTCCTGCAGCTTTCAAGCGCGGTCCAGAAAAGGGATTCGCTTGTTCTTGGAGACCTTTCTTCGTGGCGGCTTGCAAAAAAAATACGCGACGAGGAAGAAAAAATTGCGGAAATACAGAAAAAAATTTCTGAAAACCTTAAGTCCGTGGACGCCGAGCGCGAAAAAAGAAGCGAGATGATACGTCGTGACACGGAGCGTGAAAAATCCATGCAGGAGGGAAGGCTTTTTTCCGAAGACGGAACGGAAGATTCCTTTGTAAGGCGGATTGTGGAAAATTTTTCAAGGGACGGAGGATCAAGGCGGCAGCCCGTGGAAAAAATCGTGCTTTACAGGAACGACTCGCGGGAACTTTTTTCACCTTCCGAATCCGTGCGCCTGCAGGGACATGAAAGCTATGAGTTTTCAAAGGCTTGCACCGAGGCGGGCATACGCGGTCTTGTTACAGGAAAAGTTACCGTGTATGGAGCGTACATTTCCGTGAGCGCGACCGTATACAGGTATCCTGGCGGACGGGTTATTGGAAGCGCGACGGACGTTGGCTCCATGGACGAACTTAAAAGTCTTGCGACAAGGCTTTCGGGGCAGATTGCGCCAAAAATTTCAGACAGCATGCCCGTTGAACTGAAAATATCCGTAAGTCCGGAGGAGGCGAGGAAAAACCTTGTCCTTACGCTTGACGACGTTGTGTACACTGACGGACAGGAAAGCATAGTTGTTTCAAGCGGAGTCCATTTCATACAGTTTGCGTCAAAAGGCTTCGACACCGAGGCGACCAGTTTTAATTTTTCTGGAAACAGGGAGTTTTCCATTGAAGTTGAGATGAAAAGAAAATCCGAGGGCGAGGCAAGGGTCGCCATTGCAAATTTTCTTGAGGGGGACCTTTTTGCAAAAGGCGAGTTCCGTGGCCGCATCGACGGAGAAAACCGTTTTTCCTCGATAAAGGTTGATTCAAGACCCGTGCTTGCGCATTTTGTCTCAAAGGACGGTTTTCCGTCGGACTTCATAATACAGACTTCCCTTCTTGAGGAGGACGCGCTTCTTTCGCTCAGGGCGCTTGATTTCGACAGGAGCGCCTGCATTGACAGGAGGCGCGTTTCCATGTACAGGGCGTACAGTTCCCTGATTATTTCCCTCATGCCCACCTTCTACGTGCTTGGAAACTACGGCAACGGAGCGACCGGATTTTCGTTCCTTTCTGGAACGAACGAGGCGGACGTGCTTTCCGTTGCAAGGTACGTGACGGCGGGCGTTTCCGTAGGCTGCGGACTTTGGTTTGGAATTGAACTTGTTCGCTATCTTGTGGCCGCAAATTCCACCCTCCCAGTGGAGGCGAGGAGGATGGACGAAAAAACGCTTGGAAAAATAGAGGCGGAAAAGCCTAACATAAAGAAAATAAAGGGCCTTGAAGAAGATGACGGGCATGAAACGAACTGAAAATGAATGGGAGGTAGCGGCATGGCGAAAACTTCTTTTGCGGAAAAACTCCGCGGTCTTTTTACAGGAAAAAAGCGCGGCGGAGAATTCTTCGACGATTTGACTGACAGCCTTATAGAAGGGGATGTGGGGGCTAGGACCGCCTTTGAAATCTCTGAAATCCTTGAGGACAGGTGCGCGAAAAAACATATTTCCGATGAAGGGGAGATACTTCTTGAACTCAAGGACATCCTCCTTGGCTTTGTAAGGGCTGCGAAACTTGAGCCTGAGCCTTTAAAAAACAGCGTTTGGATGGTTCTTGGCGTCAATGGAGTTGGAAAGACAACGAGCGTTGCAAAAATCGGAAACTACTTCAAGACGCGTGGACTTGAAAACACTGTCCTTGCCTGCGCGGACACTTTCAGGGCGGCGGCGATAGAACAGCTTAAGATGCACGCGGAAAAAATCGGACTCCGCGCCGTAAGCCACCAGCACGGCTCCGACCCCGCGGCGGTAGTCTTTGACGCGGCTTCCGCCTGTTTTTCAAACGGACACGGACTTGTGCTTGCCGACACGGCGGGAAGGCTGCACAACAAGGAAAACCTTGTCCGTGAACTCCAGAAGATAGACAGAATCTGCGCTGAAAAGGCGGACCCCGGCTTTTACAGGAAGATTCTTGTGGTTGACGCCACCACGGGACAGAACGCGCTGAGGCAGGCGGAGGTTTTCCACGAGGCGGTGGGACTCGACGCGCTTGTCATAACAAAATACGACTCTACCGCGAGGGGCGGACTTGCAATTTCCATAGGAAAGGAACTTTCAATTCCGGTTGCATTCATCTGCGACGGAGAAAAATACGGCGACATAGAAGCGTTCGACACTGAAAAATACGTGGACGGATTTCTGGGGCTTTGATGAGAACTTCCCTTTGCGCAAAAAAGATTTTTTCATTCTCTCTTTTCGTCCTGATTCTGCGGACGGCGGCGTTTTCATCCTCCATGCAGGCTCGTGAGGTGCTGCGCTACGTCCACGCCGTAACGGGAAGAAAACTGGACGCGGACATTGACTATGGAGGACCTGTGAACAGGGCGTTCGCCTTCTTTTTTGCCTCAACCGAATGGAACAGGGACGGCTCTCCTTCAAGGGTCATAGACAGGCTGATTCCGTCTTTTGCAGGAATCTTTGACGGCGTCCAGGCGTACAACTCCTCGTCGGACGAAGGGCTTTGGATAAAAAACATTTCTCTTAAGACTGAAAATCCGTTTGCGGTAAAAAGACCCGCTGAACTTGACGAGGCCTCAAGGGAGGTTCGCGGACTCGCGTCTTCGACTCCCTTGGAAACTTGCACTCCGGAAATGGAAAATTCTTGCGAGTCGGACGGAATCTTTTCTTTCGATGAAAAGAAAAGCGCGTCTGAACGGAGGCTTGAGGACAGTGAAAAACATCTCCGCCTGCATTTTTACGACTCTGAAATTCTTTCGCTTCAAAAAAAAGACGATGAAAGCGTCGTCGTGGTTTCGGACGGACGGATTATGAGCCGAAAATTCTACGATTCTTCGATGAGGCTTTCAAAAAAGGAAAACTGGACACATGGAAAAAGCGTTTCCGACATGAATCTTTCATCAACTGAATTTTTTGAATATTCGCCGGACGGAGAAAAACCTGTTTTAAAGACCGTCGAGGAAAAAAACTCCAGGGGAAGGTTCGTGTATGATTCACTGGGGCGTGTGTCTGAAATTCAGATTTTTTCAATCGAAGATGAAAAATCCGAAGGGAAAAACGCTTCGGAAAAGGCTTTTACACGTCTTGTTTCCATGACGGAATTTTCATACACGGATGAAGGACGCATCGCAGAGAAACGTTTCACAGAATACGAACACTCGTCACGTGGCGGCGAAAAAAACGTGCGGACCTTTACAAGGCGGGATGTGTACGACTACAGGGACGCTGAAAATCCGCCCGACTATTACTACTACGAGGAAGGAAGGCTTCGTCTTAAGACTCTGTATTCCTCGCGGGAAGCCTGGACTTCAACAATGTATTTTGACGGCGGACATACGGTGGTTTCGTACTGGAAGGACGGAGTGAGGTTCCGGGACGACTATTACATGGACGGAATTTTAAGAAGGAGGCGGAACTATGGGGCGGACTGAAGGAAAGTCGTTTTCCTCGTCGCTGGGCTGGATTTTTCTTGTTTCAAGGCGTTTTTCAAAGGTTGACAGGAAGGGCAGGACTGCGGCTACAAGCATGCTTTCGACTCTTGGAATATGTTTTGGTGTAATGACCTTGATAACTGTGATGAGCGTCATGAACGGTTTTCAGAGAAGTTTCATGGACGCCATAATGGAGATAAGTTCCTACCACATACAGGCCAGATCCATATCGGAGGAAGACGGGGCTTCATTTGCGGCGGCCGCCCTCTCTAACAGGAAGGTGGTCTCCTGCTATCCGTTTTTCGAGGCGCAGGGACTTTTCACTTCAGGAAAGAGCCAGCAGAGCGCGGCCGTCATACGGGCGGTTCCGTCCGACGTTCTTGATATTGACGGCGGATTTGAAAGGGAACTGCGCGTAGTTTCGGGAGTTTTCGACCTTTCAAGTCCCGACTGCATTGTGATAGGCTCTTCCCTTTCAAGGATTCTGCAGGCCAGGATAGGCTCGGAGATAAGCCTTACAGCATTGAGCGGCGGGCGCGACGTGGATTTGATTTCAGACAAAAGGGTTTTCACTGTAACTGGAATATTCGAGTCAGGCTACGCCGACATAAACAGCGCCTACACATTCGTGAACTTTGATGCAGCGGAAAAATATTTCGGCTCGGACTCAAGCCCGGTCTACGCCATAAAATTGAAGAGCCAGTCGAACGATTCGGAGGTGGTTGACTTTCTTTCAGATCTGTTTCCAGGGGCGGAACTTAAGTCATGGCGCGAGTACAACAGGATTTTTTTTGGCGCGCTCAGGATAGAAAAGAACGTACTGATGCTGTTCGTGTTCCTGATATTCGTGGTGGTGGCGGTAAACATATACAACGGAATGCGCCGCCTTGTGTTCGAGCGCAGTCCCGAAATTTCAATAATGAGCGCGCTTGGGGCGGAAAAATGGGAGATACGTTCAATTTTCATATCGCGTGGATTTTTAAGCGGACTTTTGGGAACAGCCTTCGGAGTGCTCCTTGCACTTCTTCTGTGCGCCAACATGGCCAAGGTGTTCATGTTCGCCTCAAACATGATGTTCTATCTTGAATATTTTTTCACGTCGATTTTTTCTCCTGCGAGCGCGGCGTTCGTCAGGGAAAATCCCATGTACAGGGTTTACGCGTCGATTCCAGCCAGAGTGTTTGCCTCGGAGGTTCTGCTGATTTCGTTTTTTGGAATCGCATCCCCACTTGTTTCAAGCGCGCTGGCGAGCCACAGCATATTGAAGATGAAGGTAGCGGAGGTGCTGCACGATGAGTGAGATTCTAAGTGTAAAAAATCTTGTAAAGACTTACGAAAGCGAGGGAGAGCGGCTTACTGTTCTCAACGGACTGAACCTTTCCGTGGAGGAGGGAAGCAAGACCGTGATTCTTGGCGAAAGCGGAAGCGGAAAAAGCACGCTTTTGAACATAATAGGAAGCATAGACACCGCAACGTCTGGAGAGGTTGTTGCAGGACCTTGGAACGTCGGAGAACTTTCTGAAAGCCGTATGGCTGAGTACCGTTCCACGTTCCTTGGACTTGTGTTCCAGTTCCATTATCTTCTCAAGGATTTTACAGCCCTTGAAAACGTGTATATGCCTGCATTCATGTCGGGTCTTTCCAAAAACAAGGCGGTGCAGAGGGCGGAGGCGCTCCTTTCTGACGTTGGGCTTGAATCTAGGAAGAACCATCTTCCAGGCCAGCTTTCCGGCGGAGAGAGGCAGCGTGTCGCGGTTGCAAGGGCGCTTGTAAACGATCCGTCCCTGATTCTTGCGGACGAGCCTACAGGAAACCTTGATCCCGCCAATTCACAGATGATTGGGGAACTTCTTTTTTCAATGGCGGACAGGTACAAAAAGACCCTTGTTCTTGTGACGCACGACATGGCTCTTGCCCAAAAGGGAAGCGCCGTCTACAGGATAAATTCCGATGGCGCTCTTGTAAGGGAAAAATGATGAACGTAAAATCTTCCATACTTTTTTCAAAGAGACTCATTTTTCCGCGCGCGTATAAAAAATCCAGCGCAAGGCGGAGCGTGCTCGGTTCGATTGTCTGCATAGCGATAAGCGTCGTTCCCCTTGTTGCCGTCACGACGGTGAGCGAGGGAATGTTCTCTGGAATGACGGAAAGAATCGTGGGGCTTGGCTCGAACCACATACAGGCCGTGCTGAACCGAAGGTCGGACATTGTGGGCTCTTACGCTTCATTCAAGTCTTTTTCAGAAACATTTACAGAAAAAAAAGGAGTAGTGCAGGCGTTTCCTGAAATTGAAAGCGACGCGCTGGCCTCCTCACGGACGTACAGGTCAGGGGCAAAGATACGAGCCGTTGAGCCTTCGATTTTTTCCGAGAGCGAGGCGTTCAGGAAACTTTTAAAGGTAACCGACGGTTCACTTGACTCTTTTTACGGCTCAAAGAAAAACTGCGTTGTCGGAGAAAAAATCGCGTCCACGCTTGGAGTTAAGCCCGGAGACTTCATGCGTCTTGTAACCGCGAACAGGGTCGCCTCCTACAGAATTTCCGCGGTGGTGTCCTCCGGCTATCAGGAACTTGACGCCCTGTGGGTTTTCATACCTCTTGAAACGGCGTACGGATTCTTGTCGCACGACGCGTCGCTGCATTCGGTGATGCTTACCGCGGAAAACACCTCCATGACAGAAATAATAAGGCTTCAGCGGGCACTTGAAGATTCCTACATGGGAAGCATAAGGGCGTACCGCTGGGACGAGGTGAACGCTGCCCAGTTTGAAAATTTTTCTTCAACAAGGATTCTGCTTGTGTTCATAATGCTGATGATTGTCCTTGTGGCGTCTGTGAACATATCATCAGCCCTGGTCATGCTTGTAATGGAAAGGCGGCGGGAAATCGCCATATTGAAAAGCTGCGGAGCGACTTCATCCGGGATAAGCCTTTCGTTTCTGCTTGCGGGGGGATTCTGCGGACTTTCCGGAACATTGATGGGGCTTCCCGCTGGACTTTTGTGTTCCGTGAATGTAAATTCAATAATAGGTTCAATGGAAAAGTTTTTGAACCTGGCGGCAAGGTTTTTCGCCCTTCTTTCGGGTGAATCTTCTGCCGCGCGAATAAACCTCATGGATCCGGCGTATTACCTGCAGGACATTCCTGTAGTGGTTCCGTTCGGTAAACTTTTTTTGATAGCCCTGTCGGTTGTCTTTCTTTCGCTGGCAGTTTCAGTGATTCCTTCGATCAAGGCGGGAAGGGAACGGCCTGTTGAAACATTCAGGAGGGTTTGAAATGCTATGCGATTTGTGTAAAAGCCGCGACGCTGTTATTTTTCTTGAACAGAGGTCGAACAATTCAGTCAGGAAGATAAGCCTGTGCGCCGAATGTGCGGCGGCGAGGGGAATTTCCGCTCCCCAGGTTTCCTCGGGACAGAAGAACGTTGCGGCGGTGTTCCAGGAAGTCCACGAGATGAACGAAAGGTCCGCGCCTGAGTTTTCAAGGCTCTGTCCCGCCTGCGGAAAAAGTCTTGGAGACATAAAAAAGTCTGGCACTGCGGGCTGTCCTGAATGTTACAGCGTTTTTACTGAAGAACTCAAGGAAGCGTTTGAAAAGCACGGAATGAAGGTTTCATACACAGGCTCGCTTCCGCGCAGGGTGAGGGATTTCAGGAATTCCCTTACCGACCGGGCGGATCTTCAGGCCAAACTTGAGCAGGCGGTGCTTGAGGAAAACTACGAGAAGGCCGCCGTGTACAGGGATTTTTTACGCGCCCTTGAAAGGGGGAGCGTGGCGGATGGAGAGTCTTGATGACGGAAAAACACGATGAAAACTACGGAAAGGCGTGGTACTCGCTTGAGGGAATGGACGGAGACGTGGTGGTTTCTACAAGGGTCAGGATTTCAAGAAACCTTGCGAATTTTCCATTTCCTGCAAGGTTCAAGGGCGACGACGCGGAGCGCGTGCAGTCGATAATAATGGACGCGTTCCAGAACGTAAAAAATCCGGACGACTTCCACTCCATAGCGGCCTCATCCCTGGGAGAACTGAACAGACGCGTCCTTGAGGAACGCGGAGTGTTGAAGCCCATCGAGGAGGTCAGGGCCAGGGTTCTTCCAATTGAGGCGCAGGTCCTTCTGAATCAGGATGGAAACACTTCCGCGGTTGTGAACTCGTCCGACCACCTGAAAATCGCATCGTTTTCAAGCGGACTCGACTTCAGGAAATGCTTCGACAGCGTGAAGGCCCTTGACGATGAACTTCAGGAAACGCTCCAGTTTGCAGGAAGCCATGACTTCGGCTATCTTACCTGCGCCATGAAGGATGCGGGAAGCGGAATGAAACTTTCCGCAAGGATTTCCCTTCCCGCATCCGTAAAATTTTCAAGGATGCAGCCTGTAATGGATTTCCTTTCCGAAAAGAAAATCGCGGTGTTCCCGGCGTTTCCGCCGCTTGCAAAGATCAACAGTCCTCCTGCGGGCTCTTTTTTCCTCCTTGCAAACGCCTTTTCAAACCGCGGCTCGGAGATAGACCAGATTGCGGAGATGGAGGCGGCGTGCAAATTTATCGCCGAATACGAACGCAAGATTTTGACGGAATTTGCCGATAATCAGATGACCATTGCACGAAATTCCGTGCTCCGCGCGTATTCGATTTCCAACATGAGCCTTCTTGTCTCTCTCAGGGAAGCGGTCGACGTGGTTTCTGACCTTCTTCTTGGCGTACGCCTTGACATGGTTTGTGGAATTGACTGCAGGGGACTTTGCGCTCTGCTCTACCGCATTCAGGACGGACACCTTTCCTACCTTATGGAAAACGGTGGATTCGACTTTGAGGAGGACGTAAGGAATGACCGCCGGTTGAGACTTGACAGGCTGCGCGCCCTTACGCTGCAGGAAGCGCTGGAAAACGTTTCGTTGAGGAAAATATGAACAATCTTTCGCCGCACGCATCAAGAATTGTAAATGGATTGAGCCAGAACATCGCAAGGGCGTTTTCTTCCATGGAAATACAGCCCGAGCATATAATCCTCGCGCTTTTAAAGTCTAGGGAAGGCGTTGGCTACAGCGTATTGAAAAAATCTGGCGTGAACCTTGACGATTTTTCTTTCAGTCTTGAACAGAATCTTGCAAGTCAGGGCTCAAAACTTATTGAAAGGGATACTGACCTTGTTCCGATGGGACTGCGCATTGAAAAACTCCTTGAATCCGCGGGCGAGGAAAAGGATGCCATGAACGACACTTCTGTGGGAACTGAACACGTGCTTCTTGCCGCCATAAGGGAGGAGGGAAGCGTATGTTCAAGTTTTTTTTCCTCCGCAAAGATTGGAATTGAAACCCTGAGAAACCTTGCGAAGATGGCGCAGTCAGAAAGGCGGGCGTCGGAGTCCATAATAAAAAACGTGGAGGAAATTCCCGGCGACGCCATAAAAAAGATTTTTGGAAAACTTGGCGGTACGGAAGAAAAGATAAGGGATTTGATTAATTCGGGCGGAGGCGAAAAAACTCCAAGACAGTCTTCGGGCGATTCCAAAAAGGACCAGAAGGGTGAGAAGAGTTTTCTTTCCGAGTTCAGCAGGGATGTTACACAGCTTTACAGGGAGGGAAGGGCGGATCCCGTCGTTGGAAGGGAAAAGGAGATACAGAGGCTCATACAGATTCTTTCCCGAAGGACAAAGAACAATCCCGTCCTGGTCGGTGAACCTGGAATCGGAAAGACCGCCATTGTTGAAGGTCTTGCGCAGGCCATTGCAAGGGGAAAAGTTCCGTCGGGTCTCATGAAAAAAAGAATCCTTTCCCTTGACCTTGCCGCCCTCATCGCTGGAACAAAGTACCGCGGAGAATTCGAGGAGCGAATGAAGCGCATGATGAAGGAAGTCCGCGACGACAGTAGCATAATACTTTTCATAGACGAACTCCACACGATAATCGGAGCGGGCGGTCCTGAGGGCACTATGGACGCGTCCAATATGCTTAAGCCCGCCCTCAGCCGTTCAGAAATACAGATAGTCGGCGCATCGACCACAAAGGAATACACCAGGTACATAGAAAAAGACTCTGCGCTTGCAAGAAGGTTCCAGATGGTGAAGGTTGAAGAGCCGACAGACCTTGACACCATTTTAATCCTTGATGGCATAAAAAAGCAGTACGAGGACTTCCACGGTGTGATATACGACGAGGACGTTGTTCCTTCAATTGTAAAACTCAGCCGCCGCTACATTCCAGAGCGTTTTCTTCCAGACAAGGCCATAGACATTCTTGACGAGGCGGGTGCGCAGAAAAAAATACAGGAAGACTCGGAGCCTTCGGAACTTGTAGAACTTGAACGGCAGATAGAGGTTCTTGTAGAGGAAAAACAGGAACTTGTAAAGAATCAGGACTACGAGAACGCGGCTTATGTACGGGACAAGGTGGTTCAGTTGAAGAGGCAGTTCGAGGTGTACAGCACCCTCCTCCGCGAAAAGGGTTTTGCAAAGCGCGAACACGTAACTTCAAGCGACATTTCAAGGATAATCTGCGACATGACGGGCATTCCCGTGGACCAGCTTGACAGGAACGAGACCAAGCGTCTTGTCGAGATGGAAAAAGAGATGCACACGATGGTCATAGGACAGGACGAGGCCGTCCGCATAATCGCGGGGGCGGTAAGACGCAGCCGCGCGGGAATTTCATCTCCAAAACATCCAATCGGCTCTTTCATATTTCTGGGCCCTACCGGAGTTGGCAAGACGCAGCTGGCGAAGGCCCTTGCAAAGTTCATGTTCGGAAGCGAGGACCTTCTTGTACGCATAGACATGTCTGATTTCATGGAAAAACACAACGCGAGCAGGCTTGTAGGAGCGCCTCCAGGATATGTGGGCTACGAGGACGGCGGCGTTCTTACAGAGCAGGTCAGGCGTCATCCATATTCGGTTGTGCTTCTTGACGAGATTGAGAAGGCGCATCCCGACGTGTTCAATCTCCTCCTTCAACTTCTTGAGGAGGGTGAATTGAGCGACAACCTGGGACACACTGTGAATTTCAGGAACACAGTCATAATAATGACAAGCAACGCGGGCGCGAGGAAGATAACCTCGGAAAGCAGGGTTGGTTTTTCAGCGGACAGCGGCGAGGTTCTTCCGTACGACGAGATAAAACTCAACGCAGAGTCGGAACTTAAAAAACTTCTCAGCCCTGAACTTATGAACAGGATCGACGACGTGATTGTGTTCAACGCCCTTTCAAAAAAGGAAATATCGCAGATTCTCGACATACAGATGGGGGAACTTTCAGAAAGGCTTTCGGAACGCGGGCTGAAAATCTCGCTTAAAAAATCCGCGAGGGACTACCTTGTTGAACGCGGATACGACCCTTCTATGGGCGCCCGTCCCATGCGCCGCCTGATCCAAAAGGAAATCGAAGATCCGCTTTCAATGGAAATCCTTGAGGAGAAAAATCAGGGGCTCCACGAAATATGCGTGGACTTCCACAGGGGAAAACTCAGGGTAAGGTTCACGGACGGAAAAAAATCTGACGGAAAAAAAACTGACGGCACTACAATAAAGTGCATTTCCGTGGAAGAAAACGCGCAGGACCTGTCGGTTCTGACCACCGTCAACGTGCTGGAGAACAAATAGTTGCGTGTAAAATTCATTGCGGCCTCCGTCTTTCTTGTGTTTCTCCCGTCGTTCTGTTTTCCGCGCGCGAGGATAGCGCTCGTCCGGGGAATGAGTTCAGTTCCGTACGCGTTCATGTTCGAGGAGGAATCCGACGGAAAGCCAGTTTACGATTTCCTTCGTTTCTCTTCGCCGGAGGATGCCGCCGCCTCCCTCTCGGAGGGGCTTTGCGACGCACTCATCGTTTCGGTGAACGTTTCTGTCCTTCTGCATGATTTTTCAGGCGGAGAACTCAAGGTTGCCGCTGTGACGCAGGAAATGGACCTTTACTGCGTGAGTTCAGTTCCTTCATGCAGGAGTCTTTCCGACCTCCTCGGACGTTCCGTGGCGTTGGGACGTGGAGGCGTTTCAGAGGCGTTCTCCCTCTGGATTTTAAGGGAAAATTCCATTCCGCTTGGAGGCGGACGTGGAGGAATCTCCCTCGCTTTTGAGGACGACGAGGCCTTTGCTATTTCAAAAATACTTTCTTCTTCAGTGCAGCACGCATTCCTTTGCGAACCCGCGGTCTCGAACGTGCTGAAACATCCAAAATTCCACATGGCGGTCGACTTTCAGGACGAATACTCGGCGGTCACAGGATCAAATTCAAGGCTTCCAAAAAACGTCCTTGTAGTCAGGAGGACCTTCCACGAGGAGAACAGGTCTGACTTTGAAGGACTCCTTGACTCCCTGAGAAAGTCAATCTCAATGACAAACGCAAGTCCTTCAAGGGCCGCATTTCTCTGCAGGAAGCACGACGCCGGCACGGACTATTCCGTCCTTTCCTCGTCGATAAAAAGAGCCAACTACAGTTTTCAGCGCGCCGGCGACGCGAGGAATGGAATATACGCGGCGCTTGAGGTTTCAGGATATCAGGCGCGTCCGTCCACTCTTTTGATAGACGACGCTTTTTTTTCTGAATGAGCCTTGTTTTTTAATCCGCGCCGTCTAAATAATTGTGAATTGCCGCGATTTAGTTTATAATTGCGCAACGAATCTACCAATTGCGAGGTGCACCTGATGTCCAAGGAATTTTTGCCATTTGATACAGTGAGGGACGACGCTTTGAAGCTCGCCCACAAGATGTACAGGGAGGACGGATTTGTTCCGGACGTGATATACTGTTCTCTTCGTGGCGGAGCCTACATGGCGAACGTTATAAGCGAATACTACAAGATAGCGCACAACGGACATCATCCTGTTCTTTTTGCGGCGGTGGTCGCAAGGTCGTACACGGACGTAAGGAAATCGACATCGAAGGTCTATGTTGACGGCTGGACGTATCCGCCTGCGAATCTGCGTCCGGGCGACAGGATAATGCTTGTGGACGACATTTTCGACACTGGAAAGACCATAAACGCCCTTGTCGACATACTCCTTGACTACGGTGTAAGCCGTGAAAACCTCAAGGTCGTCGTGCACGACTACAAGGAGGTTGCCTGCAAGCAGGCTCTTCCTGTTGTTCCAGACTATTACTGCAGAAAGATACGGGTTGAAAAGAGCGAGGACGACAGGTGGATTCACTACATGAGCCACGAACTTGTAGGACTTACAAACTCTGAACTTGAGGAAAATTATTTTTCACGAGATCCTGAACTGAAAGAGGTGCTGCGCCCTCTTGTTGAAAAGAACAACGGAATCAAGGGCTGACGGAAAACCAGATGGATAAAAAGTTTACTGTTTCCAGACTGTTTTGTTTTTTCCTCCTTTTCGTTGCGGAATCCGTCGCGTTTTCCCAGACTGTTTTAAATCCTTCAAAGGGAACATGGGCGAACCGCCAGATTCTGGTTCTCGACGTTCCGCAGGGAATGAACGCCTATTATTCTGTTTCTGGAAACGACCCTGAATCTTCGGGCTTTGCGTACGACGGACCTGTGCTGCTTGACGTTGACGGAGACGTTTCCTTGAGGGTGGCGTTTGTTTCAGGAAATGGAAGGCGGCACTCCCAGACGGTTTTATACACTGTGGACGAGGCTTCCGCTCCAAAGGACCTTGAGGCTTTTTCGTTTGTCGAGGGTGTTGTTTCAAGGGCGCTTGTGGACTACACGGCGGGGGAGGAGTTTGCAATTCCTTCTTCGCTTGAATACAGTTTTGGATCTGACGGCGAAAGTTTTGAGGCGGGAAAGACAGTTTCAATTCCATCTGATTCGGTGCTTGTGCGCTTAATTCCATGTACTGTAACCGACGGAAAATCCCGCTGGCGTTTTGTGGTGCGTGTGAATCCCGCAGGAAGCGGACTTTTTGGACGCAGGGACGTTCCTTTTGTCATAGAAGACTGGGAAAAACTCACCTTCACAGACATGCGCTTCATATACAAAATAGACGACCAGTGGTGGGATCGTCCTAAAATTCCTGTTACGCTCGACCGTTCCGTAAGCCACATGATAAGCTGGCAGAGGGTGGACTATTCCGCGGAAAATCCTGTGAGGTTTTTCGTGCTTCCACCAAGACCCGAAATCATTTCCCTGACGGACGGCGCGGGAGCCAGGCACGTCAGCGCTTCGGGCGGCGCGGGCTACAAGTTCGGCATAATTGATTCTGACGGCGACGTTTCTGAACTGTACGACTCGCTAAGGTTCGACACTTTTCAGGGAGATGCGTTTTCCGGCTCCGTAAAATCTGGAATCTACTACGACTCCGTGTACCAGGGCGAGATGAAGATAGACTTCGCGGTGAACAGAAGGCTTCCTTCAAAGCCTGAGATAAGTTCCACCGCGGAAAACGGCTGGGCAAGAAAGCCCGTTACAGTGAACATAAAGAAAACTCCGCTTTCAAACCTGTTCGTATGCGTGCAGGGTCCTGTTGTGGTGGAGGAGGGAAAG
>JBHAFG010000098.1:0-12997 GCA_041855945.1 Treponema sp. | reverse complement strand
TTTTACAAAACCACAGAGGAGTTTCTGCATGAAGAACGTCATTTTTGGATTCTTGAAGGTGGTGCTGCTTCTTTCTGCCTGCGTCGCTTCCGCGTTCATTGTTTCTTTCCCGCTTTGGATTTTTTCAACCAGGGCGCCCAGGGTCTATACAGTCCTGTGCCTCTGCGTTATTTTCGCCCTCGCGGCGGCCGCCGTGTTCAGGGCTGCAAGAAGACATTCCTTGTTGACGGTTCTGCGGAGCGCCTTGTGCATGCTTTTTGCCCTGGCTTCAATTTTTGCTTCAGTAAGGCTTGTTTTTTCAGGACACAGGCTTTTTGCCCTTCTGCTTGTGCTTTTGACCGTGGCGGTCGAGGGCGTTCTTTTAAGATTTTTGCGCAGGCGCGGCGGATGAGACTTTGTATGGAAAGAGCGTCTAAAATTCTTCTTGAGGCGGGCATTTTTTTTATATGCGTGCTGTCTGTTCCAGTCCATGCGTTTTCGTTTGAGGTTGATCTTTCCCGTTCTGCAAGGATTGAAAGTTTTTCCCGCGGAGACCTGAATTTCCGGCAGCTGCAGTCGTCCGTGCGTGAAAACGACAGGCTGTATTTTGCCCAGAAGGAAACCTTTCCTGAATTCTTTCTGTACGTCTGCGGTCCAAGGGAAAATTTCCTTACGCTCGCGGCTTCAACCGGGATTCCCTACGACACGCTTTCAACTTTGAACTCGATTTCCGACGTGAATTTCCGCCTTGAGGGAGTTCAGATTGTGATTCCGTCCGTGAAGGGGCTTTTTGTTCCTGAATCTCCTGAAAATTCCGTTGAATTGCTTCTGTACAAGGAATACGAGGCTTCCTTCAAGGATGCGGTCCTGTTCACCATGAATGGAAAAAAGTTTTTTTTCTTTGAGGGAAAAAGGTTTTCTCCATACCAGAGGCTTTTCTTCCTTGATTCGGCGTTCAATCTTCCCCTTGACACCAAGGTCGTCAGTTCTGGATTTGGAATGAGGAGGAGTCCTGTGTACGGCACGTGGAGGCAGCACAACGGAATAGACTTTGCATCTGGAGTTGGAGAGAAGGTCTACGCCTGCAAGAACGGAACTGTTTCCTTTGTAAAAAAAAACGATTCCGTTCTTGGCGACTACATTGAACTTTCCCACGCAGGCTCCCTTACAAGCGTTTACGCCCATCTTTCAAGGATAACGGTCAGGCAGGGCGACATCGTGCGCGGCGGTGAGCAGATAGGCGAGACGGGAAGTTCTGGAATGTCAACGGGGCCGCACCTTCATTTTGAGATACGCCGTGGAGGAAGGGCGATAGATCCCATTTCAGTCCTTCCATAAAGAGATTCTGATTTTTTTAGGACATGGGGATTTTTTTTACGTTAAATAAATCTATATCCATAAATGTAAAATTGATGTAAAATGGTACGGTAAATGGACTTGATTTCTTACAGATTCGCGGCGATTCTTTTTTTTCTCATGTCTTTCGGATGTTTGTCACACGCTGAAAATTTCCGCGTAAGGAAGGTCCATGTCGTCGAACTTGAGGAGGACTCTTCGTTCGAGCGGACTTTGACGACAGGCATAAACGACGGAGTCTGCGTGAGGCTTCCTGAAAAATACGAGTTCATCGAGGGAATCGAGGTAAAGGTTCAGATTCCGTCGAGCGTTTCCGCATGGCGTGACAGCGTGGCCTTTTCCATATACGACGGCGTGAAGCCTTCTCCAAGGGATGGGCAGATTGACTATTCTGGAACGAGGCTGTTCCTGCAGCCGCTTCCGTCGAAGGTTTACTGGATATGCCAGATTCCGCTTGGGGCAAGGAACTCCCTGAAGGACAGCGCGTACACCACAAAGATAGGAGTAGTGCCAGACGTTTCGCAGGGTTTTGCATTCATACGCTTCATGCCTGTGATGAAGGGCGTTCCGGAGGAGACCTTGAACGCCGTGCTTGGAGTGACGGTGCGTCCGTGCCTTGTGAACAGGGGGAGGCTTTCCATACTTCTTGACAGGACGCTTTCAGGTTCGGATTCTCCTGTAGACATTTTCATAGACGACAATGTGTACGAATCGGACTTTTTGGAGGGACGCTGTTCACTCGTCCTTGAGCCGGGGCTTCACAATGTTTCAGTCCAGTCGGCGTCCTACAGGAGCGAGGTGCGTTCCGTCATGGTGGAGCAGGCGAAGGTGAGCGAGGTGAAAATTTCGCTTAGAAGCCTTTCTCCAAGGCTTTCCGTAACCGCTCCGGATACCGTTGACGTGTTCCTTGACGGTGCAAAAATTTCCGCGTCTGGAAAGGAATTCGAGATAGAGGAGGGCGAGCATAAAATACGGTTCGCGCTTGGAAGTTACGAGGTTGTAAGGAACATAAACGCGGAGAAGGGAAGGACTTATTCCGCCACCCTCAACGTTGATTTGCAGATTCTGGAGGAATAGAATGAAGAAAGAAAGCATAGCGGCGGCGATAGACCATACACTCCTTTCTCCCACGGCGAGCCTGAGGGACATAGAAAAACTTTGCACCGAGGCAAAAAACTACAGGTTCGCCTCCGTGTGCGTGAACCCTGTGAACGTTCCAGTCGCGGCGCTTTCTCTTGAGGGAAGCGGAGTCAAGGTCTGCACTGTGGTGGGCTTTCCATTGGGGGCGACTTCCACCGAGGTTAAGATGTTCGAGGCGAGGAGGGCGGTTGTTGACGGAGCGGATGAAATCGACATGGTTATAAACGTGGCCGCCGCCATGGAGGGAAGGCTTTCCAATGTCGAGACCGACATACAGGGCGTGGTTCAGGCTTCAAAGGATGAGGGGAAGAAGGCCGGCAGGAATGTTGTCGTAAAGGTGATTCTTGAAACCTGTTTTCTTGACGACAGGACGATTGTCGACGCCTGTAGGTGCGCGGTCAAGGCGGGCGCGGACTTTGTAAAGACTTCCACCGGTTTTGCAACCCCAAAGGACGCGTCCGGAAACCTTCTTTCGAACGGAGCGTCCACGCACCACGTTTCTCTTATGAGAAATACTGTGGGTTCATCATGCGGAGTGAAGGCTTCAGGCGGAATCAGATCCGCTAGGGCCGCGGCCGCCTTGGTGCTTGCAGGCGCGAACAGGATAGGGGCCTCAAGCGGCATACAGATTGTTGAAAGTTGGAACGAGGACGAGATTCCGGACTGGGAGGCTCTTCCGTGGGCTTAAATTTTAGTCCAGCAGAAAAATCCGTCCTTCATCTTCGCGCTTATTATCTTGCGCTCGTACAGTTCTGAAAGAAGGCTCTTTACAGTGGAGTATATCAGCGCGAAATTCACCGCCTTAACGTATATCTTGAATTTCCCTATTATCTTTGACACTACGGCCTCCGTGGTGAGGCTTTTCTTGTTCAATATGTACAGTATGTAGGCGGCGACTTTTTCTAGGGCGCGTATGTTTCCTCCTATCGTTTCAAAAACTTCGTCGGAGGTGGCAGGAATTATTCCGTGCGACTGTATGAAAAAATCCGCCTGGATTTCAAGAAGTCTTTTCATACGGTCGAGGGCGGCAAGCGGCGCCTCCTGGAAGGAAATCTTGGACTTGTAAAGTTCGTCAAGTCCAAGGTATGAGTCTCCCGTGAAAAGCACTTTTTTTCCGTCCGTTCCTGAGTGCAGCACCCCGACCTGTTCCGCGGAGTGTCCGTTCATGTCTATGAACGACACGGTGGATGAGTCTTCAAGTTCTATTGTGTCTTCCGCCGCTATGATTCTTTCCGCGGAGAACGTCTCCCTGAGCGAGTACCACAGTTTCAGTTCGGGTATGGCGCTCGCCCCCCAGATGTAGTTCACGTTTGAAAATCCGTTCAGAGATATCGCAGTTTCTTTTTTTGTAATCCAGACTTCTGAGCCGAAGTTGTCTTGAATCCAGCGGTTTCCGCCCACGTGGTCTGAGTGTCCGTGCGTGTTTATGACCGCCCTTATTTCAAAGCCTTCCGGGAAAATGTTCTCAAGTTCCTTTACCGCGCTCCTGGCCGAGTGTTCGTCAGGTCCTGAGTCCACAAGGTATATGCTGTTTTTTTTTCCGCATCGGGCGTTTATAACGCCTATGTTTGTGAATCCCGGAATGAAGTATGCGTTCTGGCTGAGTTTCCTGTTTGCCATGCGTCCTCCCATAAAAAAGACCGGTTTTTTATGCAAAACCGGTCCTTTAATCAGTGGCTTTTGTTCCTAAATCTTTGCAGCCTTGATTTCTTTTACAGTGTAGTCGTTGTTGTTCTCGTTTATCGAGAACTTTATTCTGTCGCCGGCCTTGTGGTCCATTATGGCGTTTCCAAACGGAGCCATGTATGAGATTATCCTGTTGTCAGGGTCTGATTCCCAAGGTCCAAGGATTGTGTAGGTCTCCTCGCTTCCAGTGTTGTTGTTGAGGAGCGTTACTGTAGTGGCGAACGACACCACTGCGGTCGTGATTGTTGTAGGGTCGAATATGACGGCGCGGTTCAGTTCCGCCTGTATCCTTGTCGCCCTGAGGTTCAGTTCGTGCTGGTGTTCCTTTGCGGCCTTGTAGTCCTGGTTTTCCTTGAGGTCGCCCTTGTCGCGCGCGTCGGCGATCGCCTTTGCGTTTTCAGGAATCTCAACCTTCTGGATGTTCTCCAGTTCGTCCTGCTTTTCCCTAAGTTTTTTTGCGGTTACAAGCATTCCGTGAGGTCCGCTGGACTTTTCTTCTGAAATGTGGAACTTGAAGTCAGGGTATTTTTCGATGATCCTGTTCCTCATCAACTGCTTGTATGACGGATCGAGGTCTGCAAGGTCGTCTATGAGGGTGTACATGCGTTTTACAGTTTCTTCGTCGTTCTTGAACATATAGGTGAGGAGCGCGTCGTCCCTGTCGAAAAGAAGTGCAGTCGCGTTCTTGTTTATCTTCTTGTTCTCTGTCGTGTTCACGTGGTTGTTGATTTCCCTGAACGTGAGTTCGATCAACTGTATGAGCGTGATGAGCTGCCTTTCGTACGTTACGCCGGCGGCGCCGTACCATTCCTGTTCCTGACATTCCTTGAAGAAGTACAGCACGGCGTTCCTGAAGTCCTTGCAGTTTTCAAAGCACGTTACAACGAGTTTCTGCACCTTTTCGACCTGGCCCGCGTTTATGAGGGTTTCAAGCATTTCTCCGTCAAGCACTGTAGGGAAGAGCCGGATGTATTCTTCGGTCCAGTTTGGAAGCATCTTTATGCAGTTCAGGAAGTCGCGCCTGAGGGAGGTGTTCTTTGTGTCCTTCAGGAGGGTGTACATCTCGCGTGGATCCTGGATTTTTTCGTAAATCTGCTGGAACGTCCATTTCGTAGGAAGCGCCAGCTGTTTGTTCGTTGACGTTATGCCCATTACCACAAGGTAGCTTGCAAGCAGCTGCTCCGTGATTTTTGTAGGCTGCACGTCGTTGTCGAGCGTCTTTACAAACGCCGCGAAGTAGTTGAACATCTCGGCGAACATTTCGCTGGACTTGTCCGTTTCGTCCGACTCCACGAACCTCATGAGCGTGTCAATCCTTGCGAAGAACTGTTTCTGCGCCTTGAATTCGTTTGCAAGTTTTTCTTCCTTGCTGATTTCGTGGTCGCGCACGGTGTAGAGGCTTATGTCTGTTGGATTAACGCCGAATTTCGCGTTTGATTCAAGTATGTGCTTTGCTGCGGTGTTCCATGCCGTCCATTCGCCCGGCGTAAGCACGGAAGGCACGAGTTCCGCCTTGATTTTCTTGAAGTCGCAGTTGTTTCCAAAACTCTTTATGATTGTCTCAAGCGCCCATTCCTTGTCGCCCTTGACTTTGTCGCGGAGGGGAGTCCTCTTCTGCTTTCCGGTTTTTGGATCAATTACAGGTTTGCCGTCCGCGTCGAATTCTTCCACGTAGTTCTTCGCCTTTACGACCCAGATGTGGTCGTTTGAAAGCGGAGTGAGCGCGGAAATCGCCATCTTGAGCGACATTGTGTTGAGCACCTTAACCTTCTTTCCAGGGGTCTTTGTGGAAGGCTTTGTCTTTCCGAACCATATCGACAGGTTTTCATCCTCGACCTTCTTGATGATTCCGACTCCCCATGCCTTGTGGAACACGTAATTGTCCACGTCGAATGCGATGTGCTTCTCGAAGTCGCCTATGGACTCGAACACGTTCCTGTACGACTGCATGAGGTTCGATGATTTTATGTAGTCTTCAAGCTGGCTGTGTCCCTCGTAGAGTCCGCGGTAACATTCCGCGAGTTCCTTTCTGGCCCAGCCGTCCTTTGGATCTATCGTAAGGATTTCCTTTATGAGTTCTATCGCAACTTTCCACTTCTTTTCATCCTTGTAGTAGTTGAAAAGTTCCTGCAGGAGGATGGCGGTCTTGTCGTCGCCGAGGGTCTTCGCGACCTTTCTTTTTACCAGCTGGAAGAAGTCGATTTCCTCTGGGATGAGTTTCACAAGTTTAGTCCAGAGTTCCTTGGTGAGCGTCATGTTTCCGCTGTTCACGTAGCGGAGTATCGCCTTCTTGTAGTATTCCTTCTTCCTGTCGTCGTCGCCCGTCGCCTCGTAGTGTTCGGCGAGTTCCTTTGCGATGTCAGCCTCCTCGAAGTCGAGTTTTACAATCTGGGCGTAGAGTTCCCATACCTTTTCGCTTTCATGCGACTTGTAGTATTCTGCGAGCGTCCTGAGGGCGAACTTGTTGTTGGAGTCCTGCTCGATTATGCTCGTGCAGAGGTATTCCACCACGGATTCCTTGTGGTTTTTCTGGAATATGTCTACAAGGGCCACGAGGTTGGAGTTGTCGAGGGCGTCCTGGTGCAGGGAGAGCATTCCCGATACGTACAGGGCGATTATGCTGTCCTTCTGGTGCAGGAGCTGCTCGTCGCAGATTGCCTGAAGTTCCTTGACGCAGTTCTTGTTCCTCGCGTCCTCCACCACGGCGGCGAGTTCGATGAACTTTTCCTTTGAATAATTGCTGATAGCCGCGCGCGTCCAGGTTTCTTCCTTGAGCATGTCCTGAACGGACTTGATTAATTGTTCAGCCATAAAAAACTCCTAAAATCAAATGATTCTTATAACTCTCGAATACACTACTAAAATCAGTCTAACGCCACCGCGTTATTTTACGTAAAGATTATAGATCGATGTATCTAATATTTTAATTTTCAACAATATCTCGCTGATCAGTTTGTC
Organism: Treponema sp.; assembly: GCA_041855945.1. Taxonomy (GTDB): domain Bacteria; phylum Spirochaetota; class Spirochaetia; order Treponematales; family Treponemataceae; genus Treponema_D. The sequence goes on along the minus strand of JBHAFG010000098.1, from coordinate 5,878 downwards.
GTCCTCCGCGGACTGGCAGTAATCAACAAGCCAAAAATACAGATTCAAGAGCCTCGGCGTGTGCAACGGAGTGGTCCTTGAAGGATCCTTCTGTTCGTTTTCCAGTGCGTATATTTCCTGGCGAAGACGACTTACTTCCCGGGATTTCATAGAACGTTTTATATTGAAAACCCCCCAGAGAACGCCGTACACGGGTATCCATGCCTTCAGCTGGTCTCCGGAGAAACCTTTTTCTTCCTGCGTTTTTTCCAAAAGCCTTTTTATCAACTGTGAGTCCAGAAAATCAACGTCCACCTTCTTGAAGTCGATGTAGAACGCCTCCCTGAACAGAACCTTCGCGGCCTTGTCCTCTCCGCACAGGGCGTAGCAGTCCGCGAGGTCTGCTATGACGTCCGCCTTGCCTCCATGCATCTGGTTCGCCTCGGAGAGGCACATCTTGGCGTTGTCGAATTCCCCCAGTTTCTTGTAGCACAGCCCGACCTTCCTCAGTATCTCCGAACGCTGCACCGGTTCCTGCTCGTCAAGAAGTTTTGAAAAATTCTTGAGCGCGAGCGAAAACACGCCCCTGCACGACGCGTAGACGGCAGGCTCGTATGTGTCCCTGTGAGTCCTGAACGCCGCGATGAAATTCTTCCATTCTGAAAGGAGCATTTCGCCCCTCTCGAAAGGACTTTCGATTTTCGCCATGTCCATGACTATGTCCTGCCAGAAGATGCAGCATTTGCCGGTGAAGATGAGTTCCCTGCTGTCAAGTTCGTAGACAAGGCTGTTGTCAAGAACTTTCTTGGCCTGGATTGGATTTCCGGCCTCAAGGTAGGAAAGAGCGTCTTTTAGTCCTTTTTCTGTCAGTGGTTCCATACGGTCCTTCAATTATAACAGAAAGCGGATTTTAGTCAATTGATTTTTGGATATTTGTTAAAAATGGAGTAAAGTTTATACTCGCTTTATTATAATCTGTCAAGTAACTTTGCAAAATAAATTTTGAAAGTTTATTTAAATTTTAGAATTCACAGTGCTTTCCGCCCGTTTTTTTTCTGGTTTTCCGCAAGTTTTCTCCTGATTTTCCGTGCGTGTTTTTTTAGGGCGCGGGCGTTTTGCCCTGAACTTTGTTTTTTTTCCGCGGAGCGTTGAAAGTTGCGGTTTGCGTGCGTTTCTGTTATTATTGTAGGAATGAATGACATATTGCTTGCCCCGTCGCTTCTAAGCGCCGATTTTTCAGACCTCAGGTCCGCCGTTTCTCTGATTGAAAAAAACGGAGGCTCCGTCGTGCATATAGATGTTATGGACGGAACCTTTGTTCCGCAGATTTCATACGGACAGCCGGTGGTCAAGTCCATACGGCCGCTTACCCGTCTTCCGTTCGACGTGCATCTGATGGTGGAGCGTCCTGAAAACCATGTCGAGACTTTCGCGGAAAGCGGAGCGGACTGGATAACGTTTCACCACGAGGCGTCGGTCCATTCCCACAGGCTGGTTCAGAAAATCCATTCGCTTGGAAAGAAGGCGGGAATTTCCATAGTTCCGTCGACTCCTGTTTCTGCGATAAGGGAGATGCTTGAGTACGTCGACCTTGCGCTTGTCATGACAGTGAATCCTGGTTTTGGAGGGCAGAGGCTCATTCCTTCCTGCGTGAAAAAAATATCTGAACTCAGGAATCTGAGGCGCGAACTGGATCTTGACTTCAAGATTTCGGTTGACGGCGGAGTGAACGCCTCGACCTTGAACGAGGTTTCGGATGCGGGCGCCGACATAGTTGTTTCTGGTTCTTCGTTTTTCAGCGGAGAACTTGGCTGGGAGAGGTGAGATGAAAAGGGGTTTTCCGCTTGCATTTGCTTTGATGATTTTTACGTCCGTCCTGCCTTCCGTCGCGGAGGAGTCCAGGCAGAGCCTCGCCTCGTCCGCGTTCGTGCAGGGGGCGGGCGCGTTCAGGTCCGGCGACTGGATAGGGGCGGTGTTCATGCTGCGCCGGGCGGTTTCCTATCCTGAAAACTACAACCAGGAAACTTGGTACATGCTTGTTACGGCGCAGATGTACGCGGGAGAATACAGGAACGCTTACCAGGACTGCGAGACCTATCTTGAAAGTTTTCCAGACAGCGCATACGAGCCGTACATAGTCTACTACAGGGGAAGGGCGCTTTTCTGTCTTGGTGAATACGAGCGTTCGATTCTGCTTCTGGGCGATTTCTGCCACCTTTATCCAGAACACGAGATGTACGCGTCCGCTCTTTTTTGGATGGCGGAGTCGTTCTACGCCCTGTACTGCTTTGAGGAGGCGGGGAGCCTTTATTCACGGATCGTGAACGAATTTTCCGACGACGCCAAGGCGTCCGAGGCGCAATACAGGATTGAGACCATATCGCAGAAGGCGAGGGAGGAAAAGCTCCTTTATCTTCTGAAGGAAACGGGCGAGGAATATCTTGCCGCAAAGGAAGAATATGAGAGGCAGTTGAAGCTTTCGGGTTCGGAAACCGCCGTCGACATAAGAAGGCGCATGATGGACCTTCAACTCAGGAATTCAGAACTTGAAAAAAAGATAGGCGAACTTGAGAAGGTAAAGTCGAACCTTCAGGCTGAACTCCAGGGCATGGCGGGAACCGTTTCGTCCATGCAGGATTCCAAGGCTGACATGCTGAACGCCCTGAAGGGAAAGGCGAGGGCAGCTGAAAGTCTCCTTAGAATGAAGGAAGGTGCGGAGGTGTCAAAATGAAGGCTCTGGGCAGGATGTTTTTTTGCGCGGTCCTTGCAGTTTTATGCGCCGGCGCTGGTTTTTCCGCGGAAAAGAAAAGTTCCGCGCAGAAGAAGGAACGTGACTCCAGGATCAAGGTCGTTGAGCTTGTGAACGACGAGGGCGCGTTCCAGACAAGGTCTGTCGACCGTCAGATGGGAAACGTAAGGGTGTTCCTTAAAGGCTCTCTTGGAAGTTTCCAGTTCTACACCGTGAATTCCGAGGGGCTTTCCGTTCCCGTCCTGGCAAACTACGACGACTGCACCTCGTCGTTTTTTTCGGTGCTGGCGGGAAAAAAGGAATACAGGCTTACGGACAATGCGGGCGTGATAATAGGAACCAGAAAAAGCTGTGCGGGGGCGCAGATTGTGTACGTCGTTCCCCATACGCTCCGTCTTTTTGTAAAATTCGACGCGATGAAATCCATTGAAAAAGAGGGCGAGGATGTCATAAAGGTTACGGCGGTGCTCAAGAACCGTGGCAAGAGGACCGAGACGTTCGCCTTGAAGAACGTGCTTGACACGGTGTTCGGCGAGCAGAGGGGGCCTCATTTTTCCACGGCTGAACACGTCGCCATAAACTCTGAGATGCAGTTCAGGAAATTCGACAGGATAAAATGGATAAAATCCGAAAGTTCAAGGGCGGGAATGCAGGTCATCCTTCATGGAGCGGATGTAACGCCTCCGGAGGTGGTTTCCCTTGCGAACAAGGACCTCCTTTCTCTCAATTCATGGATTCCGCAGGTTGTTCGTTCAAGGAAATTCGACTCCCTGCTTTCGTACAACAATTCCGCACTGTGCATTAACTGGGAGCCTGAAAGGCTTGCTCCCGACGAGGAGGCGACGTTCGTGTATTACATGGCGTTTTCATCCGACGGACTTCGCCCGCGCGGCGAGGATTTCGTCTCCAGGATTGAAAAGGAAATCCGCGAAAACTCTGTGGAAAAAAAGTATTCTGTAAAGCAGTTCGAGGACGCGTACCAGAAGGCTTCGGCCCTTGCGGATTCGGGTGATTTTGAAAGCGCCATGCAGGTGGTTCTTTCGCTTTGGGAAAAACCTGAGCACAGGAACGGACGGCTTGAATCCCTGAAGGCGTATGTTGAAGGCGGACTTGATTCCGCTACGGCCGAAACTTTTGAAAAGAGGATCGAGGCTCTTAATCTTGGCGGAGTCCAGGATGCGGATTCGGTTCTGCATGGCACTTCCGGCGGCGTTTTAACCGACTCTGGTTTTGCAGAGGGAATTTCTCATCCTTCGGAATCTTCTGAAATTCCTTCCGAAAAGATGAACTACAACTACGTCCAGGACTTGATAGACAGGATATACAGTCTTGAAAACAGCGACGGCATAGACAGGGAGGAGATAATCCGACTGAACGCGGAACTTGACTCCATAATGAATGTTTTGAGAGATTAGAGATGGCAAGGGATGCGATAGAGACCGCTTTGTATTTTATGAAACGGAGGCAGTTCGACAGGGCCATAGACGCCCTTGAGGGAAGGTCCGCGTTCTACGAGGAGAACCTCAGGTATTTCGTGCTTCTTGGAACCTGCTATCTTTATGTCGGAGACACCGGGTCTGCCACTGTTAATTTCCAGAAGGCGAGGCGAATAAGCCTTACAGACACGAACCTTCTTTTGGGACAGGCGGCGATTTTTCTCCGCAGGGGCGACACCGACAGGGCGGTGAACTATTACATGGACGTGATTGACAACGATCCTGGAAACAGGACCGCACTTGACGCCCTTGAGTTCATACGGACTCACGGAGATTTCAATACGATATGCAAATGGAACGATTCTGGAAAGATGCAGAGGTTCTATCCTCCGCTTGGACTTAATCCGTATAAGATATGGGGAACGGTTTTTCCATTCCTGGCGTGCGTTCTTGGCTGCGTCCTTGCGCTGAGGGCGGTGGATTTCAAGAAGCCTTCTCCTGGAAGCAGGGCCGATCTTTCGTCTCTTGTCCTTACGGTCGAAGAAAGGGCGGTGCCGCAGGAAACGGATCTTTCTTCCGGGGCCTACAGATACATACTTTCCGCCAGGGACATAAATTCGTCATACGAAAAGGCGCAGAGATATTTTCAGGCATACAGGGACAATCTGGCTCAGGTTGAGATAAACAGGATTTTGAATTCCAACGCCTCCGTTCAGATAAAGCAGAAGGCGAGGACTTTGATGGGCTATCTTGAACCTCCGTCGTTTGACACAGTGCGGGATTTTCCGTCATACAGGGAGGTGGAGGAGGAGTCCGCCCTGTATCTTGACTGCTGGGTCTCCTGGTCGGGGCGTGTTTCAAACGTCAGCGTCACGGAGTCGGGCTATTCGTGCGACTTCCTTGTGGGCTACGAGAACATGGAAAAGGTGGACGGAATAGCAAGGCTCAGGTTTTCAGTTCCTCCAAAGGTGGAGGTTGAAAGGCCGGTGACGGTTCTTGCAAGGATATCCTCGGATGGAGGACGGCTCTTGCTTGAGGGACGGAGCGTCTATCAGGGAGTCGGGTCGGCCATGGTCGTGGAGTGAGTTTTACAGGACGGCTGAAATTCCATTCGATTTTTTATTACGTAAAAATGTGTATGATGTTGCAGTTTTTGAAAAGAAACTGCCATATATCTTTTGGAGATGTTTTATTTTTTATGAGTTTTGGAGGACATGATGGCGGAAGCATCTGTTGACAGGTCGGAAAAATTGAAGGCGCTTGAGGCGGCTAGGCTTCAGATTGAAAAACAGTACGGACAGGGTTCGCTCATGAAGCTTGGCGAACAGAGGGATACGGCTGGAATAGACGTTGTTCCGTCAGGTTCCATAATGCTTGACGAGGCGCTTGGAATAGGCGGTTATCCTCGTGGACGCATAATCGAAATGTACGGTCCTGAAAGTTCTGGAAAGACCACGCTCGCCCTCCATGCGGTGGCGGAGGCGCAGAAACTTGGTGGAATCGCGGCCTTCGTTGACGCTGAGCACGCTCTGGATCCTGTATACGCAAAGAATCTTGGGGTAAATACGGACGAACTTTGGCTTTCACAGCCGGACAGCGGAGAACAGGCTCTTGAGATAACCGAGCAGCTCGTGCGTTCCGGCGCGGTGGACATAATCGTCGTGGACTCCGTGGCGGCGCTCACTCCGCAGAAGGAGATCGAGGGCGACATGGG